>PXSQ01000015.1 GCA_003022725.1 Halobacteriales archaeon SW_7_65_23 | reverse complement strand
GGACGGCGACGGCCACCGAAACGAGGACGGAGCCGGGGACAGCCACGGAGACGGCCACCCGGACCGAGACCGAAACGGCCACTCGAACCGAGACTGAAACCGCCACCCGAACCGAAACCGAGACAGCCGCGGCACGGTGCGCCGACACGGGAATCGTCGTCGAAGGCCCAGATGAGACGATACACTGTGTGGCGTCCGTCGAGAGCGATCTGTCCATCGAGGAGTATTACGGGTTCGATACAGAGACACAGAACAGTTCGGCCCTGGTCGACGGGATGGAGGTCACAGACGCCACCATCTCGTTCGTCTACCGGAATACCGCAACGAGCGACCGGAGTCTCGTCGTCGTCCACGACAGTCCGGACGGTGGGACCGGTGGCGCTGCAGTCATGACCTTCCAGGGTGTCGATGGCACCGAATGGCACGATTCCATCTCGGTGGTGTGGGGGTGGTCAGGTGACACCAGCCTAACCGACGGCGGTGCGATCGGGCCCCTGGACGAGTCGTTCGATATCACCGTTACTCACCACCAGGAAGGAACGGCCAGGGAAACGACATCGAGTCGCGACAGGGTCGACAGGTGGCTGTTCGTTGACGGTGCCGACCTCGACGACCCTATCGAACTCGCGGAGTTCACAGACGAGAACTCCGGGGACAAATCGATCCGGGTGTCGACGACTGACGGTGGTGACGGCGGCGACACTGCTGGGGATGAAGACAGTAGTGGGGACGACACCGGCGGGAGCGACGGAGACGGCGAGACCACCGACGACGGTAGCACCGAAAGCGGGGACGACAGCACGCCAACCGAAGAGGGCGAAGAAACGCTGACACGGGAGTTATCAGGCGAAGCGAGCAACGACCTCACCGGCCTCGAAGTGGTCGACCACGAGGCTGCCGTCGGCGAGGAGAGTTTCTCGGGTACCGTGACCGTCCGTAACGTCGGGGACGAGACTGCCACGCTGGTCGACCACGCGATCGATTTCAAACTGTACGAGACCGACGAATCGATACTCACCAGCATCGGGAGCTGGGGTTCCGAGAACAAGGAGCCCGCCCCCGGCGAGGAGAGCGTCATGGAGTTCTTCGACGGACCGGCCGTCGATGCCGATTTTTCGCTGGTCGAGAGCTACGTGGTCGAGCTAACCTGTGGCAACTTCGAGACCGGCGTCTACTGTCCGGAGGAGTAGCGTCCGTCCCCACGCGTGAGGCGTCACCATATCGTCATGGAGGGCAAACAGAGGAACGCGACGAACTGCAGGGCCCGAGGGCCGAGGACGGTCTCCCCCGCCGGCGTCCCCGGTGTACGCCATCCCCGAAGTGAGGACCCAACAGACCGCGGGGTCTCCAGCAGCGTGACGGCAGCGAACGAGAGGGCTCCTGATTCGACACATCTCTCAAAAAACCGCCGGAGGTGGGTCCCACAGTAGTCTGGGTCGACCAGACGAAACGCTCGGTCGACGGCGTTCCCAGGCAGGCCCCTGTTCGAAGGAAAGTGAGAGCCAGGCGTGGAACGACCGGGCATCAGGCGCGAGGAACCAGTCAGATCCACCGATCGCGCCGCAGTCCCTCGTTTTCGATAGAGTGGTACAGCGCACGATCCGGGGGCCTGGCCCGTCGGTAGCTGCCGCGACACATACTTGAGTCGGCCCGTTGTAGAGCTACGAACATTGGTACCGTCTGACAAGGAGAGGGTGACGGAGGGGCCGGCGGGGTTGCCCGAGGACGTCATCGAGGACCTGGTGGCCGACGAGGGATGTCGGGCGGTCCTGTCGCATCTGGCCGCACGTGAGGACCCAGCGACCGTCGACGACCTGGCGCGTGCGCTGGCCGCGCGCGAGGCCGGCGTCCCGGAGGACGCGGTCGCCGACGAGGCCGTCACGACCCACCGCGAGGCGCTGTTCCAGCGCCACCTGCCGAAATTGACGCCCACGGGCGTCGTCGAGTACGACTCGCTTCTGTGTACCGTGGCGCTGGACACCGACGACGAACGGCTCCGCTCGCGGCTACAACCTTTTCTCGTGGGTACGCCAGCGATCAGACCGCGACCTTGACAGGTTGATGGAAGAGATTGACCATCTCTTCGTTCACTCCAACGGCTCCATATAAACGTGCGAAGTCGAATATCTTAGACAAATCACGTTCGGGTGTATATCATACTAGTGGCTGTAATTCTTTTACTCACCAGTCTCTGCTCTCTGCGGAGACAGACCCGTTCCGCCTGGATTCTCAATTCGAGTTTTCACGTACGTACAGCCACCAGTATCAGTCGGTTTCGATCGACTTGGGGGCCAACCGGCGGGCCGGGTCGGCCGCGGACTCCGACGGCGGCTCCTCGGACCCGCGGAACGTGAGCGTGACGACGGTCCCGCGGGGCTCGCGGTCCGCGAAGGAAACTTTCCCGCCCATCGCCGAGACGAGCCAGTACACCAGCCAGAGCCCGAGGCTGCTCCCGTGTTCGAGCTGCGTTTCGTGGCCGTCCCGCAGGATCTCCTGTTCCGACTCCGGGATACCCGGCCCGTCGTCGGCGACCGACAGCCGTACCCCGCCGTCGACCACCTCGACAGTGACCGCCACGGTGGGGCTGTCGTTGTCGTTGTGCTCCAGGGCGTTCTCGACGACGTTCCTGACGGCCGTCTCGAGAGCATTGTAGTCACTCGCCAGGACGAACGCGCGCTCGGGTGCGTCCAGGCTGACCTCGGCCTCGGGGAACTCCCCGCGGTACGTTTCGACGATCGATTCGACGACCGACACCAGGTCACAGGAGACGAGCGCGGCGTCGTCAAAGCGCATCGACGCCTGGATGTGCCGGGCCTTCTCGCTGACGTCCTGAAGGCGTTCGCCGGCCTCGAGGATCCGCTCGACAGACGTGGTCCGGTCGATGTCGGCCGTGGCGAGCTGGTCGGCCTCGCCGAGGATGATCGTGAGTTCGTTGCGGAGGTTGTGCCGGAGGATGCGGTTGGTGACGCTCAGGCGCTGCTCGTGATCTTTGAGTTCGGTCACCTCGCGCATGACGACAGCGTGGCCGATGACCTCCTCGCGATGGTCCGACAGCGGCGAGTACTGGACGTTGTAGAACCGCCGGACGTCTTCCATCGTCGTCACGACAGTGCCGTCGAGCTCCTCGACTGGCGCGTCGAACACCCCGTCGGCCGTCGTGCCGATGTCGAGGTCGGCGTCGAGGATGCGTCTAGCGTGATCGTTGGCCTCGACGAGCCGTTTCTCGCCGTCGAACACGAGCATGCCGTCGCCGAACACGCCGGGGACGTTCCGGTAGGCGGCCGGCGAGAGGTCCAGCAGGTCGTAGCGGAACAGCGCCAGCGCGAACAACACCCCCGAGAGTGCGAGCGTCGAGGAGGTGGGATCGACCGGCGGCGCAATGTCCAACTCGAGCGCGACCGGGACGTTCGCGAGGGTCGGAATGAATCCGGCCACGAACATCAGCACCGACTGTTTCCGGTAGATCCGGTCCGAGTTGATCGCCACTGCCCCGAAGATGGCAAACGATATCGCGAGCAGGGAGTAGCCGTACGCGAGACTGATCCAGTACCACGGACCGGCCTCGGAGACGTACACCGACACGTTGCCGACCTGCTCGACCGTCGCCGACCGCCAGTACAGGTGGTGAGCGTCGTTGGTCCACACTGTGACCGCGGTCCCGAACGGAACCGCCAGGAGCAGGGCGTACACCCACCGGTGCAGGTACCGGCCGTATCCGGCGTACTTCATCGCCAGCACCAGGTACGCGACCGGAACGATCGGTGCGGAGACCGTCAAAATACGGATGAAAACGGACACCTGGTCGATGTCAGTGAACCCGAAACTGATCGCGTGTGGGATCGACCAGCCGGCTGTCGCGATCATCAACACGGCCAGCGGCCAGGCCATCGGATCCGGTCGCTCCCGGAGGGCGGCGACTGCAACCGCCAGCGAGACTGCTCCGCTGACGAAGACGACGACTGACAGCGGCGTCAACGTCCAGCCCATTCTTTCCCTGGTCTGCTACGCAGGAAGGATGACACCCCAGGCGTAGTAAAGTTGTGGCCGAAACGGCCTGGACGACCGTTCCGCCTGATCGGCTCCGCCGCCCGAGGGCCCAAGACTCCCCACAAGCCACTTATAAAGAAAATGTATGTGAGTGTATAACAGACACAGTATCGGGGTGCGCTGGCCGGTTGGACTGTCCGTAACCAGTAGTTTTATATAGAATCACAATCAATCTACGTTTGACTATGGCTCAGCAGATGGGTAACCAGCCCCTCATCGTCCTTTCGGAGGAAAGTCAGCGGACATCCGGGAAAGACGCACAGTCGATGAACATCACGGCCGGCACGGCCGTGGCGGAGTCCGTACGGACCACACTCGGTCCGAAAGGGATGGACAAGATGCTCGTCGATTCGACGGGCAGCGTCGTCGTCACGAACGACGGCGTCACTATTCTCGACGAGATGGACATCGAGCACCCGGCGGCCAACATGGTCGTCGAGGTCGCCCAGACCCAGGAGGACGAGGTGGGCGACGGCACGACCACCGCGGTCGTGATCGCCGGCGAACTCCTCTCGAAGGCCGAGGACCTGCTGGACCAGGACATCCACGCCTCGATCCTGGCCCAGGGGTACCGCCAGGCCGCCGAGGAAGCCAAGCAGATCGTCGAGGACATCTCGATCGAGGTCGACGCCGAGGACGCCGAGACCCTCGAGAGCGTCGCCTCGACGGCGATGACCGGCAAGGGCGCCGAGGGCTCGAAGGACTGGCTCGCCGAGCTGGTCGTCCGGGCCATCCAGGCGGTCGCCGACGAGGACGGCGTCGACACCGACAACGTCCAGGTCGAGGCGATCGTCGGCGGCTCCATCGACGAGTCCGACCTCGTCGAGGGCGTTATCGTGGACAAATCCCGCGTCCACGAGAACATGCCCAAGTTCAAGGAGGACGCCGACATCGCGCTGCTGGACACCGCGATCGAGGTCCCCGAGACGGAGATCGACACCGAAGTCAACGTCTCCGATCCGGACCAGCTCCAGGAGTTCCTCGACCAGGAGGAGGAGCAGATCCGCGAGATGGTCGACGCCGTCGTCGACTCCGGTGCTGACGTCGTCTTCTGCCAGAAGGGCATCGACGACATGGCCCAGCACTACCTCGCCCAGGAGGGCGTCCTGGCGGTCCGCCGCGCCAAGAAGTCCGACATCGGTGCGCTCGCGCGCTCGACGGGCGGTCGCGTCGTCTCGAACGTCGTCGACCTGACGGCCGACGACCTCGGCTTCGCCGGCTCCGTCACCGAGAAGGAACTCGCCGGCGACGAGAAGATCTTCGTCGAGGACGTCGAGGACGCCAAGGCGGTCACGCTGATCCTCCGCGGCGGCACCGAGCACGTCGTCGACGAGGTCGAGCGCGCCATCGATGACGCGCTGGGCGTCGTCGCCGCGACGCTCGACGAGGGCAAGGTCGTCGCCGGCGGCGGCTCGCCGGAGACCGAGCTCTCCCTGCAGCTGCGCGATTTCGCCGACAGCGTCGGCGGCCGCGAGCAGCTCGCCATCGAGGCCTTTGCGGACGCCATCGACGTCATCCCGCGTACGCTCGCCGAGAACGCCGGGCTCGACCCCATCGACTCGCTGGTCGAGCTCCGCAGCGAGCACGACGCCGGCAACACGACCTACGGCCTCAACGCCTACACGGGTGAGGTCGCCGACATGAGCGAGGAAGCGGTCGAACCGCTGGGCGTCAAAACCCAGGCCATCGAGTCCGCCACCGAGGCGGCCGTCATGCTGCTGCGCATCGACGACGTGATCGCCGCTGGCGACCTCAAGGGCGGCGGCAGCGACGACGACGAGGACGAGGGCGGCCCCGGCGGTCCCGGTGGCCCCGGCGGTATGGGCGGCGGCATGGGCGGCATGGGGGGTATGGGCGGTATGGGCGGCGCTATGTGAGCGAGGTCGAAGACCTCGTCAAGTCGAGCGGCCTCGCCGCGAGACAAGGCCGGCTCGAGCCGACCTACTCACCCACTGACTGACCAACCTGCCGATTCGCGTACCGCTGTTCGATCGCCTTGCGTTCTGAACTCGCCTTTTTTGGCCGTTGACGCGGAGACGGGCCGCCAGCAGTGGCGCTGCGGGACAGACAGCCCGGTCGCGTGGGCGCCCTCGGTCGTCGACCGGCCGGACGGCGACGGCACCGGCTTCGGCACCCCCGCCGCGCTGGCCGGCCTGGGCGGGGCTAGCTACCTGGCCGGCGCTCGCGCGGAACCGGTGTGCGTGAGGAGTAGGACTCAGCGGTTGCGGAGCACTGCGAGCGCGTCGCTCGCGGCCGGCGTCGTCTCGTAGCCACGCTCGCCGGCGATGGTCGTCTCGGCGAGCAGCCCCGCCGCCCGGAACTCCGCGAGCAGCCCGTGGAGGTCGCTCTCACAGAGGTCGTACGCCGACAGCAGCGTCCGGACGGCCAGCGGGCCGTCGGCGTCGAGTTCGAGTAACAGCCCCAGCGCGCGCTCGTCGGGGACGGCGGAAAGCAGTGTCCGGAGCTCGGGCGGGAGCGAGCGTGCGGCGGTCCGGAGCGGCGGTTCGTCGACCGGCTCGAGCGACGCCGTCGGACGATACTCCGTCTCCCCCGTCGCGGGATCGCGCACCAGGCTCGACTCGGCAGATTTCTTGAGCAACAGCAACCGGTTCCCTGCCTCGTCCTCGACGGTCTGCCGTGCCGTCATCGGTCCTCACCCTCCGCGTCAGTGTCGTCCGCAGTTCTCTCCCCGTCTGTCGCTTCCGCCGTCCCCGCCGCGCCGGTGTCGTCACCGGGTTCACCGCCTTCCTCGTCGAGATCGTGGTCGAACTCGCCGGCGTCGACCCTGGTTTTGAGCCGGTAGGCGCGGTAGCAGGCGTAGCCGAGCGCGGCGGCGCCGGGAACGAGCAGGCGGGCGGCCAGCGAGTAGTCGCCCCAGAACAGCGCGACGAGGCTGCCGATCGTACAGACGATGATCGCGATCTTCAGCAGCGCCACGACCTTCCAGAAGCGTGTCCGCAGCTCCGGATCGACCTGCTGGTAGTTGTCGGCCGGCGTCGACACCTCCGGGGACGGCACCTCCGGGGACGGCACGTCCTGCTCGGGCGTCTCCGGGGAGACGTCGGCCGGCGTCGGATCCGGGGGATCACTCGCGGACGAGTCGCTCACACCCCCGTGTTGGTGCGTCAGCGCAAAATCGGTTCGGATCTCGGCCGGGTCCGGAACCCGCCGCCCAGCCCTCACGTGACGGCCGGGCGACGCGGCGGTCCGGCCGCCGTCACCGTATCTCGTTGAGTTCGACCGCGTCGGTCGCCTGGACCCAGGCCAGCGGGTTCTCCGTGTCGTACAGCACCAGCGCGTCCTCGTCCTCGTAGGCGCCCGTGGCGTCCAGCGCGCCGTCGTCGGGCGACCGCGTTGCTCTCACGCGCTTGTCGTCTGCCGATGGCTCCCTCCAGTCACCCATACTGTGTGGTGTGATGGCACACCACGGTATATACTTTCGGGCTTCGGTGACACTGGCGGCAACCGACAGCCGACAACCGGGCGGTCGTGCGGGCTGGTGTTGCTCGTCGGTGCCGCGCTGAACGTCGTCATCGCCGATCGCGCCTAAGACCGGCAACTACAACAGTGATCGCTACGAGCATCCGAGCAACGAAGGACCATGACCGAAGCTGACGGGCCTGCGGGCGACCCGGACGACGAATCGGCCCGCGACGAGGGTGTCGACGGACCGGACGGCGATGGCGTCGGCGGGCCGGACGACGGGCCTGCGGGCGGCCCGGACGAGCCGGACAGGGATCCGACGCGGCGCGCGGACGTCGCCACGCTCGACGACCTCGACGACCTCCGCCAGGAGATCGAGGCGTTCGAGGAGGAGATCGAGGGTCGGACCGTCCACAAAGACGAGCTCGAGAGCGACCTCAAGCGGTACGTCCGTCGCCGGGTCCGACGCGGCCACGCCCGCGGCTGGGGACCGTACCTGGTGTTGCTGTACGGCACCGCGATGACGCTCGGCGGGTTCTACTTCCTGAGCGGCGTCTGGGCGGTGCTTGCGATGCTCGTGATCTGGCTGTCGACGCTTGGCCTGTACGCGCTGATGGTGATCGTCGGCATCGTGACGACGACGGTCGGCCTCCCCGGCCGGATTCTCGACCGCCTCCGGAATCTCCGGTAGCGGCGGCGCTGTCGAGACGACTGCTGAACCACGGGACCGGCTCCGCAGTCTTCGGGAGCGGCGCTGTCCGGGCGCCACAGCAAGAAAAACAGGTGCGATCGACGACGTCAGAACGTCTCGAGGTAGCGGTCGAGTTCCCACTCCGACACTTCGGCGATGTACTCGCTGAACTCCTGGCGCTTGGCCTCGACGAACTTCTCGGAGACGTGCGGACCGAGCGCGTTGTAGACGACCTCGTCGTCCTCGAGCGCGTCGACGGCGTCGCCGAGGTTGGCCGGCAGCGTGTCGATGCCGTACTCCTCGCGTTTCTCCTCGTCGAAGTCGTAGATGTTCTCCCGGACCGGATCGGGGCAGTCGAGGTCGTTCTCGACGCCGTCCAGGCCGGCGTGGATCATGACCGCCAGCGCGAGGTAGGGGTTACACGACGGGTCTGGCGCGCGGAACTCGATGCGCGAGGCCGCCGGGACGCGGGCCGCGGGCTTGCGGACCAGCGCCGAGCGGTTCACGTCCGACCATGCGATGTAGATCGGCGCCTCGTACCCGGGGACGAGGCGCTTGTAGCTGTTGACCGTCGGGTTCGTCACCGCCGAGATCGCCGGCGCGTGCTCCAGGATGCCCGCCAGGAAGCCGTAGGCGGTCTCCGAGAGGGAGAACTCGTCGTCCTCGTCGTGGAACGCGTTGGTCCCGTCCTCCTCGAACAGCGAGAGGTGAGTGTGCATCCCCGAGCCGTTGATGTGCGGGATCGGCTTGGGCATGAACGTCGCGTGCAGGTCGTGCTGGGAAGCGATGGCGCGCACGACCGAACGGAACGTCGCGATGTTGTCCGCCGTCGTGAGCGCGTCGGCGTACTTGAAGTCGATCTCGTGTTGGCCTTCGGCGACCTCGTGGTGGCTCGCCTCCACCTCGAAGCCCATCTCGTCGAGCCCGTAGATGATGTCGCCGCGGACGTCCTGCGCGAGGTCTTTCGGCGCGAGGTCGAAGTAGCCGCCGCTGTCGTGGGTCGTCGTCGTCGCGCGGCCGTTCTCGTCCTCCTCGAACAGGAAGAACTCCGGCTCGGGGCCGGCGTTGACCGTGTAGCCGAGCTCCTCGGCACGGTCGAGCGCGTTCTTCAGGACCCGCCGCGGGTCGCCGCTGAACGGTTGGTCGGTCGACGTGTCGATCACGTCACAGATCAGCCGCGCGCTGGTCACCTTCTCGCTGTTGCGCCACGGCAGCACCGCGAACGTATTGGGTTCCGGATCGAGCCGCATGTCCGACTCCTGGATCCGAACGAACCCGTTGATCGAGGAGCCGTCGAAGTAGATCCCTTCAGTGAACGCTTTCTCGGCCTGGTCTGCCGGAATCGAGACGTTCTTGACTGTCCCCAGAATGTCCGTAAACTGGAGCCGGAGAAAGTCGACGTCCTCCTCGTCGATCTTCTCTAGTACCTCTTCCGCATCGTCTGAAATGGCGTTTGTTGTCATCTTTCGACAGCTAATCAGGCGGTCTACACCCACAAAAAGGATTTCGACTATGCAATCCTTGCTGTGACGCAGAATTTTTGTATATTCGTAAAATTATAAAGCCCCCGGTGCGTTGGCACCATTGATGACGTACGAAAATCTGGACCGAAAGTTGGTGAATGAGCTACTCGGCGACGGGCGCGCGAGTCTGCGGAGCCTGGCGGAGGATCTGGACGTCTCGGTCACGACGGTTTCGAACCACCTCTCGGACCTCGAGGAGGAGGGGATCATCCGGGGGTACACGCCGAAGATCGACTACGACGCGCTGGGGTACGACGTCACCGCGATCCTCCAGCTCAAAGTGGAGGGCAGCGCGCTGATCGACGTGACAGAGACGCTCACAGAGCACCCGCAGATGGTCAGCGTCTATGAGACGACTGGCGACCACGACCTCGTCGCCATCGGCAAGTTCCGCGACACCGACGACATGAACGATACGATCAAGGAACTGCTGACCAATCCCGAGATCAAAGAGTCCAACACCAGCGTCGTGCTCAACCCCGCCAAGGAACACGAACAGTTCGAACTCGAAGTCGAATAGCGGCGGACGCACCCCGGACGCCGCGAGGGGGGACCGACTGCCGCCGGAGCCGCAACGCCAAAGGGCGTCCGGACAGTTGTGCGGGTATGCCAGCAGCGATCGTCACCGGATCCTCGCGCGGACTCGGGCGCGCAACCGCACTGCAGTTCGCAGCCGACGGCTACGACATCGCCGTCAACTACCACACGAGCGAGGGGCAGGCCGAGGACGTCGCCGACGCGGTCCGCGACCGCGGGCAGGATGCGGTCGTCGTCGGCGCCGACGTCGCCGATCCGGACGCCGCTGCGCGCCTCGTCGCCGAGGCTGCCGACGCGTTCGGCGGCGTCGACCACGTCGTGAACAACGCCGGGATCGACCAGCACGTCTACACCGAGCACCTCGATCCCGACGATTTCGACCGCGTGATGGACGTCAACGTCAACTCGGCGTTCACCGTCACCAAAGCCGCCCTGCCGCACCTCCGCGGGTCGGGGGACGACCCCTCGGTCATGAACGTCTCCTCGATTCTCGCCCACACCGGCGCGCCGATCGAGTGCCACTACGCCGCCTCGAAGGGCGCGCTCGTCTCGCTGACCCGCAGCCACGCCCGTGACTTCGCCCCGGAAATTCGCGTCAACGCAGTCGCGCCGGGCCACGTCGAGACGGACATGACTGCCGACCGGACGCCCGAGGAGAAAGCCGAGGAACTCGAAGCGATCCCCGTCGACCGCTACGGCCAGCCCGAGGACATCGCCCAGGCGATCGCGTACCTCCGGGACGCGACGTTCGTCACCGGCGAGACGCTGAACGTCAACGGCGGCGAGGACATGCGGTAGCTGCTCGCTTCGTCTCGTCCCTCCACCGAAGATATATTCGTGATAATCACTATCAGTCGTCGCCAGCCCCGGTCGCCTGCTCGCCGTCGCCGGTCCCGCTCGTGCCGTCATCCGTGTCGAACACGAGCTCCCGGTCGGCGCGCGGCCCTTTCAGGTCCACGTCCGGCAACAGGTCCCGGAGATACTGCCCGGTGTAGGACTCCTCGACGCGGGCGACCTCTTCGGGCGTGCCCGTCGTGACGACCTCGCCGCCGTTCTCGCCGCCCTCCGGCCCGAGGTCGACGATGTTGTCGGCGTTTTTCACGAGGTCGAGTTCGTGCTCGATCACGACGACCGTGTTGCCCTCGTCGGTCAGGCGGTGGAGGACGTCGATGAGCTTGCGTTCGTCGTGTGGATGTAGCCCCGTCGTCGGCTCGTCGAGCAGGTACAGCGTCTCGCCCGTGTCTTTCTTTCCCAGCTCCTCGGCGAGTTTCACCCGCTGGGCCTCGCCGCCGGAAAGCGTCGTCGAGGGCTGACCCAGCCGCATGTAGCCCAGGCCGACGTCCTGCAGCAGTTTGAGGCGCCGGCGGAGCTGACTATGACTCTCGAAAAAGTCGTACGCCTCGTCGACACTCATCTGGAGGACGTCCGCGATGTTTTTGCCTTTGAAGGTAACGTCCAGCGTCTCGTCGTTGTACCGGGCGCCGTTACACTCTTCGCAGGGGACGTGGACGTCCGAGAGGAAGTTCATGTCGATCTTGACGGTGCCCTGGCCGCCGCAGGCCTCGCAGCGGCCGCCCTTGACGTTGAAGGAGAACCGGCCCTTCTCGTAGCCGCGCTGTTTCGCGAGATCCGTTTCGGCGTACAGCTCGCGGACGAAGTCGAAGACGTTGGTGTAGGTCGCGGGGTTGGAGCGGGGCGTCCTCCCGATCGGCGACTGGTCGATCAGGCGGACCGTCTCGACGTTTTCCAGCCCCTCGATGGCGTCGTGCTCGCCGGGGTCGACGCTCGTGTTGTCGTTCATCTCGCGGGCCAGCCCCTTGTACAACACCTCGTGCATCAGCGTCGACTTGCCCGACCCCGAGACGCCGGTGATGGCGGTGAAGCAGCCGACCGGGAGCTCGACGTCGAGGTCAGCGAGGTTGTGCTGGCGGGCGCCGCGGATCGTCAGGTGGCCGTCGGGCTCGCGGCTCGCGGCTCCGGTGTCGCCGCTCGCTCCATCCGAGCCCTCCCCTCGGTCGGGCTCGCGGCGCTCTTCGGGCACCGGGATCGCCTTCTCGCCGGCCAGGTAGTCACCGGTGACGCTCTCCTCGCTTTCCAGCACCTCTGCCATCGAGCCGTTGACGACGATCTTGCCGCCGCGCTTGCCGGGGCCAGGCCCCATGTCGATGATGTTGTCCGCGCGGCGCATCGTCTCGGTGTCGTGTTCGACGACGATCAGGGTGTTGCCGATGTCCCGCAGCTCTTCGAGGGTGTTCAGCAGGCGATCGTTGTCCCGCTGGTGGAGGCCGATCGAGGGCTCGTCCAGCACGTACAGCACGCCGACGAGGCCGGAGCCGATCTGCGTCGCCAGCCGGATGCGCTGGCTCTCGCCGCCGGAGAGCGTCGACGCCTCCCGATCCAGCGTCAGGTACTCCAGGCCGACCTCGCACATGAACCCGAGGCGGGCGCGGATCTCCTTTAAGATCTCCTCGGCGATCTTGGTGTCGCGGGCGTCGAGGGTCGCCTCCATCCCCTCGAAGTGGTCGAGGGCGTCGCCGATCGACATCTGATTGACCTCGGTGATCGAGACGCCGTTGGAGGAAACCTCCGACGAGTCTCCGTTTGCGTCGCTCGCGGAGACGCCGTCGACGAGCACAGCGCGGGATTCCGCTTTGAGCCGGGTGCCCTCGCAGGCCGGGCAGGTCGTGACGGCCATGTACTCCTCGATATGCTCGCGCGCGCGGTCGCTGTCAGTTTCGACGTGGCGGCGCTCCAGGTTGGGGAGCACGCCCTCGAAGCGCTCGGTCTTCTCGCGAGTGCCGTTTTTGGTCGTCCACTCGAAGTGGACGCGGCTGTCGGTGCCGTAGAGGAACTGCCGGCGGATCTCCGGGTCAAGGTCCTCGAACGGCGTGGAAAGCGAGACGCCAAAATGCTCGGCGACGTTGTCGAGCTGGCGGGAGTAGTAGGTCCGGTTGTAGCTCCAGGGTTCGAAGACGTGCTTCAGCGGCTTGGAGGGGTCCTCGATCACGAGGTCCTCGCTGACCTCCTTGGTCGAGCCGATCCCTTCACATTCCGGGCAGGCGCCGTGGGGGCTGTTGAACGAAAACGAGCGGGTCTCGATCTCGCTGATGTCGATGTTGCAGTGGTTGCAGGCGAGGTCCTCGGAGAACTCGACGACAAGGCGGTCGTCCGCCGCGGCCGCGTCGTCGGCCTCGCTGTCGGCGAGGTCCCCGGTCGAGCGGGCGGTCGCGCCGCCGACGTCGACGCCCTCGGGGTCGGGGAAGATCACCTTGAGGACGCCGTCGGACTCCTCCAGTGCGGTCTCGACGGAGTCGGTGATCCGCGAGCGGGCGTCCTCGCTGATCCGGACGCGGTCGACGACCACGTCGACGGTGTGGTCGTAGTTCTCGTCGAGGTCCGGCCGTCCTCGGGCGGCGCCCGAGGGCTCGTCGGATGTCGTCTGACGGTGATCGACGGTGAGGTCGTAGCGCTCGCCGTCGACCTCGACGCGGGTGTACCCCTCGCTCACGAGGTCGTCGAACAGCTCCTCGAAGGCGCCCTTCTGGTCGCGGACGACGGGGGCACAGATCTTCGCGCGGGTGCCCTCCGGCGCCTCCAGCAGGCGGCGGACCATCTGCTGGGCGCTCTGGTCGTCGACCTCGCGGCCACATTCCGGGCAGTGCGGCGTCCCGACCCGCGCGTAGAGGAGGCGCAGATAGTCGTGGAGTTCGGTGACCGTCCCGACCGTCGAGCGGGGGTTGTTGGCGGCGTTCTTCTGGTCGATCGAGATGGCAGGCGACAGGCCCTCGACGTTCTCGACCTGTGGCTTGTCCATCTGTCCGAGGAAGTTGCGGGCATACGCCGACAGCGACTCGATGTAGCGGCGCTGGCCCTCCGCGTAGATGGTCTCGAACGCCAGCGAGGATTTCCCCGACCCCGACAGCCCCGTGACGACCGTCAGTTCCTCCCGGGGCACCTCCACGTCGACGTCTTTGAGGTTGTGCTCTTCGGCCCCACGTACCTCGATGAAGTCGCGGCTCATTCGTTACCGTTGCCAGGGATTCGACCCGTGAAACACTGTCGGTTTGTGCGCCGGATGGCCTGGTTCCACTACCGATCAACCACCGTGCTTCCGCCGGGGGCCGAAAGCCCGGCACTCCTTGAGGGAGGGGTCTTGCGCCTGTTTCCAGATAACACCAGCAACTCCGATCTGGCCGAAGACCGTCGCCGAACAGCGGCACCAGCAGGGCGATGATCCCCCGATGCCGAAAGATTTCGACCGTGGGCTCGACATCCGGCGCCTCTCCCGCGACGTTGGTCCCGACGTCGACGTCAGCGTCGACGCCCCCGTCCGTCTCTGCCGTCGCTGGTTCGGGTCTGTGGTGTGGACACCACTGTTTATCCTCCCGGGACTCCTACCGGGAAGTATGCCTGAAGAAGTGCTGTTCGAATCCGAGAGCGACCAGAGCAGGGAGCAGATCGCGTCGTTTCTGTGGACCGTCTCGGACAACCTCGACGGAGGGGAGTCGATCACCCTCTCGGCCGGCGGCGACTCCGTGACGATGACGCCGCCCGCCCCCCCGACGTTCGAGGTGAAAGCCGAGCGCGAGGGGCCCACGGACGGCCCGAAGGAGCTGAGCATCGAGTTCGAACTCGAGTGGGACGAGCACGCCGCCGATGAGGGCGGGTCGGGCGGCCAGCTCCAGATCGAATGAGCCGAGTGAGTGCGAACGTATGACCGACAACACGTCCCGCGGAGCTGACGACACCTCCCGCGGAGTTGACGCCGAGGAATCGCCAGCGGAGTCGCCGTTTGCGGAGCTGTACGACCGGGCGGTCGAGTCGCTTCTGGACATCGACGTGAGCGATGCCTGGGTCGACACCCGCGCGGGCCGGACCCACCTGCTGACGGCCGGCGACCCGGACGCCCAGCCGGTGGTGCTGTTCCAGGGGAGCACTCTCACGAACCCGGTGACGCTGTCGTGGGTGCAGGCGCTCGCCGACGAGTACCGCATCCTCGCACCTGACACGCCGGGCCAGGCCGGCAAGAGCGTCGCCCACCCGCCGGCCGAGTACGGCGCGTGGGTGCTCGATCTGCTCGACAGCCTCGATCTTGACCGGCCGGCGACGGTCGGCGTCTCCCACGGCGGTGGCGTCGTGCTGGAGGCGGCCGCCCGCGCGCCCGACCGGATCGGCCCGGCGTCGCTGGTCGTCCCCTCGGGGTTCCGGACGGCGCCGTCGCCGAACCTCGCGCGGATCATCGGGCCCTCGTTCGGCTACCGGCTGCTGGGCCAGCGCGCGCTGCTCACGGGGGCGCTCGCACCGATGTTCACCCAGTCGGTCCGCGCCGTCGACCCGGTCGTCGTCGACACCATCGGGAAAGCGATCCGGGAGGACGCGCTGCCGGGCGAGTTCCCCGGCCCGGACGGCCGGAACGCCCTCGCCGACTTCGACGCGCCGGCGCTGGTGATCACCGGCGAGCGCGACCCGGTGTTCCCCGGCCGGCGGACCTGCCGGCGCGCGCGCCGCGACCTCCCGTCGCTCGTGGACGCGGTGAACCTCCCTGGCGAGCGTCACTACCTCTCACCGGCGGGCCAGGACCGCACGACTGAGCGGATTCGGACGTTCCTGGCCGAGCACGGCGAGATTGGCTGACGGCAGCGTTTCTGGTCCTCGGCGGCCTCCGCCAGCCCGAACTCGGCGAAAGAAAAGTCCGCGGCGGTGGCTTCCAGGCGGTCGATCACCGTCCCGACGGTGACTCCGATCTCCATACACCGGGGCGTCTCCGCCCACGCACAAGAAGCTGTCCCGGCGAACCATTATGCCGCTGCTCGCCGACGTCGTGGCATGGACAGAATCGACGCAGCCGAACTCGAAGCGTTCGCGGGTACGCTCCTGCAGGAGGTCGGCGCGCCGGCAGCCACCGCCGAGGCGGTCGCAGCGTCGCTGGTCGAGGCCGACCTGAAGGGGCACACCTCCCACGGCGTGCTCCGGATCCCGACGTACCGGCAGATGATCGCCGACGGCGTGCTCGTCCCTGACGCCGAGCCGACAGTGGTTGACGGGACCGGAGATAGCGCAACAGCCGTCGTCGACGGCAACGGCACGTTCGGCCAGGTCGTCGGCCGGACTGCCGTCGACGCCCTGGCCGAGCGCGCGAGCGAGCACGGGCTCGCCTGCGTCGGCATCCGGAACGCGACCCACCTCGGCCGGATCGGCGAGTGGGCCGAAGCGATCGCCGAGCGGGAGCTGTGTTTCCTCTCCTTTGTCCACACGTCCGGTGGCGGGCTGGTCGTCGCGCCCGCAGGCTCGACGACGCGGCGGTTCTCGACGAACCCGATCACCTGCGCCGTCCCGACGTTCGACCGGCTCCCGTTCCCGCTGGTGCTGGACATGGCCACGTCGCAGGTCGCACACGGTAAGCTCGACGCCGCCGAGGCCGACGGTCGATCCCTCCCGCCGGAGTGGGCGGTCACCCCTGAGGGGGAGCCCCTGATCGACCCCGGCGCGATGGGCTCGTTCCGCGAGGGCGACACCTGGGGCGCGATCCGGCCACTGGGCGGCACGACGGCCGGTCACAAGGGGACCGGACTCGCCGTGATGACGGAACTGTTCGCCGGGCTGCTCGGCGGCGGCCCGGTCGCCGGCCAGCGCGACCCCGACGCGTGGTTCACCAACGGCGCCTGCTTCCTCGCGATCGACCCGGCGCGGTTCGGCGACCGCGAGCGCATGGCCGACCAGGTCGAGGCGCTCGTCGAGCACGTCCGAGCAGCCGACGCCCACCCGGACGTCCCAGTCGGCGACGCGGCGAAAGGTGAGGAGCTGCTACTGCCTGGAGAGGCAGAGCACCGTACCGCGGAGAGGAACGCTACCGAAGGTATTCCGCTCCCGCCGCGGGTGATTGAGCAGCTTGCAGCACTGGCTGATGAGTTCGGTGTTGACGGTCCGTTCGGAGAGTGAATCGTCTTCGCGACGACCGCTGTGACGCAGAAAGCCCTCGGCGCGCTCGCGGATCACGCTGAGCAGGATATTCTCACTCCCCGCTCGCTCACTTGACGGTCTCTCTTCATTCGACCGCGAGTGGCCGGTCGGCTTATACTGGTTTCAGCACTGGGGCCCAATATCGTTGGTTTCACGGGCTGAAACACACAACACGCGATTCCATAGCGGTACAAAGTCACGCACGACCGTATCAATCCCCGCGAAGCACGAAATGCGTTTTCCACGAAAGAAAGCACGACCAGCCGATACCGATATACGGCTCCAGTTGCATCGGGGAATCATGGCCGACCGATACGTCGACTGCGGGACGCTGTACGACGGAACGGGCTACGGGACAATCCGGGACGCCCGGCTCGTGATCGAAGACGGCCGGGTGCAGGAGGTCGGGCCGGTCGAGGACGTGCCAGAGCCGGACGACGCCGAGCGGATCGACCACTCGGGGGAGTTCGTGCTGCCGGGGCTGATCGACGCCCACATCCACATGTCCGGACTCCGGGAGATGGATCCGTTCACGTGGCTGACCGAACTCGAACAGGAGCCGCTGCGGGTCGCCCGCGCGACGGTCGACTGCCGGGACCTGCTCGACGCCGGGTTCACGACAGTACGGGACCTGAGCAGCAAGATCGGGATCGGGCTGCGCGACGCCATCGCCGAGGGAGAGATCCCCGGGCCGCGGCTCTACACCAGCGGGCTGGCGTTCTCACAGACCGGCGGCCACTCCGACACACACTTCATCCCGCACCGCTGGGTCACGGACCAGGACCCCGGGTCGGTCGTCGACGGCGAGACGGCGTGTCGCAAGGGCGCGCGCAAACGGATCCGCGAGGGCGTCGACGTGATCAAGATCATGGCCACCGGCGGCGTGCTCTCGGAGAAAGACGATCCACGACACAGCCATTTCACCGACGCGGAGATCCGGGCGTTCGTCGAGGAAGCCCACCGCGTCGATATCCCCGTCGCGGCCCACGCACAGGGCGCCGCCGGCATCAAGGACGCCCTCCGGAACGGCGTCGACACGATCGAACACGGCGTCTACCTCGACGAGGAGGCGATCGACATGCTGCTGGACCACGACGCTGTCCTCGTGCCGACGCTGTCGATCATAACCCGCCTGTACGAACACGGCGAGGACCACGGCATCCCGCCGTGGGCGGTCCGCAAGACTGCGGAGACACACGACGACCACCTGACCGCCATCCGCGCGGCGTACGACGCGGGTGTCACCATCGCCGCCGGCACCGATTTCATCGGCCCGGAACTGGTCCCCCACGGCGAGAACGCCGAGGAACTCGAACTGTACGTCGAGGAGATCGGCATGGACCCGATCGAGGCGATCCACGCAGCCACCGGCGTCGCCGGCGAGACCCTCCCCGACGACGACGTCGGCACGCTCACTCCCGGCGACCACGCCGACCTGCTGGCGGTCTCCGCCGACCCCACCGCGGACATCAGCGCACTCCGGACCGACGTCGACGCCGTCTACAAGGGCGGCGAACTGGCGAGCGAGAGCAGCGAGCAGGGACGCTGATACTGGTGGCTGTACGTACGTGAAAACTCGAACTGAGAATCCAGGCGAAAAGGGGTCTTTCTCCGCAGAGAGCAGAGACTGGTGAGTAAAAGAATCACTCCGAGACGCGTTTCTCCATGACAATCTCGTCGTACTCGCGGTACTCCAGGGGGTACTCGCCCGTCTTCTCGTAGCCGTGGCGCCGGTAGAACGCCGGCAGAAACGGGTGCTCCTCGGGCGTCGTCAGCCAGATCGCGTCGCGCCCCTCCGCCTGCGCGACCGCTTCCACCCACGACAGCAGCCGGCTGCCGATCCCCTCGTCCTGCCAGTCCGCGTGGACGGCCAGACGGCTGAGCTTGAGCCGGTTCGAGACGGTCGCCTCGAGGCGAACGCCGCCGACGATGTCCTCGCCGATGGACCCGGCGTCGATCTTGGCGACAAACACGCGGTACTCGCGGATCCAGTCGGCGACCTCGTCGGCGGTCGTCGCCTCCGCTTTCGCGGGGAAGCCGAGGTCGCGGTTCTGGCGGTACGCGCTCCGGTAGACGGCCGCGAGCGCAGCAGCCTCGTCAGGCGTCGCCGGACGGATATTCGGGTTGGGGTCAGTCATGAATGTCAGTCGTGGATGTCGATCAGCCGTCTGCGAGCCGGTACACCCGGCTCGGTCCTTCGCCCGCACTCTCGATCAGGTTGTACTGTTCGAGCTTGCGGAGGTACTTGCGAACGGTGCGCTTCGATCGGGGTCCGTCGACGCGGGTCGCGTACTGCGAGACGATCATCAGGCGGTCGAGGCTCTTCTGGCGGAGCTCCCGGCGGGCCGCGGGGATCGCTGCCTCGATGTCGGCGTCGCGGATCCGCCCGGCGTCGTCGCGCTCGGCACGGCGGGCGGCCGACCGGAGGATGCCGATCGCGTCCCGGATCATACGCGACCTGTCGAACGCATCTCACATAAGCGGAAGGGGGATAGTTCCGGGTTTCCGGGTTTACGGTCCCGAACGCGATGGGGACAGCAGTTCGGTAGGTTGCCAGCACAACACGAACCGAGCAGTTACCGCTCCTCGGCGGGCGTCCACGAGCGACCGGTGTCGCCGACGTACCGCGAAACGGGCCGGATCAGGCGGTTGTCCTCGCGCTGTTCGAGCGCGTGGGCCATCCAGCCGCCGACGCGGGAGATGGCGAACGTGGTCGTGAACAGTTCCTTCGGGATATCGACGCCGTCGAGCAAGACTGCGGTGTAGAACTCGACGTTCGTCTCCAGGGTGCGCCCGGGCTTGTGCTCGGCCAGCAGATTGACCGCGATGTCCTCGAAGCTCCGGACCGTCCCGAAGAAGTCGGTGTCGCCGTCGGCGCCATAGAAGCGCTCGGCGGCCGCTTCGAGCACCCCCGCACGCGGGTCCCGTGTCCGGTAGACCCGGTGGCCAAAGCCCATCAGGCGCTCGCCGGCGTCGAGTTTCTCTCGGACGTACCCCTCGGGGTCGCCCGACTCGTGGACCTCCCGGAGCATCTCCAGCGCGGGGCCGGGCGCGCCGCCGTGCAGCGGCCCCTTCAGCGTCCCGACGGCCGCCGTGGCGGCGGAGACCAGATCCGACTCCGTCGAGACGACGACGCGGGCGCTGAACGTCGAGGCGTTCAGCCCGTGGTCGACGACGCTGTTGAGGTACGTCTCCAGCCCCCGGACGGCGGCGTCGCCTGGCTCCTCGCCGGTTAGCATGTACAGGTAGTTCGCAGCGTGGCGCAGGTCCTCGCGGGGCTCGACGGGGTCCTTGCCCTGCCGGTACCGCCAGTATGTCGCCACGATCGTCGGGAGCACGGCGATCGCGCGGCGGGCGTGTGCCTCCGGGTCGGCGTCCCCGCCGTCGTCGTGGCCGAGGTTCGCCGCGGCGACGCCCATCCGGAGCGCGTCCATCGCGGGCTTGTCCTCCTCGGCGGCCTGCCGAAGCACGTGTCGCACTTTGTCGCCGACGCCTCGGCGGGCGGCGAGATCTGCCCGAAACGCGTCCAGTTCGTCCGCGTCCGGGAGCCGGTCGTGCAGCAACAGAAAGACGCTCTCCTCGTAGGTCGCGTTTGGTGCCAGTTCCTCCGCGTCCGGGAGCCGGTCGTACAGCAGGAGAAAGACCGACTCCTCGTACGTTGCGTTCGGTGCGAGCTCCTCGACCGGGAACCCGCCGATGACGAGCTCCCCCGCGGCCCCGTCGATGTAGCTGAGCCGCGTCTCCGCGACTGCCACACCCTCCAGGCCGCGGCTGATCTGATCTTCCATGGCCCCGGTTGGGCGATTCCCGACTTAGCACTGTTGGCTCCCGTTCAGAGTTGTACGGACGTGTGCCCGATCCCGGAACGGGCGAGTCCCGCCTGCTCGTCATACTGGTGGCTGTAATTCTTTTACTCACCAGTCTCTGGTATACAGCCAGACGTGATTTAGTTACGCCATGCCGTCCCAAATCCCATTGTTCGGGCCATGACACAGCCGATGGACTGTCCTGGC
>PXSQ01000014.1:24380-28748 GCA_003022725.1 Halobacteriales archaeon SW_7_65_23 | reverse complement strand
CCGGAGTCCGCGGGGTCGGCGTCGTCCAGAGCGTCTCTGACCCCGTCGGGGTCGTCGAGGACGAACCCGTCGCCGCCGGCGTCGACGATCAGGCCCTTCTCGATGAGCCGGCCCCACTCGCCGCTGGAGATGTCGTCGCTGACGTCGCTCCAGGTGACCGTTCCCTGCTCCTCGGCGACGGTGAGCACCGTCCCGAGGGCGTCGGTCATGTGCTCGCCCTCGTCGGCGAGTTCGTCTACCTTCCGTGCGGTGCGAGGCATTTGGTGTATGTAGTACGGCGAACCGTTATGAACTTTTTACTCCCGATCCGTGGTCCGCCGGCGATGGGCGGGCTCACCGCTCCGCGCGCTCCCAAATTGCCGCGTCGATGTCTTCCCAGACTTCGCCGGGCGTCCCCTCGCCGTCGATCTCGACGAACCCGTCGTGGTCGCGGTAGTGCTCGATCACCGGCGCGGTGTTCTCCTCGAAGACATCCAGCCGGTTCTCGACGGCCTCCCGCTGGTCGTCCTCGCGCTGGATCAGCTCGCCGCCGCAGACGTCACAGACGCCCTCCTCTTCGGGCTGGTTGAACTCGACGTGGTAGTTCTCGCCGCACTCAGAACAGACGCGGCGCCCGGTCAGCCTGTCGATCAGCTCCGACCGTGACACGTCGATCGAGAGGATCACGTCGAGGTCGGTCATACCTTCCAGTTCCTCCGCCTGAGCGAGGTTGCGCGGGTAGCCGTCGAGCACGAAACCGTCGGCCTCGGTGAGCGCCTTCTCGACGATGGCGTTGACCACCACGTCCGGGACGAGGTCGCCGGCGTCCATGTACTCACCTGGGGTGTCGTACTCCAGATCGTACTCGCTGATGTCCATCTGCTTGTTCGAGCGCAGCGCGTCGCCGGTCGTGACGTGCTCGACGCCGTACTCCTCGGCGATGTTGCTGCTCTGTGTCCCCTTCCCTGCGCCGGGCGGTCCAAGGATGAGAATTCTCGGAGCGGCCATACTCACTCTTCCCTACGTGCGGTTAAATGGTTGTCCAAACCCGCCCGTACTTGCGTCGAGCTAAGCTGCTGCCCCGCTGGTCTGTCGGATCGCGGCTGCGGTCGGGAGCTGACAGGCGATCTGACAACAGCGTTTTCAGTGTGTAGCCGATGGATTCCCCGTATGGGGCAGTCAGAACCCGAGATCCCGGTGACGGTATTGAGCGGCTATCTGGGTGCGGGGAAGACGACGCTCGTCAATCACGTGCTGGCCAACCAGCAGGGGTACAGCGTGGCAGTCATCGTCAACGACATGGGCAAGATCAACATCGACGCCGACCTGATCGCCCGCGAGAACGACGACGAGGGGATCATCGACCTGTCGAACGGCTGTATCTGCTGTCGGTTGCAGGGCGACCTCCTCGCGGAGGCCCAGCGCCTGACCGAGCTGCGGGAGTTCGACTACCTGCTCGTGGAATCCTCGGGGATCAGCGAACCGATCCCTGTGGCGAAAGTGTTCCTGGAGGGAACCGAGGACAGCGACGTCGATCCGACCGAGCTGTTCCGGCTGGACACGATGGTGACCGTCCTCGACACCTACGGGTTCTGGAAGGAGTTCGACGCCGACGAACCGGTGCCCGGCGACGGGAGCGACGCCGAGCGGCCGCTCAGCGAGGTGTTCGTCGATGGGATCGAGTTCTGTGACGTTCTCCTGTTCAACAAGTGCGACATGGTCCCCGAGGACGAACTCGACGAGATCGAGGCCGTCGTCGCGGAGCTGCAGCCGCGAGCGGAGCGGATCCGGACCACGTACAGCGATGTCGATCCCGGCCGCGTGCTCGACACCGGGCGGTTCGACTTCGCGGAAGCGAAACGCTCCCAGGGCTGGAAGCGCCACTTGGCGGGCGACGGAGCCAACGATCACGACAATGGCTCCGGGCACGCCCACGAACACGGGCCGGAGGAGGGCGCCGCCCAGCGACACGGCGTCTCTTCGTTCGTCTACCGGTCGGAGCGGCCGTTCCATCCCGGGCGACTGGCCGACTGGATCGAGGAGTGGGGCGGCAACGTCGTCCGTTCGAAGGGGGTCTGTTCCGTTGCGGACCGGGCGGAGGTCATCGGAATGAGCCAGGCGGGGCCCGCGGTGCAGGCCGGCCCGATCGGCGAGTGGGGGCCCGACGACGAACGCCGGACACGCCTCGTCTTCATCGGCCGCGAGATGGACGAGGAGGCGATCAGGGGCGCTCTCGACGCCTGTCTGCTCGAGGATGGCGAGTCGGCCGACGTGGAGACGGATCCGTTCCCCCTCCGCGTCGAGTAGCCCGGTTCAGATTTCGAGTTCGTCCTGCAGGTCGTCCCAGGAGTCCTGGAAGCCGTGCGTCGACTCCGTTTCTGCCGCGCCTCCCATCGCGTCCTGATAGACGTCGTCGTACTCCAGCAGCTCCCCCCAGCCGTCGTGGAAGGCCCAGTTGCAGTACTTGCACATGGCCAGTAGTTGGCGGGTCGACGTATTAGCCCTCCCGGTTCCTATCATCTCGGATACTGTTGTCCTGGCCCCGCTCCTCCGTCGGTCGAGCTTTCGAGGTGACCAACTTCCGGGCCCGGAAAACTGAGATTATCCGTCTACGTCGGGGTCAGCGACAGGTTGATCCGAACAGGCCGGCTAATAAACCCAACTGGATCGATATGCTATGAGCCGACGACGACCAGGCAGCTACGTCAGGGACGGATCTGACGTGGTCGAGCGAGGCTGTACCCACTGTGACTGGTCCGCCGTCGCGGACTCCTACCCCGAACTGGTCGAACAGTACCAGCAGCACCTCCGTGCCGAGCATCCGACGGCGTGGCTCCGCACGTGAGACGCAGGAAAAAAGCGTTCGTGTGGTTGGGCCGCCCGTGCGTAGCCGGGTGTCGCTCCCCGGTGTCCCAGTAGCCCTTACGGCTCCAGCAGGACCTTCGTGACGCCTTCCTCGCGGTTGTCGAAGCGTTCGTACATCTCGGGGGCGTCCTCAAGGTCGACCCGGTGGGAGACGACCCAGGAGGGGTCGGCGCGGCCCTCGATGATCATGTCCCGCAGGTAGCGGTTGTACGACTTGACGTTGCACTGGCCGGTCGCCAGCGCCTGGCCCTTCTCGAACAGGAGGCCGAAGTCGATGCCGAGCCGGCCCTGTGCGGCCATTTCGTCCGGCGCGCCGGGATCTTCCGGGACGTAGAGTCCGGGGATGCCGAGTTCGCCTGTCGGCCGGACAACCCGGATGAGGTTGTTGATCACGACCGCCGGGTTCTCCTTGGCGGGGTCGTACGCGAAGCTGTCCGTGTCCTCGTCGACGTCGTCGGGGTCGGTCGCCTGGTAGCCGACGGCGTCGACGCCCTTGTCGACCTCGCCGCCGTGTTCCGCCTTGATCTGTTCGACCGGGTCGCCCTCCCGGAAGTCGATCGTGTGTGCGTCACAGTTGTCCTCGGCCAGTTCCAGCCGGCTCGGCACCTGATCGACGACGTAGATCTCGGAGGCGCCCTGGAGTTTGGCGCTGTAGGCGGCCATCAGTCCGACCGGTCCGGCCCCGAAGACGGCGATCGACTCGCCGGGCTTGAGGTTCGCAAGCCGCGTCCCGTGCCAGCCCGTCGGGAAGATGTCCGCGAGCAGCGAGAAGGCGTCCTCGTGCTCCCGTCCCTCGGGCAGTTTCAGCGCGTTGTGGTCTGCGTACGGGACCCGGAGCTGTTCCGCCTGTCCGCCCGGATACGGGCCCATCGCGACGTAGCCGTACGCGCCGCCGGCGAACCCGGGGTTGACGTTGGTACAGAACCCGGTGTACCCTTCCTCGCAGTTCTGACAGAACCCACAGGAGACGTTGAACGGCATCACGACGCGGTCGCCCTCCTCGAGGGTCGAGACGGCATCGCCGGTCTCGCTGACGACGCCCATGTTCTCGTGGCCGAAGACGATCCCCGGCTCGGCTGCTGTCCGTCCCTCGTACATGTGCAGGTCCGACCCACAGATACACGACGTCGTGATGTCAACGACTACGTCGTTCGGATGCTCGATCTCCGGTTCCTCCACTTCCTCGACAGCGACCTCGTACTCGCCCTTGTAGACGACTGCATTCATTGACATATGTTAACTCACCACAGGCAAACCATAGGACGGATTCAGTTTAAAACTAACTGTTCTGAAGAACTTCGTTAATAGTTGAAAGAACTGAATATGCAACTATATTATATTTTTCTGCAAAATATCGATTGAACTCTGTATCTCTTCCTCTTTTGGTGGACTGTCGTTGCTCCCAGGACATCACTGGGACGGTGTGAGCGAGCGCAGCGGGACAACGCAATTCTTACGGCGGGCGGGGAGAACCCTTAGCCGATGGAGAACCTCCTCGTCCGTGCGGCCCGCGGCGAGCGGACC
>PXSQ01000014.1:0-24271 GCA_003022725.1 Halobacteriales archaeon SW_7_65_23 | reverse complement strand
GTCGCTGGCGAGCCGACCCACAACCACCTGCCGCTCCGGAAGCTCCGCGCCCGCCATCCAGAGGCGTTCCGCACGCTGCTTTCGGCCTTCGCCGACGTCGTTCGCGAGTATCTCCAGTTCCAGATCGACCACGGCGCCGACGTCGTCCAGCTGTTCGACACCTACGCCGCGGCGCTCTCGCCGGCCGACTACCGGGAGTTCCTGCTACCGTTGCATCGCCGCATCCTCGCGGACCTCGACGCGCCGAGCATCGTGTTCGTCCGGCGGATGAACGGCCGCCTGGAGCAACTCGAAGAGACGGGCGCGGACGTGATCGGCCTGGACTGGACCGTCGAGATTGGACAGGCCCGCGAGCGACTCGGCGACCGACCGGTCCAGGGGAACCTCGACCCCTCGTACCTCTTCGGCGACCCGTCGTTCGTCCGCGAGCGCACGCGCGAGGTCATCGAGGCCGCCGGGCCGCGGGGCCACATCCTCAACCTCGGCCACGGCGTCGACAAGGACACCCCCGTCGAATCCGTCGAGGCGTTCGTCGACACCGCGAAAGCGTTCTCCTGGGACTGATGTCCCTCCGATGGCGACTCCCCAGGGCCTACTGGCCGACCGTCGTGTCGGCCATGAGTTCGTGAATGTCCGTCGAGGAGACCATCCCGACGTAGTCGCCGTGCTGGTCCCGGACCGGCAGGTGGCTGATGCCGTAGGTGGTCATCATCGCCGCAACTTCGTCCATCTCGAGGTCCGCTGTCACTGACTCGACGGGAGCGGTCATCACTTCCGAGACGGTAGTGTCGGTGGGGCTGTGGCCCGCCGCGACCGTATCCATGACGTCGGTGCTCGTGACGATCCCCATCTCCGACCCCGGTACCAGCAGCGAGTTGATGTCGTGCTCGCGCATCGCGTGTGCCGCGTCGCTGACGCTGGCGTCGGCGCTGATCGTCTCGACTGGCGACGCCATGACGTCCTCGACCGTGACTGTGTCATCGATTGCCATACTTACAGTTTTCGTTCCGGCTGTTTGATTCTTTCTGTCCCCGAAGATTTCGCCAGTACTGACCGGCGAGTCGGTCACTCCTCCTGCCCGTGACCGTCCGGCGGTCCCGGCTCGCCGTTTCTCCACAGAAACTGGGCAGCACCAGATTCAAACCGCCAGAGACCAACCCCCGTCATGGCCGACACACCGCCCGGGCCGACCGGGGAGCCGGTACTGGGATCGGGTCGCCGGTACGCGGACGATCCGTTCGCCTTCATCGCGGCGCTGGAGGAGAGCTACGGCGACATCTCGCGGTTCGAGATGGGGCCGATCCCGACGTACATGGTGACCGATCCAGACGCCATCGAGCGGATCCTGGTCTCCGACGCGGACGGGTTCCGCAAGCCCGCCTTCCAGGGCGACGCGCTGGGAGAACTGCTGGGCGAGGGGCTGTTGCTGAGCGAGGGCAAAACCTGGAAGCGCCAGCGCGACCTCGCACAGCCGGCCTTTAGCATGCGCCGGTTGCTCGGGCTCTCCGACCGGATCACCGACCACGCGACGGCGATGACTGACGGCTGGGGGGCGGGGGAGACGATCGATGTTGAGACGGAGATGGCGCGCGTCACGCTGCGGGTGATCCTGGATCTGATGATGGGCGTCGAGCTCCCCGAGGATCGCATCGACACCGTCCAGTCACAGCTCGAGCCGCTCGGGCGGCGCTTCGAACCCGACCCGCTACGGTACGCGATCCCGGACTGGGTGCCGATGCCCGGCGACGCCGAGTACGAGGCCGCCATCGGGACGCTCGACGACGTGCTCGACGAGATCATCGAGCGCCGGCGGGGAACCGATGGCGACCCGTCGGCCGACGACGGGCCGATGGACTTCCTCTCGGTGCTGTTGCGCGCACAGGGCCGCGGCGAGCAGTCCGCACAGCAGCTCCGTGACGAGATGATGACGATGCTGCTCGCGGGCCACGACACGACCGCGCTGACGCTCACCTACACGCTCTTTTTGCTCTCGGAGCATACCGAAGTCCGCGAGCGCGTCGAGCGGGAGGTCGACGAGCAGCTCGACGGATCGGAGCCGACGGCGGCCGACGTCAGGGAGTTCGAGTACCTGGAGTGGGTGATCAACGAGGCGATGCGGCTGTACCCGCCCGTGTTTGCCCTGTTCCGGACCCCCGAGGAGCCTGTTGAGCTCTGTGGCTATACCGTCCCCGAGGACGGGTCGGTGATGCTCCCGCAGTGGGGCGTCCACCGCTCGGCGCGGTACTGGGACGACCCCGAGGCCTTCGACCCGGAGCGGTTCAGCCCCGACCGCCAGGAGGATCGACCACGGTTTGCCTTCTTCCCGTTCGGCGGCGGGCCACGCCACTGCATCGGCAAGCACCTCGCGATGCTCGAGGCACAGCTGATCCTGGCGACGATGATCAGCGAGTACCGCCTCGAGTTCGAGGGGGAGACGCCGCTGGACCTTTCGCCGTCGCTGACGATGCATCCGCGCCAGGAGATGACGATGCGAGTCCGGAACCGAACGGAATGACAGCCGACTGGTAGGCATCAGACTTATGTACAGCGAGCAGGCTTAGAGAAATGTAGATTTATGAGTCATTCGGGTGAGGGCCCAGAGATAAAATCGATGCGGCACAGACAAATACTTGATCTCGCTGCCGAGCACCCCGATGCGTCACTCGACGAGTTGGCCTCCATGGTCCCGAGCGCGACCACAGAGCTCGTCGAGAACCTCCTTGAGAAACACGGCGACCCCGCTGACGAAGCGGTGGACTCGTCGATGTCGGGCGGGCACGACTCCTCAAACAGCGGTGACGCAGACGAGAGCAGGGACGACGGCGAGGACGACAGCGTGACCGACTCCGGGACCGGGCAGCCCGGGAGTGACGCTGGGGGGACGGCTGAGTACCCCTCGGCGGAGAACCTGTCGGCAAAAGAGCGGGAAACCCTCCGTCTGATCGCCGAACAGCCGGACGCGACGCAGGCCCAAGTGGCGGAGCAGCTCGGCGTCTCCGCACCGACTGTCAGCAACCGCGTCAACAGCCTCGACGGGTTCGACTGGGCACAGCGGGAGGCGTTCGTCACAGCAGTGTTGGAACCAGAATCCATGGCCACGGACGAGGTGACTGCAGACGGTGGAACGACATCGCCGGACGGGTCCACGTCGTCGGACGAGTCTCTCTCGCAGGAGGAGCCGCCGTCATCGGATGCGTCCACCTCCAGTGCTGACCTCGACGCACTCGACGACCGGCTATCCGGGCTCGAGGAGCGCCTCGACACCATCGAGGAGACGACCGGCGAGCCGGACTCCGCGTTCGAGGATCCCGAACTGCTCCACAAGGTCGTCCACGCGTGTTTCGAGTCGGAGACGATCACGGAGGAGGAAGAACTCCGGATCATCCAGTCCATCATGCGATGACCTGCGGAAGACGGGTCCAGGGACAGCCGATCAGTCGTCGGCGGTCGCCGGCACAGCTTCGGCTGCGTCTCCCGACGCCCCGTCGGCGAGCCGCTCCGCGATCGATTTCGCTTCCCGGACGCGGCTCGGGATGCCCATCCGGGCGGTGTAGTTTGTCGCCAGCGTGATCCCCGGCGGAAGCTCGACCGCCTCGAGCTGCCACCAGGACTGGTCCCAGGCCGGGAACCCGACGTCCAGCCGTGCTACGTCGATCACGGACGCGTCGACGCCCATCACCTCCTTGTACTCCTCGCGGGCGATCCGCGCCAGCCGGTCGTCTGACGCCTCGACGAGTTCCGGCTCGTGCATCCCGCCGAGAAAGACCGTCTGGACGCCGTCGCGACCGAACATCTGGGCGTTCCAGGAGACGCCGAGCGTGTGCAGATCCTCGTCGTAACCGACCTGGTACCCCTTGCCCGTCCGGCCGTGCTCCGCGTCGAGGAACACCAGCGCCAGCGGGTTGTACAGCAGGTCGGCGAGGCCGTCGGCGCCGTCCGCGAGGCCTGCCAGGAGGTCGCTGGCGACACCTGCAGGGGTGGTCACGACCACCTGCTCGACCCGGTGTATCCCGTCGGGCGTCTCCAGCAGGTAGGGGCCTTCGCCGCCTGGCCCGAGCGACCTGATATCGGTCACTGGCGTCTCCAGCTCGATCCGGTCGGCGTGGGCCTCGTAGATCGCTTCAGGAAGCTGTTGGTTGCCCTCGCGGAAGCTGATCGGCGGCGACTCGTGGCCGCTGCCGACCCGCTGGCGGAACGCCGCCAGGAGGCTCCCGGCCTCGGCCTCGCGGTCGAGCAGCCCCTCCAGCGCGTACGCGGCGGGCATCCGCGCCGGGTCGGAGCCGTAGATGCCGCCGTACAGCGGTCCGATGAACCGCTCGTACGCCTCCCGGCCGAACTTCCGGACGAACAGCCCCTCGGCCGTCTCCACGTCCATTCCCTGCCGGGTGAGTGGTTCCGCGAGCATCCGCGCCTTCCCGCGCCACGAGAGGAGATCCGTCTCCAGGAACGCCTCGACCGAGAGGGGCGCCTGCCCGAGAGCGCCGTTGGCGTACACGTACAGATCCTCCTCGCGGGCTTCGACGATGTCGTCGGTGACGCCGACTGCCTCTGCGATGGCCCCGATCCCCGGCGTCTTGCGCATCCGCTGGGGGCCGACTTCGAGGACGTGGCCGTCGACGGTGCGGGACTGGATCACACCGCCCGGCTCGTCGCCCGCCTCGAACGCCACGCTGTCGACGCCGCGCTCGGCGAGGTAGTGCGTGAGCGCCAGCCCGGTGATCCCCGCGCCGACGATGCCGACGGTGTGGGCGTCGCCGGGCTCGCGCTCGCTTCCGTCACCAGTTCTCGCGTCAGTGGCTGTCATCGGTCGCGCTCACTCCCGTGGGGCGTTCAGGCACATCGTTCCCGGCTCGTCGCGGCACTGGCACTGCCGGAACTGGTAGTATTCGGGCTCGAAGTCGGCGACGAAGGGCTCGACGAGATCCGCGAACACCTCCGGGACGCGCTCGTCGTCGTGGGGGATCGGCACGCGGTGGAACTCGAGCTCCACCTCGTCGGCCTCTTCGGCGAGTTCGACGTCCAGCTCCGAGAGCGTCTCGCTTTGCTCGTGGAGGAAGCTGATGGGATCGACGACGACGCGCTCGGCGTCGATCTCCTCGATCAGGTCCTCGACTTCGGGCTCCGTCCAGGGGATGTCGCGGTTCTCGTGGTTCTGGTAGCCGATGTGATACTCCGGCACTCCCAGCAGCGACGACACCACGTCGCAGTACTCCTCGACGTAAACGTCGTACCGGCTCCCCTCCTCCAGGTAGTGTTTGGGTGTCCCGTGAGCCGAGAACACGAGGGCAGTGTCGTCGTCTGTGAGGTCGACGCCGTGGTCGTCGGCCAGCCGGTGATCGGCCGGAACTCGGGGTCCCAGCCGAGGTCCCCGACGGCGGCCTCGAGTTCGTCCAGCGCCAGGACGTTCGTCGAAGGGCCACACAGCGGGTAGATCGGCAGGCCGATCAGGCGGTCGACGCCGTCGGCGTGGGCCTGCTCGGCGGCGTCCTCGATGAACGGCTCGGTGTACTGCATCCCGAGGTAGGTGGTGACGTCGTAGCCGCGGTCCGCGAGCGCGGTCTCGAGCGCATCCGCCTGGGCGCGCGCCTGTTCGTTGAGCGGCGACCCGCCGATCCCCTCGTACTCTTCGAGCAGGCCGGGGACACGCCGCTGTGCGAGCTTGTGTGCGCGTTCGCGCGCTGCCTCCTCCGAGTCGGCGTCCTCTAGATCCGCGTTGGCGTAGAAGATCCGTTCGAGGTACTCGACGACCCGGTCCCGCTCGGGCTCGGCTGGCTCTCCGAAGTTCAACAGCGCGACGCCAGTGTGCATATCCGGGCCTTAGCCCATACGAACGTATGCTTGTCGCTTGTTTCCCCGCGTCGGGAACCCGCTCTACGGACATCGCCCCCGCCCGACACCGGGCCGACTCCCGCACAGGCAATCGGCCGGATCCTGCACGTTTTTGGGAACTGCCGGCGAAGCGCAGGTATGGTCGTCGCACTCGAGGAGATCGAGATAGTCTCAGTCGTCGGTGCTGGGCAGATGGGCCGCGGGATCGCCGCCGTCGCCGCCCTCGCCGGCTACGAGGTGTTCCTCAACGACGTCGACGAGTCCCAGCTCACCGAGGCCGAGGAGGAGATCGAGTGGTCTTATGGCAAGGCCGTCGAGAACGATAGCGCGACCGCTGCCGAAACCGAGGCCGCGCTCGACCGCATCACGTTCACGACTGAACTCGAGGCGGCCGTCAACGACGCCGACTTCGTCACGGAGGCGGCCGTCGAGAAACAGTCGGTCAAAGAGGACATATTCGCGGATCTCGACCGTGCAGCCCCCTGGGACGCCATCCTCGCGACGAGGTAGTCGGGACCCCCTGGTTCAACCCGCCGATGCTGATGGACCTCGTCGAGGTGATCGTGACCGAACACACCGACGAGGGGGTCGTCGACACCGCCGAGGCGCTCGTCGAGTCGTTCGGGAAGACGCCGATCCGCTGTCGCCGGGACGTCCCTTCATTCATCGTCAACCGGCTGATGCGTCCCTACGGCGAGGAGCCCGCCTGGATGGTGTACCGCGGCGAGCACACGATGCGGGAGATCGACTCCGCGATGAAGTACGGCGAGGGGTTCCCAATGGGCCCGTTCGAACTCGCCGACTACACCGGCGCGATCCAGCTCCGCGTCGAGGGGGCCGAGGACCACCTCCAGGACGACCGGCCACTCTCCTACGACACCGACGTCTGCCCGCTGCTGTACCAGCTCTACGAGAAGGGTCGCTACGGCCGGAAAACCGACGCCGGGTACTACGAGTACAGCGAACAGGACGAACCGACAATTCCAGTCGACGCCGGTCAGGGGTTCGACGCGCTGCTGGTGTGGGCACCGATCGTCAACGAGGCAGCCAAGATGGTCCAGCACGACGTGGCAACCCCTGATGACATCGACACCGGCGCCCGCCTCGGCGGCAACTGGCCCCAGGGACCGCTGGAGAAGGCCGACAAGGTGGGGGCGGACGTAATCCTCTCGAAGCTCACCGAGGTCGCCAGCCGCCACGACCGAACGGACAAGGTCGCCGAGACGCTCCCCTGTGACCTGCTCGTCGACCTGGCGAAAACCGACGGGACGTTTTACTGAACGCTCTCCCGGCGGCACCAGGGCTGGGACGGCCTACTGGGGCTCCGCACTCCCTTCGCCGGTCCCCCAGCGACATCCTGGCAGTCAATCCCGTCCGGCGTGGTGCGTTCTCGCTCGCATCCTGTGGGTATAATCCTCGTTCGAAAATCGATTGCAAGCGTCGGTGTTAGCGTGCTGTACAGCCACCACAATTAAGACCCCCGGGCCCAACGCCGGGGGTATGGGATCGACGGGACGGCGTCTTCTTCTCGCGTTCGGGTCGATGGTCGGACTGCTACAGGCGTACGCGCTGCCGGGCCGCTGGAATCGAGGCCCGGAAGGACACTGGTGGGAGCCGGTTCGTCGACGGCTCTCGGGGCTGCTCGGTCGGTTCTTCGACCGGCGGGCCGGGCCGCGACCGATCACGGTCGGCGAGTACGCGGGTTGGCTGGACTGCTCGGTCGACCAGGCCGAACGACTCCTCTGGCAGTGGGGTTTTATCCGGAACCCCTTCGCCCGCGTGAAGACGCTCGACGGCGTCGCGGAGGCCGGCTCCTGGGTGTATCGCGATAGAGCTCTCGCCGGCAGACAGCTCCACGTCATGCTGTTCGCCCGCCACGACGGCCGGACCGACGTGTACGCACACGAGGAACCATCAAGCGTCAACCCCCGGTTCAGCCGGAGGCACTTCGCCGGCGAGGATCAGCGGCTGGCGACCGGCGTGAAACTCGCCCGCGAACGGCTCCCCCTGGACACGACCGACGCGCCGATCGATCCGCCCGACGGCCCGTGGACCGAGAGCGTTCCTGCCGCCCGCGTCGCCGGACCCCTCCCCGGCCACGGCGTCCGGAAACGCTGATTCGGATCACCGATGATTCCCTGCCGCCCCCGCAGGGCTGGTGCCGGCACTCGGACCCACGAACCGCATGTACAGCGGCCGGTTGGCGTACAGATACCAGCCCAGGCCGCCGTTGATCAGGAGCGCTTGCCCCCCTGGCGTGGCTGGCGTCCGTTCCCCGCGTTCCGCCCCCTGGATCCCTGCGTCACCTGACCGGCTGATTCTGCAGTGGACCGATCCGTTGTCCCGCCGGCACCGTCCGTTCCGTGGCTCATGGGTCCGGTTGCCGCGTGATCGCTTATAAACTCGGGCACAGGCTGGCGGCGAGCCACGTCGCACCGATGGCAGCAGAGTTACCGGAGTTTCCGGAGCGCCACCTGGAAGTACAGCGCGTGCCGGCCGGCGCCAGCACCGAGATCCAGCAACGGCCCGTCGAGCCATGTGCCGAGGAAGCCGCGACTCTCTGGGTCGAATTCGTCGAAGTACAGCCCGACGTCGGCGTCCTCGGTGGTCGTGCCGTTTCGGTACCGGAGCGTGCCCCGCTGTTCGTCGAACTGGTAGTCGTGGAGTGCGAACCCGTCGCAGGCTACTCCATCCGCTCGATGATCGACTCGAGTTCGTCCTGGCGTTGCTCGACGGCCATCTCGCGGAGATCTTCCTCGGCCTCGGTCTCACAGGCGAGGTCGGGCACCTGGACCGGTTTGCCGGTGTCGTCGATCGCGACGAACGTCAGAAACGACGTGGTCGTCTCCTGGTGTTTCCCCGTCCGCGGGTTCTCGGAGTGGACGTCGACTTTCACGTCGATACTCGTCCGGCCGGTGTTGAACACGTACGACTGGATCACGGCGATCTCGCCCAGGTCAATCGGCGCGATGAAGTCGACGTGGTCCATCGAGGCGGTGACACACTGCTGGTTGGCGAAGCGCATCGCCGAGATGGCGCCGCAGATGTCCATCCAGTGCAGCACGACGCCCCCCAGCGCCCGCCCGAGGTTGTTCGTGTCGTTCGGCAGCAGCATCTCCGTCATCTCCGTGTGCGATTCGCTCAGCGGAACTGAGTCCCTCTCGGCCATGTGGGTGGGAAACGCCGGCGGCTACTAACATACGTCGGTCGCTAGTTACTGGTGATCTTGGAGTGTGTGCAGATGGGATTGTGCGTAGCATTGGAACGAAGAAAGCCCTCGGGTGCCTCGCGTGCTCGCGGGTCGCTCCGCTCCCCGCTCGCACATTCGGAGGCCTCGCTTCGCTCGGCCTCCCGGATCACGCTGAGCAGGATATTTTCGCTCCCTCCGGTCGCTCAGATAGGGCCTGCTCAGCGACCGCGACGCATCCTCGCCCTTTCAGTCCGCCAAGACGGTGTTTGCGTGGGGGTAAGAGACAGCGTTTTAGCGCGGGAAGGATGTCAACCCAGAGGAACACGGTTAACCCCCCGGGGCCGGACAGGTGTGGTATGGAGACACGACAGGTACTGCTCGCGGACGCGTTTGCCGACGAGCCGCTGGGCGGGCTGCCGGTCGCGGTTGTGCCCGATGGCAAGGAGCTGTCGAGCGCGCGACTCCGGCGAGCAGCTGGGGAGTTCGGGGCGGCCGGGGCCGTGACGGTTCGCGACGAGCAACTTGCCTACGTCGGTAGCGAGGGCGTGGAGGGGTTCGTCACGGGTGCGGTTGCTGGCGGCGCCGCCCTCTGCGAACGCGGTCACGTGGATCCGGGCACCCACACGATGAGGGTTAAGGGGATCCCTGACAGCGAGTTCGGCGGCGAATCGGAGGGTGATGATGGCACGGCGGCGGGAGAACAGGAGATCGAGATCGAGATCGGGAGCGACCGGACGGTCGCGGTGCCGCTCCAGAGTCTGGACGGCAACGACCCGACAGCGTCGACGGCGGACATCGCAGGTACGCTCGGGATTGACGTCGCGGCCATGGAGGACGTCGGGGCGGACCTGCCACCCGCACACGTCCCAGCGTACGGCGGGACGCTCCTGGCGCCGGTGAACTTCCTCGAACACCTCAGTCGCGCCGATCCGGACCGCGCGGAGGTGGCTGGGCTGCTCGCTGACGCCGGCGCGACGCGGCTCTGTGCGTTCTCCTTCGACACGCTCGGGAACGACACCGACCTCCACGCGCGGGTCTTCGACCCCGCCGTGACGGGGGGTGAGCGGCCTGCGAGCGGCGTCGCAGTCGGTGCCTGTGGCGCACATCTCGCGCGACACGCCGTCTTCGATGGCGACCGGGACGCCGTCCGCGCCGAGTGCGGCCACTTCCTCGACCGCCCGGGAACCGTCGAAACGACCCTGGAATCCGCGCCGGTGGTGCGCGGGAACGCGCTGACTGTACTCGACGGCACCCTGACGCTCCCGCCCGAGGACGACGACGACATCATCGAGGCGTGACTGCCGTGGCGTGAGGGCAGTGCCGGGGCCCGACTGCCGGGTGGACCGATGCTTTAAATACCGCCTACGGCATCGACGGTTCAGAAGCTTCTTTACCGTCCTGGTAGATGCATCCACCACGCGTATGGCTGTACTCTGGCTGGACGGCATCAGAGGCGACGATCTGGAACGGGTCGGGGGGAAGGCCGCCTCCCTCGGAGAGATGACCACGGCCGACCTGCCCGTACCGCCGGCGTTCGTGGTGACCGCCGATACGTACCGCTCGTTCATCGAAGAGACCGGGATCGACGCGGAACTGTTCGAGGCCGTCGACGTCGAGACCGAGGACTCGGCAGCGCTGGCGGAGGCGGCTGAAACCGCACAGACGCTGATCCGCGAAACGCCTGTTCCCGAGGACCTGCGCGCTGAGATCCTCGGCGCGTTCGACCGGATCGGCGAGGAGGCGTCCGTCGCAGTGCGCTCGTCGGCGACCGCCGAGGACCTGCCGGGGGCCTCCTTCGCCGGGCAGCAGGAGACGTACCTCAACGTCACCCGGGACCGCGTGATCGATTGCGTCCGGGACTGCTGGGCCTCGCTGTTCACCCAGCGCGCGCTGTACTACCGCCAGGAGCAGGGGTTCGACCACAGCGCGGTCGATATCGCCGTCGTCGTCCAGGAGATGGTCGACGCAGACAAAAGCGGTGTCATGTTCACCAGCCACCCCTCGACCGGCGCGCCCGTCGTGACGATCGAAGCCGCGTGGGGACTCGGCGAGGCGGTCGTCTCCGGCGCCGTCACGCCGGACAACTACGTGATCGACCGGGGGACCGGCGACATCCGCGAGGAGACCGTCGCCGAGAAGAAGGTGATGCACGTCCGCGACCCCCAGACCGGGGAGACCGCCGAGCGGGCCGTCCCGGAGGACAAGCGCTCGGAGCGCGTGCTCAGCGACGCGGAGCTCGACGAACTCCGCGAGACGGGCGAGTCCATCGAGGAATACTACGGGACGCCACAGGACGTGGAGTGGGCGATCGTCGATGGCGACGTCTACCTGCTGCAGTCCCGCTGGCGTCGCCGACGGCGGCGACGGGAGCGGTGCCGATACCAGCGGGTCCGCCGCGAACGGGGAGGCCGGCGCCACCGGGTCCGAGGGCGACGGCGACGTGATTCTCACCGGGCTGGGCGCGACGCCCGGCAGCGCCTCGGGCGAGGTCCGGATCGTCCACAAGCTGGACGAACTCGACAAGGTCGAGGAGGGCGACATCATCGTCACCGAGATGACCACGCCGGACATGGTGCCCGCGATGAAGCGCGCGGCCGGCATCGTCACCGACGAGGGTGGGACGACCTCCCACGCGGCGATCGTCTCCCGGGAACTCGGCGTCCCGGCGGTCGTCGGCTGCGAGACTGCTACCGAGCAGCTCCACGACGGCCAGCTGATCACGATCGACGGCGAGAAAGGGACGATCCGCGCTGGCGGCCAGAGGAGTACGGCTGACGAGGGAGACGAAGAGGAGTACGACGCGGTAGAGGCCGTCCGTCCTGACACGCCCGTCAAGCCCATGACGGCGACCGAGGTGAAGGTTAACGTCTCCATCCCGAGCGCAGCCGAGCGCGCCGCCGCGACGGGCGCCGACGGCGTCGGGCTGCTCCGGATCGAGCACATGATCCTCTCGCTGGGGAAGACGCCAGAGCGGTACATCGCCGACAACAGCGAGGGCGAGTACATCGAACAGATCGTCGAGGGGGTCCGCGGCGTGGCCGAGGAGTTCTACCCCCGGCCCGTCCGGGTCCGGACGCTCGATGCCCCCACCGACGAGTTCCGCCAGCTGGAGGGCGGCGGCGACGAGCCCGTCGAGCACAACCCGATGCTGGGCTACCGGGGGATCCGGCGGAGTCTCGACCGACCGGACGTGTTCCGGCACGAACTCGAGGCGTTCCGCAAGCTGTTCGACGTCGGCTACGACAACGTCGAGATCATGTTCCCGCTGGTCAACGACGCCTCCGACGTCCGCCGGGCCAAGCGCCTCATGGAGGAGGTCGGCATCGACACCGACAAACGGACCTGGGGCGTGATGATCGAGACGCCCGCCGCCGCGCTCTCCGTCGAGGAGATGGCGGGCACCGGCGTCGACTTCGTGAGCTTCGGGACGAACGACCTCGTCCAGTACACGCTCGCGATCGACCGGAACAACGAGCGGGTTGCGGACCAGTACGACCCGCTGCACCCCGCCGTGCTCGACCTGATCGACCACACGATCGAGGTCTGCCGCGAGCACGACGTCGCGACGAGCATCTGCGGGCAGGCCGGCTCCGACCCGCGGATGGCCACCCACCTCGTCGAGGAAGGGATCACGTCGATCAGCGCGAACATCGACGCCGTCCGCGACGTCCAGCACGAGGTCAAACGGGTCGAACAGCGGCTCCTGCTGGACTCCGTCCGGTAGCTCCGGCGGCACGTCCCCGGCGGGGGTAGCCGGCAGGGGAACACTTTTTGTTTGCCACAGTGTAGCACGGGGTACGATGGTACGGGCGTTTATTACGGTGAAAACGGCTGCCGGCAAGTCAGCCGATCTCCAGAACCGCATTCGGGAGATGGACGCCGTCCTCGACGCGAACGTCGTCGCCGGTCAGTACGACATCATCGTCGAGGCCGAATCCGAGGAGGTATACGACGTGATCCACACCGTCGCGACCGATGTCCGGGAACTGGACGGGGTGGTCGACACGCGGACGTACATCTGTCTCGAGTAACGACGCGGGCACTGGTACTTCTGGGAGCGAGGCCGATCAGCCTGCGGTGGCGGCCCAGACAACGACGTCAGGTCAGACTGCCGTGTCGTGTTCGTCCTCGAAGTCGCGCTGCTCGCGGTAGGCGTCGACGAACCCCTCGACGTCGAACTCGGCCATCTTCCGCTCGAACTCCTCGACGGTCGGCCCTGCCTCGGCGTGGCTGATGGCGTGTTCCATCAGCTCCACGAGCAGCTCGACGACGATCCGGTGGAGCTCCCGGGAGTCGAAGTCGGTCACCCACACCAGGGCGTAGCCGACGTTGCCGTCGCCCGAGAGGTCCGCACTCGCCACCTGCTCGGGGTACTCCTCGCGCACCATCGCGAGCGCGTGCGCCGTCGAGAACTCCTCGAAGTCGTCCTCGGTCCGGATCGTCTCCCGCAGCGTCTCGACGAGGAACTCCGGGACGAACCGCCCCAGCGGGTGGATGTCCATCACCACCGCGTGGGTCTGCCCGCAGGCGCAGTCGAACTCGCGGACGCCCAGGTCCAGGTCGTGAGCGTGGATCTCCTCGCCGCAGGGCAACTCGATGATCTCGTCGGGTTCGCCCGGGACGCGGGGGTCTGGCATTGGTCACCGTTGGCTCGCTGGCCCGATAAAGAACCCGATAGCTGACCCGAGCGACACGTCCGTCCGGGCACAAACGACTATACGCTCGCTAACACAGTACACAATCATGGCGTTCGATCCCGACCGCGTCAGCACCGTCACGTTCGACTCCTACAGCACCCTCGTGGACGTCGACGCCGCCGAGAGAGCGCTCGCCGACCCGGTCGACTGGGGGTGAGAAAAAGTCTTGCTGCGGACTGCTGGGGTTGTGCTCTGATACGTACTCAACACCGTTTCGAACAGCATGAAAGCCCCCGGCTGCTCACCCATCCGGGACTCGCTGTGGTAGTATCAGGGCCAGTCGTCGCGGGTGTCCTCTTCCTCGACAGTCGCGGGTTCGGGGTCGACAGCCATCGCCCAGTCCGCGGCGTCGGCGGCCGTCTGGACGTCGAGGTACTCCCAGTCGAGTTCGTCGGCCAGTTGCTCGTCCTCGTCGGTAGTGCCGACGAACACGTAGCGGTCGGTGTCGAACTGCTCTTTGATGTTGCCGAGGCTCTCGCGGCGGCTCCGGGGACCGGAGAAGAAGTCCTGGCGGACGCGGTGCTTGCGCGTGAAGTTCGTCACAACGTAGGTCGGTTTCTCGGAGATGACGCCCACGTAGGTCGTCCACTGCCGGGCGTCGGTGAACACGGCCTGGGGATCCTGCAGCTCCTTCAGCGCCTCCAACTCGAACGCGAGGGTCATGTCGCTGTCGCCGCCGTTCATGCCTATCAGTCGGTGACCGCCGGAAAAAAGCGCGTCGGGTGTCATGGCCCGAAAACGGGAGTTGGGACGGCATGGCGTACCTGAATCACGTCTGGCTGTCTATCTGCGGAGACAGACTCTTTCCGCCTGGATTCTCAATTCGAGTGTTCACGTACGTACAGCCACCAGTATCACTCCGCCTGGGGAGTGGGTTCGAGCCGATCGACGTCGATGTCCTCCTCGAGCAGCTGCTCTTTTTTGTCTGCGACCTGCCACTCGCCGCGCATGATCTGCTTGAGCGAGGACTGCTGTGAGAGGTCGCCGATCAGGACGCCGCCGACGAGCTGGCCGTCCTCGAAGGCGAGACGGCGCCACTCGTCGTCGGAGTACTTCCGCTCGGCCTCGTCGTCGCCCCGCGCCGGGTGGCCAAAGGAGAGGAAGGGAAAGTCAAAGTGCGTGATCGAGTACGAGGAGACCCAGCGGAACTCCTCCTCGGGGCCGTCGGCGACCATGTTCCTGCCGGCGACGGCACCCTGCTCCTTGGCGGAGCCCCACGAGCCGTTCTGGGCGCGATCGTTGATGATCGTGTCGTAGTAGCGGACGATGTCGCCGGCCGCGTAGATGTCCTCGACGTTCGTGCGCATGTACTCGTCGACGAAGATGCCGTCGTCGCGCTCGATGCCGGTGCCGTGGAGCCACTCGGTGTTGAAATCCAGCCCGATGGCGACGCCGGCCCAGTTGGCCTCGTAGCGCTCGCCGTTGGGATCGACCGCTGCCGTGACGTGGCCGTCGTCGTCGACCTCGAAGCTGTCGACGCCGGAGTCGAACACCGGCTCGACGCCGATCTCCTCCAGGCCCTCGTGGACGATCTCGGCGCCCTGGAGCGAGAGCGCGTAGCGCCACCAGCGGTTGCCCCGCATGAGGTACTTGGCGTCGATCCCCTGGGCGCCACAGACTGCCGCGAGGTCGATCCCGAGCAGGCCCGCGCCGACGACAACGCCGGTCCCGGCCTCCTCGGCTTGCTCGTGGATGGCGCGGGCGTCCTCGAACGTCCAGAAGTGGTGGATCCCGTCGGCGTCGGCGTTGTCGACGCCGAAGCTGGCGAGGCTCTTGGGCGTCCCGCCCGTCGCGACCAGCAGCTTGTCGTACTCGTAGGTCTCGCCCTCGTGTGTGTGAATCTCGTGTGCGTCCGCGTCGACGCGCTGGACGTGCGTGTTCAGCTCCAGGTCGATGTCGCGCTCCTCGTACCACTCGGGCTCGTGGATCGAAATCGGCGCCTCGGGCAGTTTCCCTTTGGCGAACTCCTTGATCAGAATCCTGTTGTACAGCGCCTCCCCCTCGTCAGTGAGGACCGTGATCTGGGCGTCCGGGTCTTCCTCCCGGATCGTCTCGGCGGCCGAGCTCCCGGCAATCCCGTCGCCGACGATGACGTGCGACGTGCTCATGTACGGGAGCTTGCGTTTGGGGCCTAATGTGGATTGCTATCTGACGCTGCCGGGCCCTGCTCGACGCTACGACGAGCAATGACAACGAATCTGGCAGTAGCGGAGCCGAGCCGACCAGATTTTCTGCCCGCTCCGACGAGCCGGAGGGCCGAAGGTGTGGGACAGCCCGGCACGCGGGCGGCAATTTCTGCCGCGCCGTTCCGGTGGCAGCCGAACGACACGCGTTAAGTAGATCCAGGCCAACTGGGACATATGTCCGACGCGACCGATCTGGAGGAGTTACAGCGGGGCACGGAGCTGGTCAAGCGCGGCTTCGCCAAGATGCAGAAAGGCGGCGTCATCATGGACGTCGTGAACGCCGAACAGGCCCGCATCGCGGAAGACGTGGGCGCCGTCGCGGTGATGAACCTGGAAGCGGTGCCGGCCGATATCCGCAAGCGCGGCGGCGTCGCCCGGATGGCCGATCCGGCGTCGCTACAGGAGATCATCGACGAGGTGTCGATCCCGGTGATGGGGAAAGCGCGCATCGGCCACACCAAGGAAGCACAGATTCTCGAAGCCGCAGGTGCCGACATGGTCGACGAATCGGAAGTGTTGACGCCCGCGGACGACCGCTACCACATCGACAAGCGCGAGTTCACTGCGCCGTTCGTCTGTGGCGCGCGCAACCTCCAGGAGGCGCTGCGCCGCATCGACGAGGGCGCGGCGATGATCCGCACCAAAGGCGAGGCCGGCACCGGCGACGTCAACCAGGCTGTCCACCACCAGCGCAACATCAAGGGCTCGATCCGCAAGCTGGAGGGGATGAGCCACGAGGAGCGCGAGAAGTGGGCCCGCGAGCACGAGGCGCCGGCCGATCTGGTCCACGGGACCGCCGAGCGGGGCCGCCTCCCGGTCGTCAACTTCGCCGCCGGCGGCATCGCGACGCCCGCCGACGCCGCGCTGATGATGCACCACGGCTGTGACGGCATCTTCGTCGGCTCAGGCATCTTCGGCGCCGAGAACCCCCGCGCGATGGGGACCGCCATCGTCGAGGCGGTCAACAACTGGGACGACCCCGAAACGCTCGTCGAGATCGCCTCGAACGCAGGCAAGGGGATGAGCGGCGACGCCAACGTCGACCTCCCCGAAGAGGAGAAGCTGCAGGGCAGAGGCGTCTGAGCAGGGTTTGCCTGGCTAGGAAGTCGCGTGATCGGCTACTCGGCCACCGCTTCTTCGCCGATCAGTTCGTTGTAGGCGGCGACGCCGAGCAGCGCGACCGTTCCGAACACAGCCGCGCCGGCCCACACGGCGCCAGTTCTGAGAATGTCCCCGGTGAGCGTCGGGAAGTCGTTGCCGACGACGACCGAACCTTTCATGCCCTGTCCCCTGTGGGGGTTGCAGTAGTAATTGTGGATGCCTTCCTCCTCGAACGTATACTCGAAGGTGAACCCTTCCTCGCCGGTGAGTTCGCTCTCGAACTCGTCGGCTTCGCTGACGACGTTGTGGGCGCCATTGCCGGTCCACTCCCAGACGACGGTCGTGCCGACGTCGACGTGGATCGCGACCGGATCAAACAGGAAACCGTCGTCGCCGGCGCCGACGTCGACTGAGACTTCGTCCTGGCCGCGTCGAGGGGCCGCCCCGCCCTCGAACCCAGGCACGTCGTCGAGGTAGCCGCCGAAGTCCGGCTGGGCGCCGAAGGGGACGACGTCGCCCTCGGCGTTGTCCTCCCCGACAGCGACGACACCTTTCATCCCCTGGCCCTTGTGGGGTTGGCAGAAGTACTGTTCGACGCCCGCCTCCTCGAAGGTGTACTCGAACGTTTCGCCCGCCTGCTCGTAGGTGTCGCTCTCGAAGTTGCCCGCCTCGCTGACGACGTTGTGGCCGCCGCCCTCGCCGGTCCACTCCCAGGTGACCGTCGTCCCGGGTTCGACGACCATCGCCGGCGGATCGAACGCGAGGTTGCCGCCGTTGCCCTGGGCGCCGACGCGGACTGTGACTTCCGCCATCCCAGTCGCGTCGACAGTCTCGCCGCCCCAGGTCCCCTCGTCTTCGAGGTAGCCCTCGTAGGCCGATCCCTGTGCCACAGCGGTACCAGTCGCGCCGGCCGCCGCGAGCCCGACGGCCGCTCCGGTGCCCGTCCTCAGCAGCCCACGCCTCGTGTACGTGTCGCTGGTGTCCATATACCCTCTACTCACAGGGTTGTGGATATAAATCCGCTCCTTCGGAGTCGTCAGTCCGACTCCTACCGCCCGCCAGCCAGGCGGCCGCCGCGGAAGACAACACACAAGTTGGTGCATGCGCTTCGGACGAGATATGGGGCCGGGAGCCACGTCCGGACCGCTGCAGTCGCCGGTGGCGGATTTCTGGGACACGGTCGAGGGGCTGGCGACCGTCGAGCAGCGCCTGCTCGCAAGCGCCGCCATCGTCCTCGTCGCGTTCGTGCTGGCGTCTGTCGTGTTGCCGGTCGCCGTTCGGCTCTCGGCCACGCTGCTCGACAGTCGGGTGCCGGAGGGCCGCGTACGCACCGTGGGCGAGCAGTTCAGCCACTACGTGCCGACGACGCTCGCGAACATGTACCTGCGGCTGCTGCAGTTCGCGGCCGCGCTGGCGGCCACGCTCGCGCTGCTGGTGACCTGGAACCGGCTCGGGGCGGCCCAGGAGGTGCTGACGACGCTCGGCATCACGACTGGTCGACTCACCGACATTCTGCTGACGATCGGACTGTTTTTCGCCGCGTACCTCGCCGCGAACGCGCTGCGGGAACTGGTCGAGCAGTACAGCGACGGCGCCGACCAGATCACCGACCATCAGGAGGAGATCATCATCCGGATCGGAAACGTCGGGCTGTTCATCGTGGCGCTGACCGGGGCGCTCACGCTGTGGGGGATCAACCTCTCGGGGCTGCTCGTCGGCGCGGGCTTTCTCGGGATCGTGGTCGGGCTGGCAGCCCGCCAGACGCTGGGCTCGCTGATCGCCGGCTTCGTCCTGATGTTCTCCCAACCGTTCACGATCGGCGACTGGGTGGAGATCGGCGGCCACGAGGGGATCGTCACCAACATCACGGTCATGAACACCCGGATGAAGAACTTCGACGGCGAGTCGATCGTGATGCCGAACGACCAGGTGAGCAACGAGCCGATCAAGAACCGCAGCGCGCAGGGCCACCTCCGGGTGCGCGTCGACGTCGGTGTCGACTACGAAACAGACCCCAAACACGCCGAGGAGGTCGCGCTGGAGGCGATCGGCGAGGCCGGGCACGTCTCTGAGGCGCCGTCGCCGCAGGTGATCCCCAAGGCGTTCGGCGACTCGGCAGTGATCCTGGAGCTGCGATTCTGGATCGACCGACCGACGCCGGCCCGGAAGTGGCGGGCCATCGGCGAGGCGATCCGCGGCGTCAAGTCCGCCTTCGAAGCCGAGGGCATCAAGATCCCGTTCCCCCAGCGCGAACTGTCCGGCCGGGCCGAAACCGGCGGCTTCCAGGTGCGCAACGGCATGGGCGAGACGGACGCCCGCGGCGAGGTCGAACCGAGCCCGGAGGACTGACGAACTCCGGAGTTGGCTGGTCGTGATTACTGATCACGCGGCCGACCCGAGGTTCAAATACGATGCGTCGGCCAGCACAGGCTATGTCTTTCGTCATCGGCCGCGGAACGGACGACCGCGACCGTCCGACTGCAGCTCTCGGACAGTACAGGGCGCCTGACGGCAGCAGCGGCGCCGACCTCGGGCTGGACCTGGACGGTCCCCACGCCGTACTCGTGGTCGGCAAGCGGGGGTACGGCAAGTCCTACACGGTCGGCGTCATCGCCGAGGAACTGGCGCGCGCTTCCGGCGTCGCACCGACGGTGATCGACCCCATCGGCGTGTTCACACCGCTCGACAAAGCCGCCACGGGCGAACCGATTCCCGCGACAGTGCGCGACGACCCCGCGGTGCGGCCGGACGCGCTCGATCCCCGGTCGTGGTGTACGATGCTGGGGCTATCGCCCGAGAGCGGCGCGGGCAGCCTCATCTGGCGGGCCGCCCAGGAGGAATCGTCGCTGGCGGCTATGTGTACACACGTCGACGCGGCAGACGCGCCGGGGACCGCCAGCCGCGCGGCCGAGAACCACCTCCGACTCGCGGAGTCCTGGGACGTCTTCGACCCGGACGGCCTCGACGCCGGCGCGCTCGGCGGCGGCGAGGTCACCGTGGTCGACGTCTCGGGGCTCGACGCGGCGCCGATGAACGCGGTCTGCCGGGGCGTCGCCGAGGCGCTGTACCGCGGCCGCGTCGACGGCACGATCGACCGCCTCCCCTGGCTGCTGGTCGACGAGGCGCACACGTTTTTCGACGGCGTGGCCCACAGCGCGCTGGCGCGGATCCTCACGCGCGGTCGTGCACCCGGCGTGAGCCTCGTCGCCGCCACCCAGCGACCGAGCGCAGTCCCCGAGGTAGGCATCTCCCAGTCGGATATTCTCGTCTCCCACCGGCTGACTGCCCGGGACGACCTGGACGCCCTCACAGCGGCACAGCCCACCTACCTGAACGCCTCGCTCGACGACCGAATGCCCACCGCCCCCGGCGAGGTGCGGATCGTCGACGACTCGACGGAGACCGTCCACGCTGCGGAGATCCGCTCCCGGGACACGCCACACGGCGGCGACAGCCCGACCGCCAGCGAGGTCGCGGTCGGCGACGATCGGTCGTCGCCGAAGTGGCTGGGAGGATCGTTGGAAGGTAGCGAGCGGTGATCCGGTACGTGCTCGCGGTCGTGTTGGCAGCCGCGCTAGTTGGCATCGGGTGGACTGGGTTCGATTACGCCGCCGCTGTCCGCAGCGAACAGCAGGTCGAGAACCAGGTCGCCAGCATCGACGAGGCGGCAACCTCGCTCGTCGAGCACGACGACCCGCCCGCCACGGGACAGCCGGGCGCCCGCCGCGTCGTCGAGCTTCGGTTCCCCCACGGTGGTCTCACGTCGGAGCGCATCGACAGATTCCACGTTCGGCCGACCGGGGCGAACGTCTCCATCGCCGAGTACAGCGTTGGCGGGCGACCCGTCCGCACGGTCACCATCGACGCGCGGGTCCGCGACAGCAACACGAACGCGACGGTCACGGCGGATCTGAGCGGCGAAACCGGCACCACGACGGTCGTGCTGGCGCTCAAAGCGGACGATAACGGTCCGTACGTCGAACTGTGGATTTCGTGGAGTCACGCGTCACGTTCAGCCGTTCACCCGTGCGAATACAGCCAGGAGAGTGTCACGATGTGACACAGAGTTACGTCCGACAGTATGAGAAAAGAACTGCAAGCAGTATTGAGACTCGGCAGGGAAGCCCCCGCACGCTCGGCTCCCGGGACTTGCTGCGCTCCTCGCTCTCCGCACAGCCCGCTGCGGTGCTTGCAGCGTCCGGGTTCGCCGAGCGTGCGGCCCCTTCCAGCCCCACCCACGTAGCGTGGTAAAACCACCAGACATGGGCGGGAATGGAAGGGGCCGAGCGTTCGATCCATCCCGGACGATGAAAGCACCGCAACCCGGAGGGTGAGGAGCGCAGCGAGTCTCTCGGAACCCGGACGGTCGAACGCGAGGGGGCTTCCAAGCGGGTATCACAGAACGGACGGCGAGCCCGGTCACTCACAGAGCGCGAGGAAGTTCTCGAACACCTCGTCGCCCTCCTCGGTGTGGGCGACCTCGGGGTGCCACTGGACGCCGAACAGCTCGCGGTCGGCGTCGCTCATCGCTTCGATGCCACAGACGTCGCTTTTGCCGGTCCGCTCGAACCCGTCGGGCACGCGTTTCACCTCGTCGGCGTGGCTGGCCCACACCCGCGTCTCCGGGGTCAGCGAGCCCACCAGCGGGTCGTCGTCGTCGGTGATGTCGACGGTGACGTCGGCGTAGCCGCCGTAGTCGCCGGGGCCCACCTCGCCGCCGAGTTCGTCGGCGATGATCTGCATGCCCAGACAGATCCCCAGCACGGGGACATCGAGGTCGAGATACTCGGGGCAGTTGCCGATGCGGTCGATGTCCGGGCCGCCCGAGAGCACGAGGCCGTCGGCGTCGATCTCCTCGGGCGCGGTGTCGTTGTCGACGAGAGTCACGTCCACCCCCATGTCACGGAGCGCACGCTGTTCGAGGTGCGTGAACTGCCCGTGGTTGTCGATCACGTCGATGCGCGTCATTGCCACCGCGTAGACGACCGGGGAATAAAGGTTATCCGTTCTATGACGAACGATCCTGCGAGCCGTCTGGCAGCCGCCCCAGCGCGACCAGTCCGGCGCTCGCCGCCAACGAACCGAGCACTACCGCCACCATCACGTCGGAAACGAAGCCGACGCCCAGAAGCCGGAGAACGACCACGGCGACGCAGATACTACCCTCTACGGCGAGCAACAGCCGCCAGTTCAGCTCCGTCCGTCCACTCACGTCGGAACTGTCTCCTCAGCAGGATATAAACGTTCCCGCCAGTTTTTCCGGGAGAGACTCATACTGATTGTTGTGACTCTGTACCGCCGGGTATTCATCAGACGCCAGTTTCGAGCCGTGAAACCGCCGCTACTGCGATGTGGTGGTGAAAATAATCACAACAATCAGTATCAGAATCCAGCGACCTGGCCGTCCTTTCGGGGTTCGGTCGCGCCCGAGAGCGTGCCATCGTCGTCGCGGACGGCCTCTGCACCGCCGAACGCCGACGCGGGTTCGACCCGGATGTCGTGGCCCTTGCGTGCGAGTTTCGGGGCGATGCCGGCGGGCAGTCGCTCCTCGACGGCGAGGGTGCCGTCGGCGCGGTAGCGCCAGCGCGGCGCGTCCAGCGCTGCCTGCAGCGGCATGTCGTAGTCGATCAGGTTCGCGAGCACCTGGACGTGGCCCTGGGGTTGCATGTACCCGCCCATGACGCCGAACGCGAGCCAGTCCGTCTCGTCGAACCGGGCCAGCGCGGGCACGAGCGTGTGGAAGGGTCGCTTGCCGGGTTCGAGGCGGTTCGGATCCTCCGGATCGAGCGAGAACGAGGCGCCGCGGTTCTGGAGTGCGATGCCGGTGTCGCCCGCGACCAGCCCGCTGCCAAAGCCTGCAAAGCGGGAGTTGATGTACGAGACGAGGTTCCCCTCGTCGTCGGCGACGGTCAGCAGGACGGTGTCGGCGTCCTCGCCGGTCGCATCGGGCGTACCGACGGCGACGTCGGAGAGGGCCTCGTCGGGGCTGTACTCGGCGGCGCGGCGCTGTGCCCAGGAGTTTGCGTGCAGCGGCGGCACCTCCTCGTAGGCGGGGTCGGTGACGTAGTGGTGGCCGTCGGTGAACGCCAGCTTCATCGCCTCGGCGAAGGCGTGGACGCGCTCGGGGGAGTCGTAGGGGTGCTCGCCGGCGCCGATCTCCTCGGCGATGTTCAGCGCCTCCAGCGCGATCTGACCCTGGTTGTTGGGACCGAGTTCGAACACCTCGCAGCCGCCGTAGGTCGTCGAGATGGGGTCGAGCCACTCCACCTCGAACTCCGCGAGGTCGTCGACGGCCAGGAAGCCACCGTGCGACTGGACTTCCTCGGCGATGGCCTCGCCGATCGCACCCTCGTAGACGACATCCGCGCCCTCTTCTGCAATCCGGCGCATCGACTCGCCGAGCTTCGGGAGCGCGACGGGCTGGCCGACGTCGGGGGCCGCGCCGTCGAACAGGAACGCCTCGCGCGCGTGGTCGTCTTTGAATAACTGTTCGGCGTGCTGCCACTGCGCGGAGACGACCTCCGTGACGGGGTAGCCTTCGGTGGCGTACCCGATGGCCGGGTCGAGGACATCGGCGAGGGTGAGCCGGCCGAGGCGTTCGACGGTCGCTTCCCAGCCACGGGCCGTGCCGGGGACGGTGACGGCGTGGGGGCCGGTGTCGGGCATGGCGACATCCGCCGGGTCAGTGCCGGATCCGTCGCCGTCGTCCGCGACGGCCTCGCGGACGCGCTCGCGGGTGGCTCGCTCGGGTGCGTGGCCGCAGGCGCGCATGGCGCCGACGTCGCCGTTGGCAGTCCGGTAGCAGGCGAAGACGTCGCCACCCAACCCCGTACTGGTGGGTTCGACGACGTTCAGCGCGGCGGCGGTCGCGACGGCGGCGTCGAACGCGTTGCCGCCCTCGCGGAGGATGCTCGCGCCCGCCTCCGCGGCGAGTGGCTGGCTCGTCGCGACGACGCCGCGCGGGGCGTACACTGTCGACCGGCGGGAAGTGAAACGATCGAGGTCGGGATCCATGGCCTCCGATTGGGAGCCTGGAGTGAAAACAGTTGCAGAGACGTTCAGTCGGTGTCACCGATATACCACCTCGTCGACAGCTCGATGCAGGCAGCCTCGCGGCGCGCGCTGGCGAGCGTGCCCGGAAAGCGAGGGCGACCACCGGGAGCCCTCGGATAGCGAGCGGGGAGCGAAGTGACCCGCGAGCAGGGCCGCGAGCCGACACCGTGCGAGGGATGAGCACCGCAGGGAGCGAACGACGTGAGCGACCGAGG
>PXSQ01000013.1 GCA_003022725.1 Halobacteriales archaeon SW_7_65_23 | reverse complement strand
CGGGACGCTCCTGGAGATGGAGGGGTACAGCACGGTCGACTGTTACTTCCAGTACCGTGAGGAAGGGGCCGAGTGGGCCGGTACTGAGCCCGAGTCGCTGTCGTCGCCGGGGGGGTTCTCGGCGGACCTGTCCGGACTGGCGCCCGACACCGAGTACGAGTGCCGGGCGGTCGGGGAGGTCGACGGCACGGCCGTCACCGGCGGCAGGCGCCCGTTCGTCACCCGGCCGGATCCCGAAACGGCACAGGTCGAGGCGGACAACCTCCGGCTGTTCTACGAGGAGGAGGCCACCGGCCGGACCGCAATCGCGCAGGCCGAGGTCGAGAACGTCGGCGGCGGGCCGTCCCCGCCGATCACCTTCGAGACCACGTGGTACGACGAGGAGCGCAACGAGGTCGAGACGAGTTCCACGCGGCTCGAGACGCTCCAGCCCGGGGAGACGTGGCTCGTCCAGACCACGCCGCAGGACGTCGACGACGAGGTCATCGGGAGCGTTACCTCGACGACGACGGTCGAGGGCGAGCCGCCGGCCCCGCCGGAGCAGTTCAGCCTCACGGAGAGCGGTCTCCGGATCAGCGACGTCGGGGCCGAGGTGACCGGTATCGTGGAGAACACGGGCACCGAGACCGCCTCAGTCGAAGCGATCGGCCGGGTGTTCGACGGCGAGGGCCACGTCGTCGCGGACAGCCGGGCGTCGGTATCGGACGTGGCAGCCGGCGACACCCGGCCGTTCAGCGCCACGATTGTCGGCCACAGAGCCGACCGCATCACCGAGGCGTTCGACCACGGGGTCGTGTTGAACCGCGCCGACAGGTGAGCGCCGACGGGCTGGCCCCTAGGGCGGACAATTATTAACCGCCAGGGCGAACGTCCGACCATGTCAGAGGAGACCCTGTACGAGTCAGAGCGCACGCAGAGCCGGACGGCGATCGCGTCCACCCTCCGCCGGGTGGCCGAGGCGTTCGATAGCGGCGACCCCGCCCCGATCGACGACGATGGGACGGTGACGGTCGAGCTGCCGGCCGAGTCCGCCTTCGAGGTGGAACTCGAACGGGAGGACGACGAGCTGAGCCTCGAGTTCGAAATCGAGTGGACCGTCGGGGAAGCCGACGTCGAGACTGATACCCGGGACAGTGACGGCAAGACTCCCGCCGGAACGGACGAGATTGCCGCCGAGGGGAGCAAGGCGACGTTCGAACTGTACCGGGACAGGGCCGACGAGTGGCGCTGGCGGCTCCGCCATCAGAACGGCAACGTCATCGCTGACAGCGGCGAGGGGTACGGGAAGAAGACGACTGCCCGCAACGGCATCGAGAGCGTCAAGACGAACGCGGCCGGCGCGGTCGTCGAGGAGCAGGACTGATCAGGCCGCGAGGAGCCGCTCGTCGATCGAGTCCTTGACGTCGCCCATGTCCGCGAACGGGCTGTTCGCCGACCCGAAGCGCGTTCATACTGGTGGCTGTAATTCTTTTACTCACCAATCTCTGCTAGACAGCCAGACGTGACTCCGTCCAGTGCCAGGATAGCCTATCGGCTGTGTCATGGCCCGACCAACGAGAGTTGGGACGGCATAGCGTAACTGAATCACGTCTGGCTGTCTATCTGCGGAGACAGACTCTTGTCGCCCTCGTCGAGCAGTCGAGCCTCGTGGTCGGCGACGCGCTCCTCGTTGATCTCGGCCATGGGCTGATCGTGGTGTGCAAGCCGTGGGAAAAAAAGCTGTGAAACTGATCGTCGCGGTTACAGCAGGTCCGAAACGTTGTCGGCAACTTCTTCGGGGGTGTCGCCGACAGGGACGCCCGCCGCTTCGAGCGCGTTGATCTTGCTCTCGGCGGTGCCGGTGCCGGAGCCTGAGACGATGGCGCCGGCGTGGCCCATCCGCTTGCCCGGCGGCGCGGTGCGGCCGGCGATGAAGCCGACGACCGGCGTGTCGACGTGCTGGTCGATGTAGGCAGCGGCGTCCTCCTCGTCCTCGCCGCCGATCTCGCCGCACATCACGACGGCGTCGGTCTCGGAGTCGGCGTTGAACAGCTCCAGCGCGTCGATGAAGTCCGTGCCGATGATCGGATCGCCGCCGATACCGATGGCGGTCGACTGGCCGAGGCCGCGCTCGGTGAGGTTGTCGACGACCTGGTAGGTCAGCGTCCCCGAGCGGGAGATGAGGCCGACCGACCCGCCGGAGAAGATGTTACCCGGGAGGATGCCGAGTTTCGCCTCGCCGGGCGTGATGACGCCGGGGCAGTTCGGCCCGACCAGGTAGGTGTCGGTCTCCTGCTGGCGACGGTAGACGCGGCTCATGTCCTGGGTCGGGATCCCCTCGGTGATGGCGACCACCAGGTCGAGCGGGGCGTCCAGCGCCTCGAACAGCGCGTCCGCGGCGAAGGCGGGCGGAACGAACAGGACCGAGGCGTCGGCGTCTTCTTCGCGCGCCGCACGCGAGACGGTATCGTAGACGGGGACGCCGGCGACCTCCTGGCCGCCCTTGCCGGGCACTGCGCCGGCGACGACGTCGGTGCCGTATTCGAGCATCTGCTCGGTGTGGAACTTGCCCTCGCCGCCCGTGATGCCCTGGACGACGACGCGGGTGTCCTCGTCGACGAGCACGCTCATGAGTCCACCTCCTCGGCAGCGGCGACAGCAGCCTGGACGGCGTCTTCGAGCGTCGCTTCGACCTGGACGAGATCAGTGTTGAGAATCTCCATGCCTTCCTCCGCTTTGGTGCCGGCGAGCCGGACGATCACCGGCTTCGGGATGTCGTCGAACTGTTCGAGTGCGCTGTTGATGCCGTTGGCGACCTCGTCGCCGCGGGTGATGCCACCGAAGATGTTGAACACGACCGCATCGACGTTCTCGTCGGAGAACACCATATCCAGCGCGTTGGCGACCCGCTCGGCCTTCGCCCCGCCGCCGATGTCGAGGAAGTTTGCAGGGGCACCGCCGTAGTAGTCGACGAGGTCAAGCGTCGTCATCACCAGGCCGGCGCCGTTGCCGATGATGCCGACGTTGCCATCGAGGCGGACGTAGTCGAAGCCGTACTCGTTGGCTTTCGCCTCGAGGTCGTCCTCGGCGGCCTCGTCTTCCAGTTCGGCGAGGTCGGGCTGGCGGAACAGCGCGTCGCCGTCAATGTTGAACACGGCGTCGGCGGCGATCACCTCGTCGTCGGCGGTGACCATCAGCGGGTTGATTTCGGCGTCGGCGCCGTCCCGTTCCTCCCAGAGGTCGTACAGGGTGGTAAGGATCGAGGCGACGTCGCCGGCGACGTCGCGGTCGAGGCCGGCGTCGTAGACGGCCTTGCGGGCCTGGAAGTCGTGCATGCCGAAGGCGGGATCGATGTGCTCGCGGGCGATGGCGTCGGGGTCCTCCTCGGCGACCTCCTCGATGTTGACGCCGCCGCGGCTCGAGACCATCGCCACCGGCCGGCCGACGCCGCGGTCCATCGTGACGCCGACGTACACCTCGTTGACGAAGTTGACGGCGTCCTCGACGAGCACGCGGTCGACGTGGAACCCCTTGAGATCCATCCCGAGAATCCGGTCGGCGGCCTCGCGGGCCTCCGTCTCGTTTTCGACGAGTTCGATCCCGCCGGCTTTCCCGCGGCCGCCGACGTGGACCTGGGCCTTGATCGCGACGGGATAGCCGATCTCCTCGGCCGCCGCGACGGCCTCCTCGACAGTCCGGGCCAGCTCGGCGTCCGGCACCGGAATGCCGGCCTCGGCAAACACCTCTTTCGCCTGATATTCGTGGAGTCGCATGGTGTCGGTTTGTCGTTACAGCGTCGCCGAGTTAGTTGTACCGAAACGAAGAAGCACCCCGCCGTGTGGAGTACCACAAGAGACCAGGCTTGCTCGGTCATCTTCTCCATCTACCTTTCGGAAGTTCTCGACGTCGTCCGGCGTCTCCCGGATGTGTCTCGTCTAACCGAAAGGAATTAACCGGGGAACTGAGAAGCGGACTAATAGCGACCACATGGAAGAATCCGCCTCCGATCCCGACGGAGATCCGTCACCTCGGCGTCGATTTTTGTCTTCTCTCGGAGCGGTGACCGTCGCTGTGCTGGCTGGCTGCTCGTCCGACAAATCCACAGGAACCGACACACCGGATGAGGCGACACCGACCGGGGTTGGATCGGACGATCGGGCGGACGGAACGGACTCCGACGCGACTCCGACAGAGGTGGATACGGGATCCGGTGCGACACCGACAGAAGACGGCCCTCAAAACGGAGCCAACACGTCCGATGTCCGGTGGCCATCCTTCTGTCAGAACCTCTCGAACACTGGGTACAACACTGCGCTTTCCGGTCCGGCCGGACCGGTGACGGTCGAATGGTCGTTCACAACGGGTGCACGAGTGCGATCCCCACCGACGGTCGACAACGACCGGGGGTATTTCGGCAGTTGGGACGGTCACATGTATGCGGTTGACCGGACTGACGGTACCGAACAGTGGTCTGTTCTGCTCCGGGGGCGTATCGATGTGGCACCGGCCGTCGCTCATGACACGGTGTACGTCGGCAGCTACGACGATACTGTTCGTGCGTTGGACGCAACCGACGGTAGTGAGAAGTGGCGGTACGAGACGGGGAATCAGGTGCTCTCCTCACCGGCGGTCACTGACGACACCGTTTACGTGGGAAGCCATGACGGGATCCTCTACGCGCTGGGACAGGCGGACGGGAGAGAACGGTGGTCGTTCGAGACGGATGACCACGTCCGGTCTTCGCCCGCTGTGGCCGATGACACCGTCTACGTCGGGAGCAATGATGGTAACATCTACGCTATCGACCGGGAAACAGGGCGCCAGCGATGGACGTTTGAGACCGACGCCAGAGTATCCTGTTCGCCGGCCGTTGCCGACAGAACAGTGTACGTCGGGAGCTACGACACGAACGTCTACGCAATTGATACGGCTGACGGCACCGAACAGTGGTCGTTTCCGACCGACGGAGGCGTGTTCTCCTCACCCGCTGTGGCCGACGAAACGGTCTATGTCGGTGGGAACGACACGACCGTCTACGCGCTTGACCGGAGGGACGGGAGCAAACAGTGGCGGTTCGATGCCGCCGGCGAAATGAAACCGTCGCCCGCTGTCACCGACGACACCGTCTATATCGGCAGTTTGGATGACTTAGTCTACGCACTCGACCGGGCCGACGGCACGGAACTCTGGCGGTTCGAAACAGGAAATATCGTGGACTCGTCCCCTGCGGTCGTAGACGGGATGGTGTACATTGGGAGCCACGACGCGACGATGTACGCACTGGCTCACGACACCTCCTGATACTGGTGGCTGTACGTACGTGAAAACGCCATGACACAGCCGATGGACTGTCCTGGCACTGGACGGAGTCACGTCTGGCTGTCTAGCAGAGACTGGTGAGGAAACGAATTACAGCCACCAGTATGACTGTTGTCCCGCTCGTCCCCGCCATGCTCCGGTCACTAATCCAGTGCCATCGAATGATTTACTACCATCATACGGAAGTGGTCGAACAGAACTACCAGCGGTAAGGAAAGCTTATAATCGTACTTGGAACTGTCTTTTGGACTCCATCCGTACTCTATCAGAAGCAGTCAAATATAGTATTTATCAGCAAAACTAACTTTGTTTGACCGCCACTCTGACGCGGGTTGTTTCATTGTAGCATAATACTAACAGGCTGTCTACAGTGGATCATCAACAGGACGTGGATCATAGGGCTGGGAGCGAGACTCCATCACCGTCCAGGTCAACACTCATTGATGCAGGAATGACAGCCGGGGGGGTACTAGGGGTACACACCAGCACGCGCGACGCGCATGCGCGTCAATAGTTACTATCCAATGATTTTATATGGATTCTCAACTGTACCGTCAGCGTGCCGTCCAGCGAAAACGACTGGAGTGGCTGACACGAGGTGTCGTCGCTGCTGACGCAACGAATCTCGAACTTCACTGTGTCGCACGCGTGGACGGAGAACACAAGCATCCGCTCGGTGCAACTGTTACAGAAGGCGATACCCACGAAAGCCTGCTAATGAATCGACTCGGCAGGTTCGTGATGAACGAATCGAGTTAGCCGAGACTGGCAAAGAGTTCCGTGGGATTGTTAGCATCTACACGCTTCGGACAATGATCGAGATTCTGTTTCGGGAGCTGAAGCAGTATCTGAACATCGAGAACTTTCACTCGAAATTGCTGAACGGCGTCTTATTCGAGTTGTTCTGTGCGCTGATTGGATACGTGCTCGTCATGTGGTTCCGCCAATGCCACCCAGTCAAGGATGGCATGGCGCGTGCAATCCAGCAAGTTCGGACCTTCTGGAACGGGACGCTGGATTCGTTCGGCTGATCACCACCCGATCACCGGTGACAGCCGTCACCCACCAGCGACGGCTGTCGCCTGACCCGTGATCTTCCTCCTCTATGACTCTGAAACGCCGTTTCTCTTGGCTCAACATCTGGTCCGATGATAACCGTTCGGAGCTGAACACTCTCGACAACACTGATCCAGCTACTCCCCGAGAGGTCAATTTCTCCGGGGCTTTATCAACTCAGAACGCGACAGAAACAGGCAGCATATACTGCGTTTTCGCAAGACAGTCGTCAGACTCTCCACAGGAGTATCCCCATAAAAGGACAAAGTATTTAACTCACGCTTCTGAAAACTGCAACCGTACCCCTACCCATGGCTGCGGAGTTAGTACGGTCCATGCAGGCTGGTCGGAAGCGGTTCACGTGGAGGGGTTGTGAATGGATCAGAACGTTGCCGTACCAAATGATAGGTAACTGAAAAAACAAACCATGAATAACAAGACACAAACATTTCGCGAAAAGGGACGTGCAGTGTTCCTGGCCGCGATAATGGTATTGTCGGTCGTCGCAATGACCGCTTCGTTCGGAGCGGCACCAGTGGCGGCCCAAAACGGGAACATATCGGTGGCCGGCAATGTTGACGTCGACCCCGCCGATGAACACGTAGGCGCAACGTACACAACCGATTACAACCTAGATGACGACAGAGATGACGTCAGCTTCGTGTCAGTGAACCTCTCTGACGCAGAAGATGACGGTGTTAACCTGAGTAAGGTTGATGCCAGCGAAGTCAGCATCAACGACTCTGACGGTTCGATCGCCGTTGCCGGCGTCGCTACCGCTGACAATACCGGTGATGGCACCGACGAATTGCTCGTCATCGAGCTGGATTCGACGACTGACTTCGCCTCAGGCAATGGCGATGTCACCGTCGATGGGATCACGAACCCCGACGCGGGGGAAAGCCCGTACAGCCTAACACTGGGACTCCACGAAGATAGTGGGGACGGCACTCCCGGGCCGGCTGTAACTTCCGATTCGGGCGACTTCAGTATCGATGAGGTTACTGATAACTTCGAGGATGGGAACGCGTTCATCGACGGTAACATCGGCGATGACCAGCTGAACCCCATCGAAAACGATCAGAACGTTTCCCTCAGAGTGACCAACGACGACACTGGGGGAATCGTCATCAACGAGGTGCAGTTCAAGAACTTCGACACGCTCGCTGCGAACAACCCCTACGTCGAAAGCGCGGGCTTTGAGTCCTCTTCGGACAAGCAGGCCGGCCAGCGTGGCGAGTACTTCATCGAGTTCAACCAGCAAGAAACGCGGGTCAACTACACGTTCAACGCTAGCATCGATAGGTTCGAAGCCTTCGACGGTGAAGTGGAGGGCATCGTCGGCCAACAGTCCGACCGGAACATTCGCCTGACGCGGATCATTAGCGCTGGCGAGATCGACATCGTCCAGAGTTCGGAGTCCGCGCTGGCTGACGGTGAGGACACGATCACCTTTGACGTCTCGGTGTTCGACGACAACGACGGTTCCCAGTTCAGCGACGCACAGGTCGAAGTCGATGTTGACGCTACTCAGGATAACTCCTCGGTCGGTGTCAACCCGGTCGACCCCGACCAGGACAGCTTCTACGGTGACGAAGGGACGCAGACGGTCGAGACCGACGACAACGGGACTGTCTCGATACAGGTGAACAGTTCCGTGATCCAGAAAGTCGATTTCAACTTCACCGCAGCGTCCAACGAATCGGTGTACCAGGTCCGGACGAAGGACTTCATCATCTCCGGTGAGGCGGAGATCCAGGGTCACGTCCACAACAAGGCGGCACAGAGCACGCTTGAGGATGCCTCGGTCTGGCTCGTGTCTGCCTCGCGGTACGAGACCAACCAGCACGAGTTGACGCTCAGCATCGCTGCGCTGGACGACGCGACACCCACCCTGAACAGGACGGATTCGGATGTCGCCGGTGACCGGGCCGTTGTCAGACTGATCGACAACGAGACCAAGGAGGTCATCGAGAACCAGAATTATGATGTCCGTGAAGCCGACGGCTCTGACAACGTCCGGAAAATCAAGGCGATGAACACGTCGGATCTGCGGCAGGGCAACGGCTTCATCGTGATCGACGATAATGAAGATGACACTCTCGAGTTCAACCTCACGGGCATTGAGCCTGGCGAGTACGCACTCGACGTCTCGCTGGCTGCCGGCAACGCCAGCGATCAGCGCGTCCTCGCCGGTGAGACTGCGCCTGAGAACTTCACGCGGATCACGGGCACGGACGTCCCGCCGAACAAGGCGTTCGACGACACTGACTTCGTGAGTTTCCCGGGGCAGTTCTCGGACCCGGCAGACATCCAGGTCCCGACGGACACGCTGGATGTCGCCCCGGCCGTTCGTACTGTCAGCGAAAATCTGACGCTGCTGGACGCCATCGACCGCGCCGAAGGGTCGGTCTCCAGTAGCTACCCCGGTGCGAACATTGTCGACTCGCCCGGCTTCGTCAACAGCTACGGCTTCGACAGCGGTGGCACCACCGAATCCGGTGCCTACGCGCTGAACCGGATCTACTCGCAGTTCCAGGACGGCGTGCAGTACGTTGCGATCGCGTCGAAGCCCGGCTTCGACGCTGACTTCCAGGATGTCTACGTCACGGAAGACGGCGAACTGACCTTTACGGAGCAAGAGAACAGCAACGACTTCCAGATCGAACCGATCGATCCCCAGCCCGACTTCGTGAACATCACGAACTGGGGCCTGCACCCACCGCTCTCGGAGACCGGCGGCTCGCCCGATCCGTCTCAGATCGAAGAGTACGACAACAAGACCGACGCGTTCGAGCAGGTAGTGCCGCGCGACGGCTCCGTCGACGTGATCTACGTCGAGACGGGCGACCAGTCCGCAGCCGCGAACCTCAACAAACTCAACGCCACGGTCGACCTGTCGGTGCCTGACGACGATCAGAGCGCCGATCCGAACAAGGCGGAGAACTTCACCGGCCAGATCGTCGGTGTCTTCGGTGGCGAGAAGGTCTCCAACGGCAGCAGCGGTGACATTGGAACGGTCCACACCGGTGACTCCGATAGCGTCGCTGGCATGACCCTCGACGAAGGCGAGGCCATCGTGCTGCTGGAGTCTGACGAGTCCAACGTCAACCTCGTCCGCGAGGACGCTGTCAACAACAACGGCAACCAGAACGGTCAGAACGAGCCGCCGAGCAACCAGACCGGCGTCTTCGCACAGCTGACCAACGACGCGTCCGCGACCGACTTCAGCCGGAAGGACTTCGTGGGCGTGATCTTGTTCGAGTCCGGTTCGATCAGCGGTGACATCAGCAACGACGACGAACTGCTTCCGAACACGTTCGTCTGGACTGCCGAGTTCGAGCTGGCTACCCCTGGCGCGTCCACCGCGTTCGAGGTGACGCCGAACTTCACGGCCTCGCCGATCGACAGCTTCGACGACCTCTCTGACGATCCGGCTGTGGCCAACAACCAGGTCAGCAACATCGTGTTCGACTTCGTCGTGAACGACACCTCGACCTCGCCTGAGACGACGATCGAGGAGTTCCAGGTGACTGGTGAGGAGATGAAGTCGCTCGACCTGAGCGATAGACTCGACGTGGTCAGCGACGCGAGCGTCGACGAGTTCAACCTGCTGCGGAGCCAGGCTGAGCACGGAAACGGCGACTACTCGATGGATCGTGTGCCGGCGACCGACGAAGACGGCGTCGACTACCGTCGGCTGACGGCCGTCCAGTACGGCTCTGCCGACACCGGTAACGGTTCGACCGCCGAGCCGGTCCGGACCGGCTTCACGGTCGAGGGTAACGTCGTGATCGTCGGTGCCCAGCCGCTCCAGAGTGAATTCCAGGTCAGTAACCTGGACCCGCAGACCGCCACGGTCAACGAGAGTGAGGAGTTCGACGTGTCGGTGGACGTCGAGAACGTCGGTAGCTTGACCGGCACGCAGGACATCGAACTCGAGATCGTCAACGACAGTACCGGAAACGTCGTGGACTCGGAAACCCAGTCGGTGAACCTCGGAGCTGGCGCGAGCGACACCGTCACCTTCGAGGACGTCTCCGTCAGTGATGCCGGTGACTACACGCACACGGTTTCGAGCGACGACGATTCCGTGAGTGGTACTCTCACCGTCGAAGATGGCGATTGGTACGAGCCGTACACCAACGACAACGATGTCGCCACGCTCGACGGCGCACTGGATGCCATCGACGACTACGAGAGCGGTGACCTCAGCCTCGACCGCGTGCTGACCATCATCGACTCGTACGAGACTGGCACAGCGGTGCCCGACCTCGAGTAACTAACCACCGCGCTTCGCGCGGCCCTTTCTTCATTTTTTCACGGCCTCTAGCCGCAGCACTCGGGTTCCGAGTTCGGCCCTTTGATTCTCGCCGAACCGAGTGATATATGTTCCCCGAACTATTCGGGCCGACTGTATGAATCGCTATGCCCTCCTGGTAGCCGCCTGCGTGATCGGCGGCGCAGTGATGACCGTCGGTGTGATGGCGGATCAGACCACCGACCGGAGTATCGAACAGACAGAACTCGCCCCTGGCGAGTCGACGACCGTGACGGTGACCGTAAGCTTCGACGAGGCGACGGACTTCGGGATCGACGAGCAGTTCGACCCCGGGTTCGCGAGCGTCGAAATCGTCGACGATGACGATGCCTCGTTCAGCGCTGGCGAGTTTGACCGCGTGGTCGCACGGTACGGCCAGCTCGGCGACGATCCGCGTGAGGGGGCGACGCTCGTCTACCGTGTACAGGTGCCCGAGGACGCCAGCGATGGCCAGACGTTCGAGATCTCGTCGGGCTCGGACTCCGAGATTCAGTTCGGAACCGACGTCATCACCGTCGTTGACGACAGTGAGAACGGTTCGGAGAATGGCAGTGAAAATGGCGCCGAGAACGGCGCTGAAAACGGCAGTGAGAACGGTTCGGAGAACGGCACCGAGAACGGCGCGGAAAACGGCGGTGAGAACGGCGCTGAAAACGGCAGTGAGAACGGTTCGGAGAACGGCACCGAGAACGGTTCGGAGAACGGCACCGAGAACGGTGCTGAAAATGGCGGCGAAAACGGAGCTGAGAACGGCGCGGAAAACGGCGGTGAGAACGGCGCGGAGGACGGCGCCGAGAACGGCGCCGAAGACGGCGACGGGGACGGCGGAACCGAGACGGACGATGACGACGGAGCCGGCTTCGGGGTCATCGTCGCACTGCTGGGGGTAGTCCTCGCGGTACTCGCGACCCGCGTAATCGAATAACTGTTCCATACCTGGGAGTCGTTTCGCTCACTACCTCTCCGACGGGATGTCACTTTTTGCCTTTTCAAATAGCTCCGCTACTCGGAGGATACGCGGGAAATCCCCTCGCCGGGGCCCGGAAATGGTATCGCTAGGAGTATGTGTATAAAAGTATTTAATGAAGGGAAACGAGAGGGACGAATGTACACATACCGATTGTGGCAGTTGCCAGTACGCGCAGCCGCGGTCCGCGGTCCTCGCCGGGTTCCTCCGGCAGGGGGAAATGGTCGCGGAGTGCCGGAACGCAGCTGTTCTGTCAATACAAAAAACTATGATAGAAGAAAAGAAGACCGTTCAGGACAGGGGAATTGCGATAGCCCTATCCGCGTTGATGGTACTGTCGGTCGTTGCCGTCGGTGCGGCGGCAATCACACCGGCGGCGGCACAGACTGTTGATCAGGCCGATCGGAGCGTCGACTCGACCGAGGTCCAGCCCGGCGACACGGTCCAGGTGACCGTTGACGTCGCCTTCGACCAGGCCCAGAGCTTCCAGATCGACGAAGGGTTCAGCCCGGCGTTCTCGAACGTCGAGATCGTTGACGCGGACGGCGCGTCCTTCGATGCTGCCGAGGACGACCGCGTGGTCGCCCGGTACGGCGTCCTCGGTGACCCACCGCGCGGATCGGCGACGCTAGTCTACGAGGTGACGGTGCCGGACAGCGCCAACGAAGGTGACACCTTCGAGATCAGCTCCAACGCTGATAGCGACGTCGATCTCGGCACCACGGTGCTCACCGTGACCCAGGGCGATGGCGATGGCGATGGCTCGCGGACTGCCCCGTCGACGGCCCAGGCTGGCGACACGGTCCAGGTGACCGTTGACGTCGCCTTCGACCAGGGTCAGAGCTTCCAGATCGACGAAGGGTTCAGCCCGGCGTTCTCGAACGCCGAAATCGTTGACTCGGACGACGCGTCCTCCGAGGCCGCCGAGGACGACCGCGTGGTCGCCCGGTACGGCGTCCTCGGTGACCCACCGCGCGGATCGGCGACGCTGGTCTACGAGGTGGAGATCCCGGACGACGCTGACGCGGGTGACACCTTCGAGATCAGCTCCAACGCTGATAG
>PXSQ01000012.1 GCA_003022725.1 Halobacteriales archaeon SW_7_65_23 | reverse complement strand
CCCACGACACTGACGGCACGGCAGTCGGATCACTCGAACTCTCGGAAGAACGTGACAGGCTCGAACGGGAGCAACGGAACCTTTCCCGGAAAGAACACAAGTCGAATAACTGGGAGAAGCAACGGCAGACCGTCGCAGAGTGTCACCAGCAAATCAAGCGCAAGCGGCGTGACTTCTTGCACAAACTCTCGGCATACTACGCTCGGGAGTACGAGTTGGTTGCCGTTGAAGACCTCAACGTGAAAGGGATGCTGAAATCACCGCGCAACAGCCGCAAAACGGCGTCTGCGGCGTGGAATACTTTCACCGATATGCTCGAATACAAGTGCAAACGTGAAGGGACGCACTTCGTGGAAATTGAACCCGAAGGCACTACCAAAGAGTGCGCTCAGTGTGGTGTCGAAACCGACAAGCCACTATGGGTGCGTCAACACTCCTGTCCAGCCTGTGGCCTTGAAGCGGACAGAGATGCAAACGCGGTCGTCAGACTGCGTCTGACGGGCAGCAAACGCGAAGCGTTTGCGACGGCCTGGAACATCCTTTCTCGCGGACTCACCGATCTAGGAGTGGGTCACTCCGAAGCAACGCCTGTGGAGACTGCGCTCCCTACGGGAACTGTGGTTGTTCCTGCAAAGCGTGTCGTTGAACCAGGAAGCCCCTGCCTCACGGAGCCGCCAACGGCGGCGAGTAGGCAGGGGTAGTTCACTCGTCGTCGAGCGCCTCTGCGATCCGGTCCAGCGAGCGCCGGACGTCGTGGACTTCGTCGCGGAGCTTGCGGACCTCGCGGATGAGCTCCTCGTTGTCGCCGCCCTCCTTTTGACTGCCGCGCGGGCCGCCGGGGCCACCCATGCCGCCGCCGGGGCCGCCGCCCATCATGCCGCCCATCATCTGTGCGAAGGGGTTGCCGCCGCCGCCCATGCCGCCGCCACCCATCATCTCCTCGGGCGGGCCGCGGGGCTCCTCGCCCTCCTCGCCTTCCTGCTCGGCGCGCTTCTGTCGGATCTCCTCGACACGCTCGCGGAACGATTTCTCTTCCCCGTCCTCGCCGCCTGCCTCGTCGCCGCCGGTCGATTCCTCCGCCGTCGATTCGGTCTCCTCGGAGTCGTCTGCCATACCTCTGCTTCCCGTGCGCGCGGGAAAAGAGTTCCGTCACTCCAGCCGGTACTGCGTGGTTCTGTACAGCCACACGCTTAGAGCAGGAACCGGTCGGTGTCGTCGCTCATGTCGGTGAAGGCGTCGGCGGCCGCCCGGAGGTCGTCGGCAGTCGACTCGCCGAAGGAGACGATTTCGACGCGGACGCCCTCGTGTTTCAGGTGGCCACAGAGCCGCGCGAAGTCGCCGTCGCCCGTACACAGCGCGATCGTGTCGACGTGGTTGGCCAGCGTTACCGCGTCGAGGCTCATCCCGACGTCCCAGTCGGCCTTCTTGCTCCCGTCGGGGAACGTCCGGATATCCTTGATGCGCGTCTCGAAGCCGATGTCAGAAAGCGCCTCGAAGAACCTTTCTTCCTCCGGCGCGTCGGCCCGGATCACGTACGCGATCGCCCGCGTCAGCTCCCGGTCGTTGACCGCCGCCTCCAGCAGTTCGGCGTAGTCGATGTTGTGCGTGTACATGCTCTGAGCCGAGTGATAGAGGTTCTGCGAGTCGACGAGAACCGCGATCCGCTGGCGGGGATGAATTTCGTCCATATCCAACTTCGATAAGCCAGCGTCAAAGGCGTTGGGCTCCAGCTGCCCCACAACCCCGGCGAACACTGCCCGTTATGTGAGTCATGAAATGACACAATAGTTTTTGTAGTGGGATTCCCACAATGGAGGCATGGATGGGGCGATACGTGTCGTGTACGTCGACGACGAGCCGGGGTTCGCAGATCTCGCACCGGAGCTGCTCGAGAGCGAGACAGATCGCTTCTCGGTGGAGTCGGTCACGAGCGCGGACGAGGCACTGGATCGCCTCGACGGGGACGTCGACTGTGTCGTCAGTGATTACGACATGCCGGAGAAAGACGGGCTGGAGTTGCTCGAAACGGTCCGTGGCAGCCACCCCGACCTGCCGTTCATCCTGTTCACTGGCAAGGGGAGCGAGGAGATCGCCAGCGAGGCCATCTCCGCGGGCGTGACTGAATACCTCTAGAAGGAGGGAAGCACCGAGCAGTTCGCGGTGCTCGCCAACTCCATTGAGAACGCCGTCACGAAACACCGGGCGGTCGCTGCACTCGAGACCGAACGTGACCGGTTCTCGGTGCTGTTCGAAAACGCGCCGGACGCGATCGCATTCTACGAGTTCGACGGGGAGGAGCCGATCATCAGGATGGTCAACCCCGCCTTCCGGGAGACGTTCGGTTACGACCCCGGCGAGGCTGTCGAGGAGTCACTCGATGAGATCGTCGTCCCGCCGGCGTACGAGGACGAGGCCCGGTCGATCAACCGCCAGGTTCGGTCCGGCGACCGCGTCGATACCGAGGTGACGCGACAGACCACCGACGGACTCCGGAAGTTTCGGCTGCGGTCAGTGCCGATACAGCCAGGCGAACACGGCGAACGGGGGTACGTGATCTACAACGACATCACCGAGCAGACCGAGCGCGAACGGAACCTCGTCGAGCTGGAGACGGCGCTGGGAACACTGCTCGCAAACGTCCCGGTCGTGTTCTACGCCTTCGACGCGGACGGCGTGTTCACCCGCTCGCAGGGGCAGGCGCTCGAACGGATCGGGTTCGAGCCCGGCGAGGCCGTCGGCGAGTCGGTGTTCGACCTGTACGAGCACCGCCCCGAGATCATCGAGCACTGCGAGCGCGCGCTCGACGGCGAGCGGGTGAACGCGACCGTCGAGATCGACGGCAGAACGTTCGAGGCCTGGTACCAGCCTCTCCGCGAGGACGGCGAGGTCGTCGGCGTGGTCGGCCACAAGTACGACGTCACCGAGTACAGGGGGTAGCGATCCCGGCCCTGAATGGGAGAAACATGGAAGTGACGGCCGCCGAAACAGGTCCCCCATGGATCCGGTGCTGCTCCTGACCGCCGGGCTGTTTCTCCTGGGGTTCGCAGTGCTGGTGCCGTACCTCCGCGAGCAGTACGAGGACCAGTACGACAGCGAGCGCGAGTACTTCCGGGAGAACAACCCGCGTGTCTATAACGTCATTACGGGGGCTGCGGATCAGGAGCAGGATGCGGTCGACGTCCCCGGGGACCAGTGCCCGGCCTGCGGCGCGGAGAACGACCCCGAGTTCAGCCTCTGTCGCAACTGCAACCGCCCGCTTCCGTCGCGGGACGACGGCTGTTAGCTCGCCCGCCGGACCACGAGCGTCGCCAGTCCGACGGCGCCGACCGCAAAGAGGACGAGCGCCCCGGCAGCGACCCAGAAGTCACCCGCGTCCCCGCCGTGGACGACGTACTCCATCGCCCTGACGAGGTGGGTGACAGGCATGACGAGCGCCGGGTACTCGAGGTACGCCGGCAGCTCCGAGACTGGCCGGAAGGTCCCCCCGAGGACGACCTGTGGCGTGATGACGACTGGGATGAGCTGGATCGCCTGGAACTCGTTGTCGGTGAACAGCGAGAGGACGACCCCGGTCCCGAGCGCGGTCAGCGCGCCCAGCAACTCGACGGCGACGAACAGGGCCACGCCGTTCGCGAATGAGACATCGAGGAGCGCGACCGCCGCCAGGAGCAACACCAGCGACTGGACGACCGCGAGCGCGCCGTACCCGAGGACGTAGCCGACGACGAGGCCGCTCCGGGAGGCCGGCGACATGAGCAGGCGTTTCAGAGTCCCGGCCGTGCGCTCCCGGAGAAAGCCGATCGCCGTCAGGATGTACGTCAGCACGAACACGATCACTGCGAGGATGATGTGGGAGATCGGCTCCGGGCGAACGAACACCTCCCCGAACAGGAACAGGATGAACGCGGGGACGACCAACACGAGCGCGACCGTCCGCCTGTCCCCACGGATGGTCCGCAGGATCCGCCCGGCGACCGGCAGCGCACCACGCGTCGGGCTCGCTGCACTCATCGCGCTCCCCCCTCGACGTCACCGGCAGCGGGTACCTCCCCGTCGACGCTGGTGGCGTCAGTACGGGGTTGCTCCACCCGCGCGGCCTCGTCGAGCAGCGCGAGGAACGCGTCTTCCATGTCCGTCGCCCCGGTCCGGGCGAGGAACCCCTCGGGGGTGTCGAGCGCGAGTGTTGCACCGTCGCGCAGGAACAGCACGCGGTCGCAGCGCGACACCTCGCCGAGGTAGTGCGTCGAGACGACAACGAGCGCGCCGTCGTCACGACGCTCGCGAAATCCCTCCCACATGGTCGCCCGCAGCTTCGGGTCCAGGCCGACCGTCGGCTCGTCCAGAAACAGGACGTCGGGGTCGTGGACGAGCGCGCAGGCGAGGCTCGTCCGGCGCACCATCCCGCCCGAGAGAGCGCCTCGTTGACCGCCTCGGTCCCGTCGACGCCGTACAGCGACGCGAAGAAGGCGACGTTCTCCCGGACGGTCAGGTCGTCGTAGATGGCGCGTTCCTGTGGCATGTAGCCGATCCGCCGGCGGTCGGCGGCCGTGAACGCGTCCGACGGCGTCCCGTCGATGGCGGCCTCGCCCGCCGTCGGGGCGAGCAACCCGAGCAGACACCGGATCAGCGTGGTTTTGCCCGATCCGTTGGGGCCGGCCACACCCAGAATCTCGGTCCCCGACAGATCGAGATCCACCCCGCCGAGAGCCGTGATCGGTCCGAACTCGCGCCGCAGACCGTCCGTCGTCAGCGTCGGTGACATACCCGTGTGTACGAGGGTTCCCGGCGTAGCCGTGCTGCGGTGCATAGCCGGGGGTTTTACATACGGGGCTGGTCGAGTTCGGGGCGGCATGCGGTACCTCCGGATCACGGGCGAACCCGACCTGGAGATCGTGCCCGACGCCTTCCGGATCATCACCGCCTCCGAGCACGTCCGCGAGGCCCGCCTGGAGGCGTTCAACATCGGCGGGTCGGCGGTCCACTTCCTCTACCGGATCGACGGGTCGACGGGCCACCTGCTGCTCCGGCTCGACCCCGCGGAGACCGCGATCGGCGAGCACCTGTTCGGGCTGCTCGAAGACAGCGGGCTGCTCGTGCTCACGCCTGCCGTCTACCGGGAGGGGACAGTACAGGCGGCGTTCGTCGGCGAGAACGCCGCGATCCAGGCAGTGATGGACCACCTCCCGCCGGCGTTCGACGTCGTCGTCGAGGAGCTCACGGGATCGGTCCCCCGCCAGGAGACGGCGGCCGACAGGCTGAGCGAGCGCCAGCGCGAGGCCGTGCGCGCCGCGCTGGACCTCGGGTACTACGACCAGCCGCGGCGGGCGACCCACGGGGACGTCGCCGAGCGCCTCGGCTGTGCGCCGAGTACGGCCTCCGAACACCTCCGGAAGGCCGAGGCGGCGCTCGTCAGGGCGGCGATCGACCACGGGTGACGGTAGGAACCCCCACCTGGCGGCCGAACCCCCCCTCCCAGTACGAGTCGTCGTTCCACCAGTTCGTCTCACGTATCGGGCTTTCGAAGTGGACAAGCTCGCGGAACCGTCTCCCGGATCAGTGACCGGTGCGTTCGCAGGACAGCTGTGGGAACGACGGCCGTGGACGCCCGGGCCTACATCGAGCGCAGGCGGTTGACGCGCTTCTCGGTCGGCGGGTGGGTGGAGAAGATCGTCTGGAGGATCCCCCGCTCGGTGCCGAAGATACAGAGCGCGTTGACAGTCTCCTCGCCTTTCATGTCCTTGCCCTGGGCGCCGGAGCTAATCTTCTCCAGCGCGCGGGCCATCGCGTCGGGGTTGCGGGTGTACGTTGCGGCGTCCTCGTCGGCGACGTACTCCCGGTAGCGCGAGATCGCCATCACGAAGATCATCACGATCATCTGGGCGACCGTCCCGAGCAGCATGCCGACGATGTAGGTGGCGATATTGCGGTCGCCGCCCAGGATATACCCCCACTGGACGATGATGCCGACCATCGAGGCGATCGACTGGCCCAGCACCATGATGACGACGTCGCGGTTCTTGATGTGGGCCAGCTCGTGGGCGAGCACGCCCTCGAGTTCGTCGTGCTCCAGGAGGTCGACGATCTCCCGGGAGACCACGACGACGCCGGCGCCCTTGCGGCCGACGGCGAACGCGTTGGGCACGCCCATGTCGGCGACCATCAGGCGCGGCTTCTCGACGTTCATTTCGCGACAGAGCTGCTCGACCGAGCGGTGGATCTCGCCGTAGTTGTACCGGCCCTCGCGGCCCTCGGGCATGTCCTCCGCGTCGACGCTGCGGAGGGCCATCCACTTCCCGAACTTGTACTGGAAGCCGACGAACGCGAGGCTGCCCAGCAACAGGAGCGCGAGGACACCGGTCCCTGTCCCGAACGTGTACATGACGGCTCCGGCGACGGCCGCGTAGAAGCCAAACAGCATGGCTCCCGCGAGCATCATCCGGATCTTGAGTCCGTTGTGTCCGACCATCGTCCCGGACGTAGGATGTCAGTCCTCAAAAAGTATACGTTCGTCGTCGACCAGGGGGCACCGCGGGCGCTTCCTGCCGATCTCCGTACTGTCTGTCACCTCGCCGACCGCTTGGCTACATCCGCCCCATCCGCAACCTCTAAGTTCGTCCTCGCAAGCCCTAGAGGTATGCTCCCGTCCACGGCTGTCGGCTGCGACGACGCCCCAACAGCCCGTGGCGGCGCTCGTTCTCGCAAACGCAAACGGTAGCCAGGCTCGTGGCAGACGTAGCGTCTCTGTCACGGGCTGTCCTGGCCGCTA
>PXSQ01000011.1 GCA_003022725.1 Halobacteriales archaeon SW_7_65_23 | reverse complement strand
GTCTCGGCGGTGACGCTGATGCCAGCCTCCGTTTCGGTGACGGAGGCGTCGGCGAACGCATCGAACTCCCGTGCGATCGTTGCGGCCCGCTTCCGAGCCGCCGGACCGCCCTCCAGTTCCACGTCGAGGACCTCCCCGCCGACTTCGCGTTTCAGGTCCGCGGGACCTCCCTCCGCGACGATCTCCCCGTCGAGAATAACCGCCAGGCGATCACAGAGTTGGTCTGCCTCTTCGAGATACTGCGTGGTCAGGAAGATGGTCGTTCCGAGGTCGTTGATACGCTGGAAGTAGTCCCACAGACGATTGCGGGCCTTCGGGTCAAGTCCCGTCGTCGGTTCGTCGAGGAAAACCAGCGGCGGGCGGTGGACCAGCGCAGTCGCGGCGTCCAGGCGCTTTTTCATGCCGCCCGAGAACTCCTCGGCCCGCTTGTCCGCGACATCGGCGAGATCGACGAGATCGAGTAGTTCGGTAACCCGCTCGGATCGCTTCTCTCGCGGCACCCCGTAGGCCTCACAGGCGAACCGGATGTTCTCCTCGGCGGTGAGTTCCGGATCGATGCTCGTCTCCTGGGCCATGTACCCGATCGACTCTCTGATTTTACGGGCTTTTGAACGCACGTCGAAGCCGTTGACCCGAACCTCCCCGCTGGTCGGTGACAACAGCGTCGCAAACACTTTGATCGTCGTCGTCTTCCCCGCCCCGTTCGGCCCGAGAAAGCCGAAGAACTCCCCTTCGGGAACGGTCAGATCGACTTCCTGAACGGCGGCAGTCCCGTCAGAGTAGATCAGTTCGAGAGCACTGACATCGATAGCAGACGCATCGGCGGCGACAGATCCCGTCCGTTCTTCTTCCGGGGACGATTCGGCTTTCGACTCGGCTCCTGTCGGTGACATACCCTCGCTACGTACTCTGTAGCTTTATACTTCTAACTTCGAAGTTCGGGTATTACTACAAAATACGAAGTCAAAGTTCGTTGCGCTTCTCTGGGTGACACTCTCAATGCTATCTTCGCAGCAGGATCGACCTGAACCCCGTTCATCGGTGCGAGGTCGATCATGAGACCGTCATCACAGACAGCGGTCCCCGAGACGTGATGACCGCCACTCTTTACAGAGAGAAGCAGGTCGTCCTTGCGGGCGGCGTTCACCGCAGCCATGACATCGGCTGTCCCGGTACATCGAACGATGACCGCTGGTCTGCGGTCGATCATCGCGTTCCACACCGCGCGAGCGTCGTCGTACCCCTCGTCGTCGGGTTCGAGTATCTCGCCGTGAACCCGCTCGCTCAACTGATTGAGTGTCCGATCAAGATCCATAGATACTGTGCATTTTAGCTCAGCGGAGGAAAGATCTTGTTGGCAATATTGCGAATCCACCGTGCTGCATGCAGTACCGACGGTCCTTGATGGACCAGTAGGAACTGACCCCGTCCCGAAACACAACCTATCATCCAAACACAAATTATCGTCGAGATCCGAACCCGTAAAGTACGACCGAACGAACGAACAGACATGGTCGAACTCGAATCCGGGGAGGGACTCGAGCATGGTGACGAGGCACCGGACTTCGAACTGGAAGGCGCCGACGGCGAGACGTACACGCTGTCGGACTTCGACGACGCGGAAGGGTTGCTGATCGTCTTCACCTGTAACCACTGCCCATACGCAAAGGCGAAGTTCGAGGAGATGAACCGCCTCGCCGCGGAGTTCGACGAGGTGCCCGTCGTCGGGATCAATCCCAACGATACCGAGGAGTACCCCGAAGACGACTTCGAGACGATGGTCGAACGCGTCGAGGATGGGACGATCCAGTGGGACGCCTACCTCCACGACGAGTCCCAGGACGTCGCGGCGGCCTACGGCGCGAAGTGTACGCCTGATCCCTTTCTCTTCGAGAACGACGGCGGGACGTTCCGCCTGGCCTACCACGGCCGCCTCGACGACGCGCTGGACCCCGACGACGAGGCCACCGAGCGCGAGATGAAAGGCCACATTGAGGACCTGCTGGGAGACGGCGACGTGACCGAGGAGTTCCGCCCCTCCCGCGGCTGCTCTGTCAAGTGGAAGTCCGGGAACGAACCCGAGTACTGGGACTGAGTTTTTGAGGTGGAGAGAATGCTGTTCTCGCAGTAGTCTCGAAACACGTGGTGGCGGAGATGGCAGCGATCGCCCGGGAACTCGACATCGCTGTCGACCTGCCGTGGGGTGCGAACGTCCTCCGGAACGACGCCGAGGCGGCGCTGTCGGTCGCGGCGGACTCTGTGTCACATCGTGACACTCTCCTGGCTGTATTCGCACGGGTGAACGGCTGAACGTGACGCGTGACTCCACGAAATTACGTCCGACAGTATGACCGGAGAGTAGGGCGCTACGACGCGCTCGTGCCATCGCTTGGGCTGTGATCCACAGTGTCGTCGCTATCGCCGTCCGGGGCGCCGCGGTCGGCAGTGATCAGGTAGTAGCCGAGTACGCCCTTCTCGACGAGGTCGTGAATCCGGGCAGAGGCTTCGAGCCCATCGAGTTGCGCCTCCGAGGCGATGCCGATCGCGCCGAGCAGGCGGCCGACGGGGTGGGCAATGCTGGCGAACTGCTTGCGGTCTTCGAGGCCGGGTCGGATGCCGTCTGTGAGATCCCTGACGGCGACGTTCTCGAAGCCCGCGTCACCGAGTGCTCGCTCAAACCCGTCGATGGAGCCCAAACGGAGCCCGAGCCCGTCCTCGATGGTCTCGATATCTTCGCGGTCGGCGTCCGCGGGGGCAGCCCCCGCCCGGACAAACAGGTCAGCAAAGGCGACGCGGCCGCCCTCGTCGAGCACGCGCCGGGCGGCGGACAGCGCCTGCGGCCTGTCGGGCGAGTGCGCGAGCGCCTCCAGTCCCCAGACGAGGTCGACGGAGCCGTCGGGGACAGTCTCCAGCGTCTGGAAGTCGTCGTAGCGAAACTCCGTGCGGTCCCCGACGCCGTGGTCGCGGGCGTTCTCGCGGGCGAGTTCCAGCTGTGTCTCGCTGATGTTGACCCCGATCACGGTGGCGCCGTGGGCTCGCGCGTTCCAGATCGAATCCTCCCCGGCGCCACAGCCGATGTTCAGTACGCGGTCGGAGCTGTCGACGTCGGCGGCCTCCGACAGCACCCGCATCGTGTTCATCGACGCCTCGCCGGGCTCGTCGTGGTCGTCGTCGTAGTACGCGAGGTGGAGGCTCCGGTGGCCGCGATACGCCCACTCCACCTTGTAGGTCGCGAGCAGTTCGTCGTAGATGTCCGCGACATCCTCCGTGTCGAGGTCCTGCGTGGTCATCGAACATCCGTTGGGGCGCTGTCAGGGTAAGGATTGGTATTCCATTCGCCCGGGACACTTATCGGGCTCGGCAGCCGACAATCGAGCATGACCGATGCGGACGTGACAGACGTCGAGGCTGCCGCACGCGAACTGGAGAGCGCCGGGACGGCGGTCGCGCTGACCGGCGCAGGGGTGAGCACCGCCTCGGGCATCCCCGATTTCAGGAGCGAGGGCGGCATCTGGGACGAGTTCGACCCCGCCGAGTTCCGCTACGAGCGGTTCCGTGCCGACCCCGAGGGGTTCTGGGACCGCCGGCTGGATCTCCACGAGGCGGTGTACGGCGACGACGTCGAACCCAACGCCGCTCACGAGGCACTCGCTGCCCTCGAAGATATGGGCGTGCTCGACGCGGTCATCACGCAGAACATCGACGGCCTCCACGAAGCGGCGGGGTCGGAGACAGTCGTCGAGATCCACGGGAACGCCGCGCGGGTGGTCTGTGACAGCTGCGGCCAGCGGCGGGACGCCGACCCGGTGAGGGCGCGCGTCGAGAACGGCGAGGTGCCGCCACGGTGTTCGGTCTGCGACGGCGTGCTCAAGCCCGACGTCGTGCTGTTCGGCGAGGAACTCCCGCGGACGGCGCTCCAGCGGGCCCGCAACTTCGCCCAGGAGGCCGACGTGTTCATCGCCGCGGGCTCGTCGCTGGAGGTCGAACCCGCCGCGTCGCTGCCGGGAACGGCGACGCGCACCGGCGCGACGCTCGTGCTGGCCAACCTTGAGGGCACCCGCTACTCGGCGAGTGCGGACTACGAGTTCCGCGCCGACGTGACCGAAATCCTGCCGCAGCTGGTCGAGCAACTCGACGGCAACGCGTAGAACCAGCGGTGCTGTTACAGTTCGACGCCGCTGGGGATGAGGCTGTGCTGTCGGAGCAGGTCGCCTTCACCGTCGTAAACGAGGAGCGCGTCTATCTCGTAGATCAGCGGCTCCTCCTCGGCGCGCTCGATGCGGATGCGGTAGCTCGCGTCGTCCTCGGTCCGCTCGCGCGCGGCGTCGATGAGCGGGAGCACCACGTCCGCGTCGGCGTTTACTTCGAGGAGATACCCGCCCGTGATCCGGTGTGTAAGGCTGAACACGCCTGTCGCGTCCTCGTCGTCTTGGTCGTTCTGGAGTCGGAACGCCGCGTCGACGTCCTCCGCGACGAACAGTTCCCCGGCTGTATCCGTCAGTTGCCTGGTGAGCGTCTCCTCCGGACCGGTGTACTCGACAGTCAGCGTCGGTTCCGGAGCGTCCCCCGGCGACACGTGGCGGGCTGCTACGGTGAAGTGATCGCGCCTCATCCGGTAGGCTACACTACGTAGTCGGGTACAATGAACGTAACGCCGGTACCGGTGACCAGATTCCCGTCTCTTTTCACGAGCATCGCGACGCCGCCGTACTCGTGGGTCTGGTCGTGTCCGCGGACGACCACGCAGGTCACGTCGTCGGGAACGTCGATCGTTTCCGAGCGGGTGAACGGCTGTTGGGAGTGGGCGTGCAGCAGGTCGCGCCGGCCCAGGCGGCTGCCGTCGAGGCGTTCGACCTGCCACCAGTTCGCGTACCCGTCCTCGCCGTCGTCGTGGTGCAGCGCCACGTCGAACTGGTAGCCCCCATTCTCCTCCTCGAAGGCGACGTCGACGACGTTTGCTTCCCGGAGGTCAAGGTCCTCCGCGTCCGGGACCTCGCCATCGTTCGTGTCGTCAACCAGTATCAGCCCTTTTCATGCTGTTGGAACCGCTGTTGCCCCGTCTCTGCACACTACTGCCGTCGCCATCGGAAACCCTTAAACAGCGCGACGGTAAAACGCGGGTATGGCTACGTTCGAGAAGGCGGAAGATCGGATCTTCACGAAGCAGATCTGCATGCGCTGTAACGCCCGCAACCCACAGCGAGCGACGGAGTGTCGCAAGTGCGGCTACGGCAAACTCCGGCCGAAGGCCCGCGAGAGCCGAAGCGCCTGACCCCGCGCCGCCAGCGCGATCCACCGTACCGGCTGGGACTGTCGACGACGTCTGTCCTCCCGCGCTGTAATCACACCGCGAGCGCCGTGGCCGCGCTCACTGTCCTGCACTGCATTTCCATCTTCCTCCCCGCGAACACCCCACAACCACGCTGGGACACGTTCGGCACTCTCTGTTACCGTTTGCTACCAAGCGTTGCCACTCACCACCATCTTTATGTGGCTCTGTGGCATACCACCGCTTGCAGGCCCGCCGTATACGGGCGCTACTGAGTGCATCCACATGCGGACTCCCATCGGCGCCCGCAACACCGGGTCGTCGGGGCGTCAGTCAAACCGAGACGTGCATCGTCGGCTATCGCCCCGGCAATTGGGGAGAGCGTGCCACCCATCGAGACCACCTCGCGCAGTACCACTGGCGGCATGCGGCTCTCGCCGTGACTGTCGGCACCCGGGCGGTGTGGCCGCGCGCGACTCCGACCGCCGGTTGATCCGACCTTCCACCTATCTGAACCACCTTTGGTCGACTGCGCTGGCGCTGTCCGGAGCACTCACAACCGTTCCATCCTCTCTTTGCTCGCGCTCCTGCCCGACGAGCACCGCCTGCGTCCTTGTGGCTAATCCATCGCGTGGACTTCGACGCCGCGCGTGAGCACCTCGACGCCGGGGAGCGAGGTACCGGTCAGCGCGTTGATGTACGCCCCGCCGGCGATGGAGACGTGCGAGAAGTCCGCTTCGTCCATCCCGTACATCTCGATTGCCCGGGACGTGTCGCCGCCACCGACGACGGAGAAGCAGTCACTCTCGGCGAGCGCGTCGAGGACGCGCACGGTCCCCTGGCTGAACCGCTCGTCCTCGAACAGACCGAGCGCCCCCTTGACGAACACCGCCTCGGAGTTGGCTGCAATGTCGGCGAACTGCTCGGCGGTGTCGGTGCCGATGTCGAGGTAGTCGTGGTCCTTGTTTTTCACCTCGGCGACGGTGACCTCCGCGCGCTCGTCGGCCCCGTCGGCGTACGCGAGGTCAGTCGGGAACACGAGTTCGCTTGGGTGGCTCTCGATCAGCGAGTTGATCCGGTTGCGGTTGGCCCGCCACTGGCTCTCGTAGAGGTCGTCCTCGTCGATGTCCCGGCCGACGTCGTACCCCATCGCCCGCAGGAACAGCTCGCCGACGACCCCGCCCAGCAGGAAGTTGTCGACCCGGTCCTTCAGGGCAGTCATCACCTCGATCACGTCGGTCGCCTTCGTCCCGCCCGCGATCATCGTGACCTCCCCGTCGAACTCGCGGGTCGCGATGGCGGAGTTGGCCTCGTACTCGGTCTCCATGACCCGGCCGGCGTACGCGTTCATCTCCAGGGGGAACCCGACGATCGAGGCGTGTTTGCGGTGTGCCGTCGAGTAGGCGTCGCCGACGTACGCGTCGAACCGGGGGGCGAGCGTCCCCACGAACTCGCTGGCGGCGTGGTCCTCGGGCGTGCGCTCGGGCAGTTCGTCGTCTGTCATCCGGACGTTCTCCAGCAGGAGTACCTCGCCGCCCTCCAGGTCCTGAATCGCGTCGAGCGCAGTCCGGTCGTAGGTTCCCGGCACGTACTCGACGTGGTGGTCGATATGCTCCGTAAGGATGTCGGCGTGCTGGTTCAGCGAGAGGAATGTGTCCCGCCCGGGCCGGCCCTGGTGGGCCAGAAGCGCCACGGCGTGATCCCGATCGAGCAGTTCGCGCACCGTCTTCGCGTGTCGCGAAAACCGCCGGTTGTCCTCGACGACCCCGACGGACACTGGCGAGTTGAGATCGACCCGCGCCAGCACCTGCTGACCGTCGGCCAAGTCATCGAGCGTCCGGTAGCTCATACAGTACTATGAGGCGACCAGGTACTAGTACTCCCCGGTCTTTGTCGGCGAACTGGCAATTCTTAATTCGATTCTGAATCAAAAAACACTCCGTTAGGAGACGGTTACAGGGGGACAGTTGGCCGGCAGCGACGAAAAACGTACCACGATTAATACACAATAGAGTAACTCCTCGGCCGGCCCGGGGCCGCGGTGGGACCGGGATGGCACTGTGGCCTGCGCCGCGGGCGCGGATTTCACTTTCACTTTCCGGCGCCCCTTTAACCGCTCGGGCGGCCAACAGGAGCGTATGTCACAGACGACACTCGACGATGACGATCTCTTCACCGAAGCGGCATCGGAGATGCGCGAGGACGTGGAGTCCTCGCTTGCGGCGGCGCGCGACGCGCTCCCGGACGCCGACGCGGTCTGGGAGACCGACGCCGACAACACGTTGGGCGCCCTCAACGGCCTGCGGTCGGCGCTGGACGTCGGCGACGCCAGCGAGCACCTCCGGGACGCCAAGAAGTGGTACACGATGGGCGAGCAAGCCGACGCCTTCGAAGATGCGGAGGAACTCGCAGAGGAGATCGAGGAAGTCGCGGAGCTGATCGAGGATATCGAGAGAGCCCACGAGCAGGTCGGGGAGCTGGCAAGCACGATCCCGCAGCTCCGCAGCGCGCTTGAGGACGCCGAGGAGGACGACGCGGACGCCGACGCTGACGCGGACGCCGAAACCGCCGAGGCGTAACCCCGACGCTGCTACGGCGTCACCCGGCTGTCGCCGCCGCTTACCGATGGGGCGGCCGCGAGACGTCCCGTGACTCGACAGTGTCGAGGAGCTCCGCGAGCGCGTCGGCCGCTGCATCCAGGAGCTGCTCGCCCAGCTCCGCGGAGCTCTCGCTGGGGTCGCCGACGACCCCGTTGTCGGTGAACTCGGCGCTGTCGTACGCGAGGTTCGTCCCGGATTGCCAGTCGCCCCAGCCGTCGGCGGCATCGGCTGCGACCGCGTCGAGGCGGTCGGTCGCAACGAGCGCCGGCCGGGCGTGTCGGACAAGGCTGGTTTCTGCCGGGCCGCCGTGGCCCATCGCCGTGCCCAACGCCGCGAGGTCGACGGCGTTGAACCAGGTGAACGGCACCGCGTAGGCAGTCTCTTCGCGTGTGAGTGTGCCGCACAGTTCGCGGAGGGCGTCGATGTTTCCGCCGTGGCCGTTGACGACGACGACGCGGTCCCAGCCGTGGCTCACGAGACTCTCGACCGTCTCGCTGACGTACGCGCGGAACGTGTCCTCAGTGACCCACAGCGATCCTGTGAACTGGCGGTGTTCGGCCGCGATACCGACAGGGATCGCCGGCGCGACGACGGCGGTCCCGTCGTAGCGGTCGACGCCCGCACTGGCGACTGCTTCTGCCGTGATCACGTCGGTGCCCAGCGGCGCGTGCGGGCCGTGCTGTTCGATACTGCCGACCGGCAGGACCGCGAGCAATGTCTCTGTGGCGTCGGCGTCCGTCCAGGTCGCGTCGAAAATGTCCATACAGGGCTATCGGCCAGCGAACAATAAAGATTGTTCCGGAGCGATCCCGGCGGAACCGCGTTCAGCACCCGTCGTATCACGGTTTATCGAAATGCCTAATAGCAGGTGGTCGTAACCCCGATAGGAATGATGAGTCCCGGTTCAGCACTGCTCCGGCACGCGGCACTCGCCCAGGTTTCCCGGAAGGCCGGTACGACGTCGAGGAGACGCCCCCCGAGGAGGACGGCGACGGTGTCGCGCGGCCCCAGGTGGGTGAGATCCCGACGGGGTCAGGTAAAGGCGGCGGGAAAAAACTGTTCGTCTCGTTTACGATCAGCGCGGTGATCGTGCTCGGGCTGATCGTGTACGCGTACTCGCTGTTCCTGTACGTCGAGGACACGAACCAGCTCTACGAGGGCGACGAGGGGGAGGATCCGCTGGAGATCCAGGTCGTCGCCGAGCAGTTCCGGTTCACCTACGTGTACCCGGACGGCACGACGACCGAGGAACTCCGCATCCCGAAGGACCGGCCGATACTGGTGAACGTGACATCCCAGGACGTGATGCACAACTTCGGGGTCAGGGAGTTACGGGTGAAAGCCGACGCGATCCCCAACCAGTACAACGAGGCCTGGTTCCAGGCGGAGGAAACCGGAACCTACGAGGCGATCTGTTACGAACTATGTGGCGTGGGCCACTCCAACATGCGTGGAGAGGAAGTGATCGTCATGGAACCCCAGGAATTCAACGACTGGTACGATAGCTCCGGCGCCGAAGCAGCGGAGGTGAGCGGCTGATGGCCGAAGACGGTCACCTGCCGCCGAAATCCAGCATCAAGCGCTGGCTGGTGACGACCAACCACAAGGACATCGGCATCCTCTATCTGGTCACGTCGGTGTTCTTCCTCGTGATGGCCGGGATCCTGGCGCTTTTGATCCGGGCCCAGATGTGGACGCCCGGCGCGACCGTGCTCGATCCGGGTGGGTACTACCAGGTCGCGACCTCGCACGGGTTCCTGATGGTGTTCTGGTTCCTCTCGCCGTTCGCGTTCGGCTTCGCGAACTACGTCGTCCCCCTGCAGATCGGGGCTGACGACCTCGCGTTCCCGCGGCTGAACGCGATGAGCTACTGGCTGTACCTGTTCTCGGGACTCCTCTTCGGCATTTCGTTCTTCCAAGGCGCGACGTTCATGGGCGGCTGGACGATGTACGCCCCGCTGAACGCGCCCGCGTTCATCCCCAACTACGGCCACGTCGGGTCGTTCGCGGCGATCCTGGCGCTGGTGATGTTCATCGGATCGGTGACGATCGGCTCGGTCAACTTCCTGACGACGATCTACCGGATGCGCGCCGAGGGGCTGCGGATGCGCGACATCCCGCTGTTCAGCATGTCGATCCTCCTCAC
>PXSQ01000010.1:13136-27043 GCA_003022725.1 Halobacteriales archaeon SW_7_65_23 | reverse complement strand
ATTCGAGAGGGACCCGACGGCTACGATCCGGAGACACTAATCGAGCACGCCCGACAGATCGGGAACGGCGCGGCACTCAAACGCCTGGTCTACCTCATGGACCACTACGAAATTCCCGTTCCAGGCCGCGAGACGGTGGACGCCGAGTTCACTGAGGGGTCTTCGCCACTCGACCCGACGCGATCGTCGAAGGGCGACTACGCGCCGGACTATCGGCTATACGTAAATATCCCCGACGAGGAGTTGCCATAACTGATGCTCGACGAAGCAGCCATTCGCCGGCGAGCCCGGGAACTCGGTGTCCGAACCGACTACGCCGAGAAGGACTACGTTAACTCGTGGGTGCTGTACGGCATCTATACGACCGACTTCGGCGACAACCCCTTGTTCAAAGGTGGGACTGCTCTCAGCAAGCTCTACTTCCCGGAGACGTGGCGGTTCTCCGAGGATCTGGATTTCACCGTCGACGGGGAGTTCACCGGCACGGAATCAGAGCTACGTGCGGCCCTGGAGACGGCATCGCGTCGGTCCGGGATCGAATTCTCGATCAACGAGTACTACGAGGGGAGCGACGACGGGTATCCGACCTACTACGTCGAGGCGTCCATCCAGTATCGCGCGATGTTCGTTCACAGCGAGACGCTGAACTCGTAGCTGTGGGCGTCGAGGGCGATCCCGGCCAGGAGATCAGCGGTCGCGTCGAGGTCGGCGAGATCGAGCACTTCGACCGGCGTATGCATGTAGCGGTTCGGGACGCCGACGTTGAGCGACGGGATGCCGCCCCGCGAGGTGAAAAACGCGTCGGCGTCGGTGCCGGTCCGGCTGCCTGCCGCCTGGAGCTGGATGTCGATCCCCTCGCGGTCGGCTGCGTCCCGTGCCGCTTCGACGACGCGAGGGTGGTTCACGCTCCCGCGGGCGACGACTGGCCCGGCACCGAGTTCGATCCCGGTCGAGCGCTCGCCCGGGGTGCCCGTCGCGTCGGTCGCGTGAGTGACGTCCGTGGCGATAGCGACGTCCGGCGCGAGGTCGAAGCCGACCATCCGTGCGCCCTGCAGGCCGACCTCTTCCTGGACTGTGCTGACGGCACAGATGGTCGCCTCCAGCTCTTTCCCGGCAGCCCGCCGCAGTCCCTCGGCCGCCGCCCAGATGCCGATCCGGTTGTCCAGGCCGCGGGCAGCGATCCGCTCGCCGGCGAGCTCCGTGATCGTCTGGTCGAAGGTAATCGGGTCGCCGCGCTCGACGAGTTCGGCGGCCGCCTCGCCGTCGTCGACGCCGATGTCGACGTGCTGTTCGCTGATGTCCGGAACCGGCTCCTCGTCGGTGTCCCGGAGGTGGATCGCGGTCTGTCCGATGACGCCCGCGACGGGGCCGTCGTCAGCGTGGACCACGACGTGCTGGCCCCTGCTGACGGTCTTGTCCGAGCCCCCGATGCGCGTCATGCGGAGCGATCCGTCGTCCTCGATGTCCCGTACCATGAACCCGATCTCGTCGCTGTGTCCGGCCATGGCGACTGTCGGATTGCCGCCCTCGAGGACCGCGATCGCGTTGCCGTACTCGTCAGTCCGGACCTCGTCTGCGAACGTCGAGACGTACTCGACCCACCGTTGCTGGCTTGCTACCTCGAACCCTGACGGACTCGCTGTACTGAGAAGGTCGTCGAGAAACTCACGCTGCTCGGCCTTCATGCCGGAGAAGGTGTGCCCCAGGACTGTCAAAGCTCCGTTACCAGTCCGATACCAGAGCGCGAAGGCGCTGGTGTCGCAACGGCTAAATGTCGGCTGGACCTACGCGAGTATATGGTAGAGTTTACACTCGTGGAAGTCCACCTCGACGAGGGATCGTTCAACCTCCCGTTCAGCGGCTCGACGGGCGCGTCAGACGTGAGCAGCAGTGCTGAGGACGATGACGGGGGAATCGGGGCCGAAGACGAGAAGTCCGGAGGATCGGGGAAGGGCGCCGCCGCTTTGGGTGTCCTGTTTCTGCTGATCCTTGGGGCCGTCGCGGTGCGCTACCTCTCGGGTGACGACGACCAGGACGTCGCAATCGAGACCGCCGACGACGGCCCGGTCGGCGTGTCGGTCGACGCCGAAGACGAGTAGGGAGAAGGCCTTTATTCGCCTGCCGCCTCGTGTCCGGTATGAATCTGTACCGAAGCGTCCGAGCAGTGACTGGAGCCTCGGGCGAGGGAGCGATCGACTGGGCCGCCGTCAGCGAGGCCGTGAAAAACTCCACAGCACCGGGCGACCTGGACGTCAGCGACGCCGAGCGTGAGGAGTACGCGACCGACGTGCGCGCCGCTCGCGACCGCGTCAGGGAGGTCACGGGCACGACGTTCGACCTCCCCGAGCGCGTGGAGATCCAGGACCGCCACCACTGGATCGACGCCAACATCGAGACGTTCGAACGGGTGATGACGCCGCTGGAGCAGCAGGCCGGGGCCGTCCCAGGGTTCGCGACCATCGCTAACACGGGATCGATGGCGTTTGCCCTGTCCTTTCTTTCACGCCACGTGCTCGGGCAGTATGACCCGCTCCTGCTTGCGGACTCGCCGGATCACGCACTGTACTTCCTCCGGCCGAACATCATCAAAACAGCTGAGAAGCTGGACGTGCCCTATGGGCGCTTTCGCCGCTGGATCGCGTTCCACGAGGTGACCCACGCGGCCGAGTTCGGCGCCGCGCCGTGGCTGCCCAAACACCTCGAGACATCGATGCAGGAGGCGATCGAGAACCTCACTTCGGGGACGATCGACCGGGAGGCGATGTCCGCGCTGGACACGACGATGACCGCCGTCGAGGGGTACGCCGAACTGGTAATGGACCGGGCGTTCGACGACGAGTACGCCGACCTCCGGCGGAAACTCGAACAGCGCCGACAGGGTCGCGGGCCGATCGAACGGCTGATCCGGCGGTTCCTGGGCCTGAGCGTCAAGCGCCGCCAGTACGAGCGGGGCAAAGAGTTCTTCGACGGGGTCGTCGAGCGCCGCGACATCGCGACTGCAACCCGCGTCTGGGAGTCACCGGACCACCTGCCGACCGACGCCGAACTCGACGACCCGGCAGCGTGGATCGCTCGCGTCGAGGGGTAACCTGCCGCGTTTGGAACGTGATTCAGTCAAGTTATAAATCGTCGCCGTCGAGTGAGGCGTCGACGGCGTAGTTCTCGATGGAGCTGCCGTCCCGGTACGCGTCCGCGAACCGGTACCGGAGCTGCGGCGAGGCTGCCTGTTTGACCGTCACCGAATCGGTCTTGGTCCACTGCTCGTCGGGTTCCCCCGACGTGTCCCCGTCAGCGTGGTACCGGAGGCCGACCGTGAGTTCGCCGCTCTGGCGGTTGGCCGAGATGTTCTCGATGGTCACCCGGACGACGACCGCCGGCGGCTCCAGACCGATCTGTGTGTTCGTCACGAGAAACTCCTCCCCCTCCTCCTCGAGGCAGCCAGCGAGCGCGCCGCCAAGCGCTGCACCGATGAGTCCGACGAACTGCCTGCGCTGGGGACCGGTCATCTGTGCTGGCTTCAGGAGAGCACTGTCTTGTAGGTTCCGGGACGCGGTCGGCCGCGTCACCTCTGGAGCGGGTCGAGGAGACGGGTCAGCAGGTCCGCTCCCTGTCCACCCGTCCCGTCGCGCGACCGACCCCTCGAGTCGTCTGCCAGCTGCCGGTTTTTCTCCGCCAGGCACCGCTCGTACTGGCGGATGATCGCGTCGCGGCGTTGCTCCTTTTGCCGGGTCTCCTCGCGGAGTTCGGCGAGTTCCCGCTGCAGGGTGTCGGGGTCCGGTTCTCCCCTGCCCGCTCTAGTGCGTGCGGTCGGTTCCCTGCTATCTGAGGACCGTCTACGCCCAGCGTCCGGTTCCCTGATCCCCCTGTCGCCGCTGCCGCCGTATCGCTCCGGCGCGAACGTCCGAGGGTGCGAGGACGTCTCCTCGGCCCCGTCCCCGTACTTCCGGTTCCACTCCCAGCCCCGACGGTCGCTCACGCTCCCCGTCAGATTGTACTGGTCCATACTCTCCTGGTAGCGCGGCGCCCTCAAAACTGTTAGTCAGACGATTGGCAGACACTCACATGGAGGTCGTCGCCCCTCCCGAGAGCCGATAACTGCGTCGACCCGGCCGAGTCGGAGTTCGTGCCGACGAACAACACCGACGCGTCCACCTCGATCGCAACCCTGCGGATGCGGTCGGTCACACCGTTGCCGGGCGAGGACGCACCCATCCCCACGAGCGGTCGTTCTGACTGATCTGTCGTCTCGACGATCTTCCGCTTGAGTTCCTTGCGGGCTGATTCGACGGCGAACTCCTCGTCGGGTTCGATCCACTTGCGCCGCTCGGCGTACTCGGATCCGGTCGGGATGAGACTCACCGCGACCACCTGCTCGTCGAGCGCCGCGCCGTGCTCCACTGCGCGGTCGAGTGCTGCCTCCGAAACGGTCGACCCGTCGTACGGAACGAGAAAGACCATGACTCCAGGTACAAACCGGAACTATATGAAAGTAGCTGGCACCTGCATGATTGCTGTCAGGCTGTCAGGTTCAACCGTGTGATCGTGGACGCGTGTAACTTTTGTGGTCGCCGCCGCCCGCCACCGGGAACAAAAAACATATCTCCCGTGGCACCCCAGTGTCATTACATCACAGTCCTATGAATGAAGTCCAACTAGAGGTTGCAAAGGCCTATCCGAACGACTCGGGGCGCGGGATCGCTCGACTGGATCCGGACACGCTGTTGCACCTCAAACTCTCGCCGGGTGACATCATCGAGATCGAGGGTGCCGACACCACGGCCGCGAAAGTCTGGCGCGCGGACCGCCAGGACTGGAACACCGACACGGTCCGCATCGACGGGTTCACGCGACAGAACGCGGACGTCGGCATCGGCGAGCGCGTCGAGATCAGGAAGGCGGAAGCGGAGAAAGCTGACACGCTGGTGCTGGCGCCGCCCGAAGAGGCGAGCGTCCAGTTCGGTAGCGACGCCGCGGGGATGGTCAAAAGACAGATCCTCAAGCGCCCGGTGGTCGATCGCGACATCGTCCCCGTGATGTCGAGCACGAACCACCCCTTCATGCGTTCGCCCGGGCAGGCGATCCCGCTGATCGCCGTCGAGACGGAGCCGGAGGGCGTCGTCCTCATCACCGAAGACACCGAGGTCGAACTCCGCGAGGAGCCCATCGCCGGCTTCGAGAAGACCGGCAGCGGGATCACCTACGAGGACATCGGCGGCCTCCAGAAGGAGATCCAGCGCGTCCGCGAGATGGTCGAACTGCCGATGAAACACCCCCAGATCTTCAAGAAGCTCGGCATCGAGCCGCCACAGGGGGTGCTGTTACACGGCCCGCCGGGCACCGGCAAGACGCTGCTCGCCAAGGCCGTCGCCAACGAGACCTCCGCCAGTTTCTTCTCGATCGGCGAGTCCGAACAGCAGTTACGCGAAATCTTCGAGGACGCGACCGAGGAGGCCCCCAGCATCATCTTCATCGACGAACTCGACTCGATCGCGCCCAAACGGGAGGACGTCACCGGCGAGGTCGAGCGCCGCGTCGTCGCGCAGTTGCTGACGATGATGGACGGCCTGGAATCGCGCGGCCAGGTGATCGTGATCGCGGCCACCAACCGCGTGGACAGCGTCGACCCCGCGCTGCGCCGTCCGGGCCGGTTCGACCGCGAGATCGAGATCGGCGTCCCCGACGAGACCGGCCGCCGCGAGATCCTCCAGATCCACACCCGCGGCATGCCGCTTTCGGACGACGTCAACCTCGGCAAGCTGGCCGAGGAGACCCACGGCTTCGTCGGCGCCGACATCGAGTCGCTGACGAAGGAGGCGGCGATGAAGGCGCTCCGGCGCTACCTCCCGGAGATCGACCTCGACGAGGAGGACATCCCGCCGAGCCTGATCGATCGGATGATCATCAAACGGGACGACTTCCGCGGCGCGCTCAACGAGGTGAGTCCCAGCGCCATGCGCGAGGTGCTGGTCGAACTCCCGAAGATCAACTGGGACCACGTCGGCGGCCTCGAGGACGCAAAGAAGGAGGTCCGCGAGAGCGTCGAGTGGCCGATGAACTCCCCGGAGAAGTTCGCCCGCATGGGGATCCAGCCGCCGTCGGGGGTGCTGCTGTACGGCCCGCCGGGCACCGGGAAGACGCTGATGGCCAAAGCCGTCGCCAACGAGACTGACGCCAACTTCATCAGCGTCCGCGGGCCACAGCTGCTCTCGAAGTGGGTCGGCGAGAGTGAGAAGGCGATCCGCCAGACGTTCCGGAAGGCCCGGCAGGTCGCCCCGACGGTGATCTTCTTCGACGAACTCGACTCGCTGGCGCCGGGACGGGGCGGCGACGTGGGCTCGAACGTCTCCGAGCGCGTCGTCAACCAGCTGCTGACCGAACTGGACGGCCTTGAGGAGATGGAGAACGTGATGGTGATCGGCGCGACCAACCGGCCGGACATGATCGATCCGGCGCTGATCCGCTCGGGCCGGTTCGATCGGCTGGTGATGATCGGCGAGCCCGACACCGAGGGCCGCGAGCAGATCCTCAAGATCCACACCGAGGACATGCCGCTCTCGCCCGACGTCAGCCTGCGCGAACTCGCCGAACTCAGCGAGGGGTACGTCGGCTCGGATCTGGAGACGATCGCCCGCGAGGCGGCGATCCAGTCGCTCCGGCAGGACGAGGACGCCGAGATCGTCGAGATGCGCCACTTCCGGGAGGCGATGGACGGCATCCGCCCGACCATCACCGACGACATCCGGGACTACTACGAGCGCATGGAAGAGGAGTTCCGCGGCAGCGGCCCCGAACCCGACCGCACCCGCGGCGGCCGTATCGGCTTCCAGTAGCTGTCGCTGTTTTTATCTATCCGCGCTGTCCCTCGTGCACGTATTGACGCCGAGCATCGCGTTCAGGCCGCAGAAGCCGCTCACGGCGTTGAAGCCGAGGCCTGCCCCGGCGATCAGCGCGCCGGTGCCGAGCGCCTGACGGCCGTCCGTGAATGCGAGCACACCGATGCCGAGGAAGATGACCGCGAGGATCGTCCGTGTAATGCGGTCGATGCCACCGACGTTTCGTTCGAAGGTCATGCTGCATAGTTGGGTCGAAGCGAAATAACAGTTTGGCGAGCGACCTGATCCACGGTCGTCAACAACCCCACCCTACTGCGCTCGGGCGGATAAACCGCCGCTCGCTTGTTGAGGATGGGGCCTCCGCCTCGAATTCGGTGACCACACAGGTCCGCCAGTGGCTGGATTTGGGGCGTTCCCAAACTGTTTTGAACCTCATCCACCCTACGGTTCCGTATGACAGTACGTGCAGGCGTTCTGGGTGCGACCGGCGCGGTCGGGCAGCGGCTCATTCAGCTGCTCGACCCACACCCGGCGTTCGAGATTGCTGCGCTAACGGCGAGCGAATCGAGTGCGGGCGAAGCCTACCGCGACGTTGCCAAGTGGCGGATCAACACCCCGATTCCAGACGATATTGCCGAGATGACCGTCCGGGCGACCGAGCCCCGGTCGGTCCCGGACGACGTCGATCTCATCTTTTCGTCGCTGCCCTCAAGCGTCGGCGAAGCGGTCGAACCCGCGTTCTGCGAGGCTGGGTACGTCGTCTCGTCGAACTCCTCGAACGCCCGGCGGGACGACGACGTCCCGCTGACGATCCCGGAGGTCAACGCCGACCATCTGGACCTGATCGAGGTCCAGCGCGAGCGCCGTGGCTGGGACGGCGCCCTGGTGAAGAACCCGAACTGTTCGACGATCACGATGGTGCCGCCGCTGGCAGCGCTGGAAGCGGCGTTCGGGCTCGAACAGGTGACAGTCGCCACGCTGCAAGCAGTATCGGGTGCGGGCTACTCCGGCGTCACCTCGATGGAGATCATCGACAACGCGATCCCGAACATCGGCGGCGAAGAGGCAAAGATGGAGACCGAGTCCCGGAAGCTGCTCGGCGAGTTCGATGGCGCCGAGGTCAACTGGCACGAAGCCCGTGTCGACGCCTCTTGCAACCGGATCCCAACACTCGACGGGCACCTCGAGAACGTCTGGGTCGACACAGTCGAGGGCGCGACCGTCGAAGCCGCAGCCGAAGCGATGCGGGAGTACCCCTCCCTCGACCTCCACAGTTCGCCGGACCAGCTGATCCACGTCTTCGAGGAGCCTGACCGGCCACAACCCCGGCTCGACCGCGACCGCGAGAACGGGATGGCGATCGCCGTCGGCGGGATCCAGGAGACTGAGGGCGGGCTCCAGTTCAACTGTCTCGCCCACAACACGCTGCGGGGTGCCGCCGGCGCCTCGGTCCTCAACGGCGAACTGCTCGCCGAGAGCGGCTATCTAGGTTGAGCGGAACTGCAGAGCATTTAAGCTTCGGGCCCGATCCGTACCGGTATGGAGCGAGTCGACGTCGCGATCGTGGGCGGCGGTCCGGCGGGGACCGCGGCCGCGTGGGAAGCCGCGCAGGCGGGCGCGTCCGCCCTCGTGATCGAGAAGGGCGTTCCGCGGGCCGACCGCGAGGGCCCCGGCCCCGATTCCACGGACGCTGCCGGACTGCTGGACTACTGGATCGACCTGATGGGCTTTGGCCCCGACGAGATACCCGACGACGTGATCCTCCGGACGCTTGACGGTGCGGACTTCGTCGGGCCGTCGACGTCGGTCTCGATCAACGGGACCGGGATCGAGTCGAACTATCCGGCGTTCGGGCTGGCGTTTCACCGGGCGAAGTTCGACGACTGGCTCCGGGAGGAGGCGGAGCAGGCTGGCGCAACCTACCGCGCCGGCGACAGCGTCACGGGCGTCGAAACGTCGCTCGACGCGGGACACTCGCACACCCTCTCGCTCTCGAACGGCGAGGAGATCGAAGCGGAGTACCTGATTCTGGCGGACGGCCCCCAGCGGACCGTCACCATCAAGACGCTCGACCAGTTCACCGGTGACCGGTCGATGGCGTCCGTACTCGACCCCTCGACCGTGAACCACATCGCCTACCAGGAGCACCGGCGCGTGCCGGAGGACATCTACGACCCGACGCGGATCAAGTTCTGGTGGGGGCTGATGCCGGGTCACACTGCCTACCCGTGGGTGTTCCCGAACGATGGGAACGTCGCCCGGATCGGGCTGACGATGCCCATCGGGCTGGACATCGGCCAGTTCGACCGCGAGCACTGGGCGCTGCTCCGTCCCGAAGACGAACGGATCCCGCAAGGGAAAGAGTACATCAGGCGGCTTCTGGAACGCGAGTACCCGGAGTACGATCTCGAGGAGTTCCCGCTGGTCGAAGACCGTGGCAAGCGCGGCGGGACAGAGACATACGCCATCTCCTCGACGCGGCCGATCGAGTCACCGACTGCGGCCGGGATTGCGGTCGTCGGCGGCGCGATGGGCGGGACCTCCGCATTCCACGAGGGCGGCGACCATGTTGCGGTCCGGACCGGCCGGATCGCCGGCCGCCTCGCGGGTCGCCAGCGCTTGGAAGGGTACAACGAGGCCTGGCAGAACGTGCTGGGCGACGAGTTCCTGCGGAACGTCACGATGGCCGAAGTAGTCCGGGAGTACACGCCCGGGGACTGGGACAGGGCGTTCGACGCCGCCGATAAAATGTTCAACCGCGGCGACTACTCGGTGTGGGGGACGGTCCGCGCCGGCCTCCCTGGACTGAAACTCCTGCTTGAGTACCACAGCACGCGTCGGGGGTTCAAAAACGACGGCTACGTCCAGTTTGCCGAATCCGAGTACGCGATCTGACGGCGGTTGTGTCCCCGCTCCGTCCGAAAGAGCGTCGGTTTTATGTGCTCGACCGATAGGAGCGGGTGATGGACACGGGAGTGACGCGACGAGGTCTGCTGTGCTCCGTCGGGACCGGGGCCGCCGCAGCGGCGGCGGGAGCGGCGCCAGCGGTACGGGCGCAAACCGATGGCGAGTGGCCGACGTACGCCTACGACGCGGCCAACAGCGGCTACGCACCGGACGCGACGGGGCCGAGGCAGGACGTCGGCGGCGAGTGGCGCGTCGACCTCGGCAGGGGCGTCTCATCCTCGCCGGCTGTCGTCGACGGCACCGTCTACGTCGGCAGCGACGACACCAACCTGTACGCGCTGTCGGCCAGCGACGGGGCCGAGGAGTGGCGCTTCGAGACCGGGGACCGCGTCACTTCCTCTCCGGCGGTCGTCGACGGCACCGTCTACGTCGGGAGCAACGACGGCAACGTGTACGCAGTCGACGCCACAAACGGCACGGAGGTGTGGACCGTCGAGACCGACGCTCAGATAGTCGCCTCGCCGACCGTCGTCGACGGCACCGTCTACATCGGCAGTCGGGACGACAGCGTCTACGCGATCGACGCTGCCGACGGCACCGAGGAGTGGACCGTCGAAACGGACAACGACGTCTCCGCGACGCCGGCGGTCGTCGACGGCACCGTCTACGTCGGCAGCGAGGACTCCACACTGTACGCGCTCAACGCCGCTGATGGCACCGAGCAATGGCAGGTCGACACCGCCGGGCAGATCACCGCGGCTCCGGTAGTATCCGATGACGGTGAGACTGTGTACGCGGGAGACCTGGCGGGCGTCCTCTACGCTGTCGACGTCGAGGCGGGCGAACCGGACTGGGCGGTCACCACCGGCGGTCCGATCGTCGCCTCGCCGGCGGTCGACCCGGAGACCGTTGTCGTCGGTAGCAGGGACGGCTCGGTGTACGCGCTGAGCGTCGCCGGGGGCGACGAGCGCTGGTCGTTCGACACGGGGAGACAGGTCGTCGGCTCGCCGGTCATCGCCGGCAGCGTCGTGTACGTCGGCAGCCAGAGCAGGGCGATGTTCGGGCTGCTCGAGACGGACGGGAGCCGTCTCTGGCGGTTCGACACCGATGGGTTGATCACCGCCTCGCCCGCCGTCCTCGACGGGACGGTGTTCGTCGGCGCCGGTGACGGCTCCTTTTTCGCGTTGCGGGAGGGAGCGCGGCTGCCGACGACGGAGACCCCGACGCCGGCCGGCCCCGACGGCGGCTCGTCGTTACTCAGTCTGTTGATCCTCCCCGCAGCGATTGTCACGTTCGTGACAGTTCTGCTGGGGGTCGGCTACGCTGCCTACCGGGCGGGGCTGTTCGATCCGATCGAAGAGGCCGCACCGGACCCACCGGAGACTCCGGCGGGCAACGACGACAGTAGCGACGATGAGTCGAACGGCGCCGACGGGACCGACTCCGTCGAAGGGGAGGACAGCTTCCCGATCTGGAGCGTCGTGATCGACGACGTGATCGAGCGAGCCGGCGAGTCGAGGCGGACCGCGACGGAGGACCTGCTCATCACGAAGCACGTCGACAGCGACACGTTCGAGAGGCCGATGGTCGCCTACGAGATCGAATCGCTGTGGACCGACCCCGTGAACGTCCGGCTCACGGAGCCCCTCGGGGACTCGAGTGTCACTGACGAGTCGATCGGCCGTCTCGCGGAAGGGTGGCGCGTCGAGGGTGACCGCCTCGTGTTCAGGCGGTCGATCGATGCCGAAGGCACGACCCGAACGATCGTCGCTCGCGGCGACCTCTCACCCGACGATATGGAACAGCTTCTATCGCAACCGTCGGTCAGCGTCTACACACTCGATCGCGACTGATCCGGACCGCTGCCTTTCTTGGTCGTCCGTATGACGGGACTAACAATCGTCGCGCGTACCGCGTGCTTGTACGGGCGACGCGGTGCTCGCCTGTGTTGTTCGCTGTAGAAGATATACAACCAGGCGTGATTCGGTTACGCTATGCCGTCCCAAATCCCGTTGTTCGGGGCATGACACAGCCGATGGACTGTCCTGGCACTGTATGAAACGTCTCGCTCGATTCTGCGGTCGCAAAAAGTAGCGGGAGGTGGATTTGAACCACCGATCTGCGGGTTATGAGCCCGCCGGAATCTCCTGGCTATCCCATCCCGCTACCCGTGGATAGCTACGGTTGCCGTTTAAGGATTGTGTTTCCCCGCCCTCTGTGAGATTATGGAAAGTTCGAGGCGAAAGCCCCGCCGTTCCCGTGAGGCGAGGTATTCCGACGACCAGTCGGAACGGCGAGCCGAACAGGGCGGGGATGAACTCTCACGAATCCCTGTGTACCTGCCACGTGAACAGACTCTCGAACACGTAGTTGACGAGCATCCCCAGCGCAATCCCGCTCCCTTTTGCGACTAGCAGCCACCCGTCGATGCCGAACACTGTCAGCGGGACGAACAACAGCCTGTAGATGAAGACGAATACGAGAAACTGGGTAATGCTCCCCCCCGACCTGACTGCGTGGGACCGCGCCAGCCGCCCGGCCCAGGACCGCCTGTCTCGTCGGCCCTCCTCGGCGAACGTCCAGTTGTCGTTGATCAGAAACATGATGAGGATGGCGGTTTCGATGCCGATCAGTACCGCCACCTCCTCCAGGAGGCCGACGACCTCGACCAGGAGCACGAGCACTGCTGTGTCGCAGGCTGCTCCGACGGCGCCGACGGAGACGAACTTGCCGAACCTGAGCCGGGAGTTCAGTGCCGTCAGATACCCGCTTCCGCCGTCGTCGCTCATTTTTCCTCGATGAGTGCCGTCGATTCGTCTCGCCGTTCGGCGATTGCCGTGTGTAGGCGACTGTTACGCAGGCGCTCGGCCCGGTGGCGCGCCGAGAACAGCGCCTGGCCCATCTCCAGCGATGCCCCGACCGGCGAGACGGTCGACCCGGGACGATCGTACCACTCGATAGGGACCTCCTCGACTCGCAACTCCATCGCGCCGGCCATCGCGAGCAGGTCCACGTCCCAGGCGAACCCGGACTCGTAGAGGTGGTCCCGGACCTGCTCCCAGCCCTCGGCCGTGATCGCCTTCGCGCCGCACTGGTAGTCGTAGAGGTTGGGATCGAGCATCCGTCGGGCGACCCACGCGAACGCGTCCCCCAGATACCGACGCGTCCGGGTCTGGTGGGTCATCACTCGTGCATTCGGGTGCCGCCTGGACCCCGCCGCGAGATCCGCCCGGCCCGACAGCACGGGCTCGATCACCTTCGCGAGCTCCGACGCCGGCGTGGCACCGTCCGCGTCGACGAACGCCAGAACGTCCGTCTCGAGCGCTTCGAACCCGGCTGTCACAGCCGCGCCTTTCCCCCGGCGCTTCGGGACGGTGTTGACCGTCGCCGGACTGTCCGCAAGCTGCGCGGGAGCGTTCGGCCGCGGCATATCCCACTCGATCCGGATTGTCGCCGGGTCGAGGCTGGCGTGGATGGCCTCGACGTACTCGCTCAGGCGTCCGACGTCAGGACGGTAGGCTGGGATACCGACCCCGACGGAGCGACTCATTGCTCGAAACCACTGCATGCCGTCGATAAAAAGCCGCTGTTTCGGGACGACCAACAGAGGTTTATTCGCGGGTTGTGGCTGTTCGGATGATGGAATTCGGCCTCGTCGCGCTGTGGGTCGGGCTCTTTGTCCTGCTGGGCCTGGCTGCGGTGCCGGCCACGGTCTGGCTGTTCCGCGACCTCGCCTACGGCGGCTTCGCGATCCCGGTCGGGCTGGCTGTGCTGCTCCTCGTGGGACACCTCGTCGGCTACGTCGCCTACGGGCTCCCGGCTGCGCTGGCCGGAGTCGGCGCGCTGCTGGCGCTGTCCGCGGTCGCCTCCCAGCGAATCGCTGTTCGGGAAGCCGTCGAGCCCGCACACCTCGCCGAACACGCCCTCGTATTCGTCCTCGGATTCGGGCTGATCGTTCTCGTACGCGGCATCGACCCCGTCGCCGCGCCGCTGCCCGTTGCCGTCGGGGAGAAGTTTCTCGACTTCGGGCTGCTCGCGACGCTGGATCGCTCGACGCAGCTGCCGCCGGAGTCAATGTGGTTCGCGGGCGAACCCGTCACCTACCACTACGGCGGGCACCTGCTGACTTCGCTGCTGTCGACGCTCACCGGGACCGACCCGGCGTAC
>PXSQ01000010.1:0-12890 GCA_003022725.1 Halobacteriales archaeon SW_7_65_23 | reverse complement strand
ACCGGGCCGCCGAGGAGGGTCGCCGTCGGGTGTTGCTCGCTGGTGTGCTCCCGCCGATCGTTGGCCTCCTCGCGATGCTCAACTTCTGGGACCTTCCGACGGCGCTGGGGCTGACGTTTCTGGGTGTCTTCTTCGCTCCGTGGGATCCTGCGACGCTCATTCCGGTACGCTTCCGTCGACAGATCAAACCTGGAAAGGGATCGTGGGCGATCGAGGAGATGCGGCGGCTGGGGATCGCCGTTGTGACCGTCCTGCTGGTCATCACAGGTGCCGTCGCCTGTACCCTGCCGTACTGGCCGGCGTCGGTGTTCGGCGGACCCGACCTCTCGATCGAATACTGGGCACCGTGGACGCCAGCCTGGCCGCTGGTCGTGGTCCACGGGATCTTCCTCGCCGGGATCGCCGTCTACCTCTCCCGGCGGCTGGCGACAGACGACATCGGTCCGGCGATGGTTTTGTTGCTCGGGGTCGGGACCTTCGGCGTGGCTGCCGCGGTCGGCGTTCCGGCGCTGGCGATGACCGTTCCGGTGATCGTCGCCTGCTGGTGGCTGTTCCGGCGGACGGTCGACCTGGGATTCGAGGGAGTCCTCATCGTCGCCGGCGCGGGACTCGTGTTGATCGTCGAACTCGCGACGCTGGAGACGACCCGTCCCGAACGGTTCAACGTGATTTTCAAGCTCTACGTGCACATCTGGCTATTCTGGGCGATCGCCTCGGCTGTGGTGCTGCCGCGGATCGCGTCGGGCTGGTCGGCGGCCGACGTGGGACTCGATCGCCGGCGGCTCCGGCTAACTGGCGCGGTGCTCGCTGCGGTCGTGGTGGTCGCTGCGGGGCTGTACCCGGCGTTTGCCCTCGTCGATCACGTCGACGACGGCGCGGAGACGACCGACGAGCGGGGGGCGACACTCGACGCGACCGCGTATCTGGAGGTGCACTACCCGGCCGAGGCACCGGCGATCCGCTGGCTCGACGAGAAGGTCGACGGCCAGCCGGCGATCGTGACCGAAGCCCCGGGTCACTACTGGTGGGCGTACGACCGTGAGGACGACAACGTCGGGGGAGCGGGCGCGCCCGCCAGTTTGACCGGCATTCCGACTGTCGCCGGGTGGTTCCACGAGGCACAGTACCGGGGAGAAGAAGTTTACGACGAGCGTGTTGCTGACATTCGCAGGATCTACACTGGAAACGCAAGCCAGCAGCGGGAGCTCCTGGCAGCTTACGACGTCCGCTACGTCTACGTCGGGCCGGCAGAACGGGAGCGGTACGACAACATCACGATCGGGGATCACGACGCCGTCTCGGTCGCCAACGAGTGGGAACGGGTGACGATCTATCAGGTCGAGCAGGAGGCGGTCGGATGATACTGTCGGACGTAACTCTGTGTCACATCGTGACACTCTCCTGGCTGTATCCGCACGGTTGAACGGCTGAACGTGACGCGTGACTCCACGAACTTACGTCCGACAGTATGAGGAAAGATCAGGCATTCGCCTGAATGACCGAGATATCCTCGGCGTCGACGGCCTCCACGTCGAGGTGCATCGGGATGTACTGGCGACGTTCGTAGGCCTTCTCCTCGTCCGCCGAGCCCACGGTGCACCACAGCTGCGGCCGGTCGGGGCCGTGCCAGTCGCCCTGGCGGTTGATGCCGAAACAGACGAGCTCCTCGCCCTCGTACTCGATGATCGCGCCCTTCCGGATCCCCGGGTCGCCCCGGATGATCAGCTTCTGCATGCCTGGCGGTTGGCCTGAGTTGCCCTTAACGACTTCGGAGCCGTCCGGAGAGCAATTATGAGAACAGCACTGGACGGGTGGAGCGGAAGCTTTACACTCGGTTCGGTCCGCCGTTCCCACATGGACGAGACTGTGCTGCTGGTCGGGGGTGGCGGCCGAGAGCACGCAATCGCCCGCTCGCTCGCCGATTCGGAGGCGTCGCTGTACGCCTGTGCCGGCAACCGCAATCCGGGTATTGCACGCCTGGCGGAGGGGTTCGGAACGCTGGAGACGACGAATCCGACGGCCGTCCGGTCCTACGCCGAGGAGGTCGACGCCACGCTCGCCATCGTCGGCCCGGAGGCGCCCCTGGCGGCCGGCGTCGCCGACGCGCTCGACGACGCGGGCGTCTACGCGTTCGGCCCTCAGGAGGCCGAAGCCCGCATCGAAACGGACAAAGCGTTCCAGCGGCGGTTCATGCAGCAACACGACATCCCCGGCTGCCCGGATTTCGAGACGTTCGACGACATGGAGGCTGCCTGCGAATACATCGACGAGTACGACGGCGATCTGGCAGTCAAGCCTGCAGGGCTGACCGGCGGCAAGGGTGTCCGCGTTATCGGCGATCAGGTCACCGCCGAGGAAGCCAAAGAGTACATCCGCGAGTCCGACTACGACCGGATCGTCCTCGAAGAACGGCTCGTCGGTGAGGAGTTCACTGTCCAGGCGTTCGTCGCGAACGGGCAACTGCGGGTCACCCCCGCAGTGCAGGACCACAAACGCGCTTACGAGGGCGACGAGGGGCCTAACACTGGCGGTATGGGCTCATACAGCGACGCCACGCTCGCGCTGCCGTTCATGACCGAAGACGAGTACATGGACGCCGTCGACGTCCTGCGCGAAACGGTCACGTCGCTGGAGGGGTACAAGGGCGTGCTGTACGGCCAGTTCATGCTGACCGTCGACGGGGTGAAAGTCGTCGAGTTCAACGCACGCTTTGGCGACCCCGAAGCGATGAACACCCTGCCGGTCATGCAGACGGAGCTTTTGGACGTGCTCGTGGCCGCCCGTGAGGATGACTCGCTCCCGAAGCTCACATTCGGTCGGCAGGCAACCGTCTGCAAGTACGCCGTTCCCGACGGCTACCCGACGGATCCCGAAGGTGGGGCTCGCGTCGAGATCGACGAGGACAGCGCCGGCGAGGCGCTCCTCTTCTACGCGAGCGTTGACGAGCGCGACGACGGTATCTACACGACGACATCCCGGTCGTTCGCCGTCGTCGGCGTCGCCGAATCCGTCACCGACGCCGAGGAGATTGCGGAGGATGCGCTGGCGGCCGCCGGCGAGTCGGGGCTCCGGGTCCGTCACGACATCGGCACGCCCGACCTCGTACAGCAGCGGATCGACCACATGGCGGAGCTCCGTGGCGAGTGACACCCAGCAAGCCGATGTTCCAGTCACGGCGATCCGGGAGCGGGACACCAGGGGTGGTGGGCCGTGACAGGTGACGGCGACGACGCGCGCCGTCACCAGCGCACGTCGGTCCACACGCGGACCGGCAGCCACAACTCCCTGCACAAGTGGTACCGGATCCGGAACCCAGTCCGGGTCGCGATCCAGTACGCCGTCGTGTTGCTCTGCCGCATATCGCCGAGCCTCGTGCTCAAGCGGCTCCTGTTCCGCGCCATCGGGATGGACGTCGGGGAGGGCGTCGCCTGGGGGCTGGAGTCGACCCCCGACGTGTTCTGGCCGCAGCTGATCACGGTCGGGGACCACGCCGTTATCGGCTACGACGCGACGATCCTCTGTCACGAGTTCCTCGTCGACGAGTATCGCACCGGCGAGGTCGTGATCGGGGAACGAGCGATGATCGGCGCCGGCGCCGTCGTGCTACCCGGCGTCGAGGTCGGTGAGGGTGCCCGCGTGGCGGCGAACTCGCTCGTAACGGAGGACGTCCCGCCGGACACTACGGTCGCGGGAGTCCCGGCGACCGTGACGAACGAGTCCGGAGACGAGTAGCAGTCCTCTTCTGGATCTTTCCCGACCCTTACTCGACTGCTGGGAACGCCTAACCGGAGTACCCCCTACATTCTTTTACTGGTCCTGTGTAGAGTCGAAGTCGTGTGTCGGCGACGGAATCGTCGTCGGACGTTTCGAACACCATGCACGAACTGTTCGAGGTCCCCACGCTACTCGTCCAGGTGGTGATAGCCATCGCTACAGGCGGCCTGATCGGCCTCGAACGCGAACGACTTCCGGAACGGAAGTACGCAGGCCTCCGCACCCTCGCGTTGCTTTGTGGCGCCGGTCCGATCGTGGTGTACGTTGGGGGAATCGACGGCAGCGCCGCCGTCCTGGGGCTCTTTCTGGGGATGTACCTCGGGCTGACCGCCGCAGTAGCGCTGTCCGTCGTGCTGATCCGGTACTCGCTGGACGAGACTGACATCGGCTTCACCACGTCGGTCACTGTGTTCCTCGTGGGGTTGCTCGGGGTTCTCATCGGGTACGAACGGTACTTCGAGTCGACCTCGGTCGTGATCATCGCGGTGCTGGTGCTCGCCGAGCGCGACCGCCTGCACAGGTACGTCGACAGCCTCTCCGACCAGGAGCTACTGGACACGCTGAAGCTCGGCGCGCTCGTGTTCATCCTCTACCCGATCCTCCCCTCCGAGCCGATCGACCCCTACGACGCCGTCGTCCTGCAGGACGTCCTGCTGTTCGTGATCTTCGTCCTGTTGATCCAGTTCGCGGCGTACCTCTCGATGGCCCAGCTCGGGGGCTCGCGCGGACTGGCGGTGACGGGCCTGCTCTCCGGCGGTGCGAACTCCTTCGCGGCCGCTGGCGTGCTCGCGCGTCTGGCAAATCAGTCCAGGGAAGCGGTGACGGCCGCGTCGTTCGCGTTGCTGCTGGCGACGCTGACGATGATCCTCCGGAACGTCGGCATCGCAGTCGCGCTCGCAGTCCCGATCCTGTGGGTCGTCTCGGTCCCCGCGGCGGTGATGGTAGGGGTGACGCTAGCCGCTGCGGGGCTCGTCTGGTGGCAGGGCGAGACCCACGAGGAGTTCGACATCGACCTCGAATCGCCGTTCTCGTTCCGTGCCGCGGCGAAGTTCTCGGTCGCCTACCTCGCAATTCTGCTGGTCTCAGTCGGTGGCGAGGAGGTCGCTGGCGACGTCGGGCTGTACGCCACCGCGTTTACAGGGGGGCTGATCTCCTCCGCCGCCGTCTCGGTGACTGCGGCGACCGTGTTCAACAACGGCTCGATTGCTGCGGAGGCGGCCGCTGGAATGGTCGTGCTGGGGATCACAGCGAGTCTCACCTCTAAGATCGCACTCGTGGAGTGGATCAACGACGAGATGCGCTACAACGCGGCCATCCCGATGGCGGTGATCGGCCTCGCGGGGCTCGCTGCGTTCCTGCTGGTCGTGACGACGGCAGTCTGACCCTTATACAGCCAGACGTGATTCAGTTACGCCGTACCGTCCCAAACCCCGTTGTTCGGGCCATGACACAGCCGATGGACTGTCCTGGCACTGGACGGAGTCACGTCTGGCTGTCTAGCACCGTCAGGTGGTCAGGGGACGGTCATCCGCGAAAAGCGAGAGAAATTTTATACTCCGGCCGGTACCCCCCGGTATGGACTACGACGACATGCTCGAACGGGGGATCGAGGAGACGCCCGACGTCGAATCGAGTTCAGGTCGGTTCGAGGTCCCGGAGCCGGAGGTCCGCCAGGAGGGCCACGCCTCGGTGTTCGAGAACTTTCAGCAGGTCTGTAGTGACCTCGGTCGGGAGGACGCCCACCTGCTGGGGTTCCTCCAGGACGAACTGGGGACGAGCGCGCACATCGACGAGAGCAACCGCGCGCGGCTGACCGGGGAGTTCGACGCGGATCGCATCCACGACGCGGTCGACGCCTACACCGAGCGGTACGTGCTGTGCTCTGAGTGTGGCCTGCCCGACACGAAGCTGGACAGGGAACAGGGTGCCGAAATCCTGCGGTGTACCGCCTGCGGTGCGCAGTCCCCGGCGTAACTACCCGAGCTGTTTGAGCGTGTTCAGGTCGTGTTCTGTCCGCATGAACTCCGAGAGCGGGCGGCTCGCATGACAGTTCGGACAGTGAAACGTGCGTGCCACGTCCGGGAGGTCGCCCGGCTTCGTCTGCCAGTCCTTCGCACACTCTGGACAGAGGAGACGTACGTGAGCTTCTTCCATGCGTTAGTCTCACACACCCGGCATGGCCAAAAAGTTTGCGTCAGATCTCGAACGCTGCAACAGTGCTGATACTGTCGGACGTCCTGGCTGTATTCGCACGGGTGAACGGCTGAACGTGACGCGTGACTCCACGAAATTACGTCCGACAGTATGAGTAACAGAATTACAGCCACCAGTATCAGACCGGGTCAGGCTTAAAGCGCCGCCGCGTAGATCGCCGCCGCCGCGAGGCCTACCGGTGACTTGCCGCTGATAAAAGGGGTCCGAGACCACCAGAACCGTCGAGTTCCGGTCAGACAGTGAAGAGGTGGCCCTCGCGGGGAACGTCCAGCAGGCCGACGCGCGCACCGGCGTCCAGCCAGGCGTGACCGTAGGAGAACGCAGCGAGAGCGTTGACGAGGTCGTCCTCGTCCCGGAAGTAGCGGCCATCCTCGAGGTAGGATCTGGCCATCTCCTCACAGTCGCTGGCTGCCGCCGCGAGCGGCGTGTCCGGCGGTGCTGCGATCTCTGCGGCCTCGAGGGCCTCGCTGAGGAGGTCCTCGTACTGGTCCGTCTTGGGCTCGATTTCGGTCATGCGACCATCTCGGGACCACAAATATATGAGTGGCCGGCCATCCAGTTCGAGTAGATGCAGGGAGCGCGTTCGGGTGCCCTCCGTCGCCGGGCGCTTCTGGCGTCGATCCCGGCCGGCCTGCTCGCCGGCTGTACGTCGGCGGAGGAAACCCCGCCCGGGATCGGCGAGATCGTGCTGGAGAACCGCCTGGCAGCGGCGAGCGACGTGACCCTGACGTTCACGCAGGACGGCCAGGAGTACGAAACGACGGCGACGGTCACCGGCCTCTCCGGCGATGGACCCAACCGCGAGGTCGTCGTCGCCGACTGGATGGGCGAGCACGGCCAGTGGGACCTCACGGTCGAGGCTGCCGGCACGACCGGGAGCTACGGCTCCGGCGAGTTCGACGACCGCTACTACGACTACGACGAGACCGACTGCATCCAGCTCGTGATCCGCATCGAGGACGGCGGGATGGACATTCGACCGCAGACGATCGCCGTCGAGTGTCCGTGAGCCGCCCCGACCGAATCGGTGCAAGGCGGTCGTGAGTCCCGCCAGCAAGACAGCGCAACCTACAAACGGTGCCTTGCCCTATCCCAGGATATGACAACCGAGGCAGTCGACCACCGGCGGCTGATCATCGCCGGGACGGGCATCGCGGGGCTGACAGCAGCGGTCTACGCCGGGCGGTCGAACAACGAGCCGCTCGTGCTCGAGGGGGACGAGCCGGGCGGCCAGCTGACGCTGACGACCGACGTGGCGAACTATCCCGGCTTCCCGGACGGGATCGGGGGCCCGGAGCTGGTCCAGAAGATGAAAGACCAGGCCACGAAGTTCGGCGCCGAACTCGACCACGGCATCGTCGAGGACGTGACGAAGCGCGACGACGGTACGATCGAGGTTTCGGTCTCGAACGGCGACCAGTACACCTGCGACGCGTTCATCGCCGCCTCGGGTGCGAGCGCACGCACGCTGGGCGTTCCGGGCGAGGACGAACTCATGGGCTACGGCCTCTCGACGTGTGCCACCTGCGACGGCGCGTTCTTCCGCGGCGAGGACATGCTCGTCGTCGGCGGCGGCGACGCGGCCATGGAGGAGGCGACGTTTCTCACGAAGTTCGCGGACACCGTCTACATCGCCCACCGCCGCGAGGAGTTCCGCGCGGAGGACTACTGGATCGACCGCGTCCAGGAGAAAGTCGACGAGGGCGAAATCGAGATCATGCGCAACACGGAGCTGCTGGAGGTCCACGGCTCCCCGTCGGAGGGCGTCAACCACGTGACGCTGGCCCGCAACGAGTCGGGCTACCCCAAGGAGAACCTCGACGACCCCGAGACCGAGACGTTCGACCACGACGTTGGTGCCGTCTTCCTCGCCATCGGCCACACCCCCAACACCGAATACCTGGAGGGGACGGGCGTCGGGATGGACGAGGCCGGCTACCTCGAGACCGCGGGCGGCGAGGGCGGCGGGCAGACCGAAACCGCTGTCGACGGGATCTTCGGCGCGGGTGACGTCGTCGATTATCACTACCAGCAGGCGATCACCGCCGGGGGCATGGGCTGTAAAGCTGCCATGGACGCCGACGAGTACCTCGAATCGATCGAGGACGCGGAAACCGTCGCGACCGGCGCGGCCGACGACGACTGATAGTGATTGTTGTGACTCGTTACCGCCGTGTATTCGCCAGACGCCAGTTTCGGGCCGTGAAACCGCCGCTACTGCGATGTGGTGCCGAAAATACTCACAACAATCACTATGAACCCCGCGAGCGAAAGACGGTTGTTTTTGCCGGGTCGACGCAAGACCATTTAAGTGGACCACACCAAGGACAGGTATGACACGCGAGACCACTACGGTACGGATCGAAACGGACGATTCCAGCGACGAACTCGAAGTGCCCGTCCGGGTGCTGGAGCTGTTGAGCGAGGAGGGCGAGGAGCCGGCGAGCGTCGTCGGCGACCTCGTGATGCTCGGCGTCGCACAGCAGGCACACGGGATCGTCCACCACGCTCAGGGTCAGGTCGACGACGACCTGCAAGCGGCAGAGCAGCGCACGATGGAGCTGTTCGAGGAGCGGTTCGGGCAGAGCTACGCCGACGTGACCGGGCACAACCATTGACGGAGAGCGCTATTCATCGGGGACCTCGTACACCAGGAGGACCCCGTCGTCGATGCGGCGCACCTCCGCCAGCCGCAGCGCCGGGAACTCGTCGACGAATCCGTCCCCGTCGGCGAGTGTCGGGGCGTCGCGGCCGCCGATCACGACGGGGCCGACGAACACCGAGAGGCGGTCGACGAGGTCGCTCTCGAACAGCGAGTAGATGATCTCGCCCCCGCCCTCGACCAGCAGCTGATCGACGCCGCGTGATTCGAGCTGTTCGAGCGCGGCCGGCAGGTCGACCCTGTTCTCCCCTGCGGTGATCACGGTCGCACCTTCCTCCTCCATCTGCTGGACGAAATCGGTCGGTGCCGTCTCGCTCACGAGCAGGTGCGACTCGGCTGTGTCGTCGAGGACAGCGGCGTCCGACGGCGTGCGGATCCGCGAATCGGCGACGACGCGGGCGGGCTGCTCGCTCCGTCCCGCCTCGCGCCGGCGCTCCCTGCGTTCCTCGCCGTCGATGGTCAGCGACGGGTCGTCGGCGACGACCGTCCCGACGCCGACCATCACCGCGTCGCTCTCCGCCCGGAGTTCGTCGACCCGCTCGAAGTCCGCCGGGCCGCTAATGTCGACCTGCCGACGCTCACGCGTCGAGAGCTTCCCGTCGGCGCTTATCGCGGCGTTGACGACGACACGCATACGTCGCCGTTCAGCGCCCGGCTACATTACAGTTCCCCCGGGGTCAGCGGTAGAACTCGTCCGGTTCCAGAGAGTCCTCGAAGTCGACGTCCGGCTCGTCGGCCGCCTCGGTGCTGTCGGCAGGCTGCTTGGCTTCCCGCATCAACCACGCGTGCGTGTCGACGGTCGGCTCCCCGTCCGGCCGTAGCTGCCGGTAGCTCCCGTCGGGCTGCATCTCCCAGGCACGCCGGTTGTCCCGCAGATTCAGCCGGATAACGCCACGAAGGCGCTCCTGTAGCTCCTCATCCTCGACCGGTGTAACCGCCTCGACGCGGTTGTCCAGGTTCCGGGTCATCCAGTCGGCGCTCCCGATGTAGAACTGCTCATCCCCTCCGTGCCGAAAGTAGAATATCCGGGAGTGCTCGAGGAAGCGGCCGACGATGCTCCGGACAGACACGTTCTCGCTCACACCCTGCACCCCGGGGCGAAGCCTGCAGATGTCCCGGACGATCAGGTCGATCTGAACGCCCGCCTGCGACGCCTCGTACAGCTCCCGGATGATATCGGAGTCCTCGAGACGGTTCATTTTGGCGACGACGTGCGCCGTCTCGCCGGCTCTGGCGTGGTCGGCTTCCCGCTGAATGAGTTCACGGAACTGCCGGCGCATGTTCTCGGGGGCGACGAGCAGCTTCCGGTAGGAGTCGTGCATCGCGTGGCCGGTAAAGAAATTGAACAGCTTTACGAGGTCGTGCCCGATCCCAGGATCTGCAGTCAGTACCCCGAGGTCTTCGTACGTTTTGGCCGTCTCGGAGTGATAGTTACCCGTGCCGACGTGCGCGTACTGTCGGACTGAATCACCCTCCTCGCGGACCACGAGGGAGGTCTTCGTGTGGGTCTTCAGCCCGATGGTGCCGTAGGCGACGTGGATGCCCTCCTCCTCAAGGCGGCGGACCCACCGGAGGTTGTTCTCCTCGTCGAACCGGGCTTTCAGCTCCACCATCACCGCCACCTGTTTGCCGTTCTTTGCGGCGTCGATGAGCGCCTCGATGACGCTCGAATCCTCTGCAGTCCGGTAGATAGCTGCCTTGATCGCCAGGACGTCCGGATCGTGGGCGGCTTCCCGGAGGAACCGCTGGACAGTTCCCTCGAACGAGTGATACGGGTGATGGACGAGAATGTCACCGCTCCGTATTTCATTGAAGACGGACTCCTCCTCGCTCTGGTTGGCCAGCCTCGGATGAGGTTGTGGCGTCCAGTTCTCGACTTTGAGCTCCGGCCGCTCCAGCGCGACCAGTTCGAAGAGGTCACGGTAATCGAGCAGTCCCGTCCGCTCGACAACCTCCGCAGGCTTGAGGTCCAGCTGCTCGACGAGGACGTTCCGGGCGCGCTGGTTCATTCCCTCCGCGACCTCGAGCCGGACGACGGTCGCGAACCGTCGCTCACGGAGAACGCCTTCGATAGCCTCGATGAGGTCCTCGGCCACCTCTTCGTTACGCCGCACCTCAGCGTTGCGCGTCACGCGGAACATGGCGTGATCGACGATTTCGACGTCGGGGAACAGGAGATCGAGGTTGGCCGCGACGACCTGTTCGACGGGTACGAACCGGCTGTCCCCGACTTCGAGAAACCTGGAGCGGTTCTCAGGGATCTTCACCCGGGAGAACGTCGGCTCGTCTTCACCCGGCCGGCGCGTCAGGACCGCCATCGAGAGGCTCAGATTGGAGATAAACGGGAACGGGTGGGCAGGGTCGAACGTCAGCGGCGTCAAGGTTGGGAGCACAGTCGTTTCGAACTGCTCGCGGAGCGCTGCTTGCTCGTCGCTCGCGAGGTCACCGTGGTCCACAACCTCGACATCCGCCTCGGCGAGCGCCGGTCGGATCTCCGTCCGCCAGCAGCGGTCCTGGCGCTCGAACATCGGCTCGGCAGTCTCGAAGGCGGCTTCCCACTGCTCGCGCGGTGTCATCCCGTCCAGGGTCCGGCCCGACACGCTGGCGGCGATCTGCTGTTTCAGCCCGCCGACCCGCTTCATGAAGAACTCGTCGAGGTTTTTCATCACGATGGCGAGAAACTTCGCCCGTTCGAGCAACGGGTTCCGGTCGTCGCTGGCCTCCGCCAGCACTCGACGCTGGAACGCTAGCTCGCTCAGCTCGCGGTTCAGGTACCACCCGGGATCCGCCAGGTCAACCTCGCCGGCCGCCCTGTCCCGTTCGGCACCGCTATCCTCCGGTTCCGTCCCGGTCGCGGCTCCGCCGTCGACGACAGTTCCATTCGGGCTGTCGTCGTCGCCCGACCCGTCGGTACTGTCGTCCTCATCCGACCCGTCGAGGCCGCCGTTGTCACCGGGTTCTTCGGCTTCGCCGTCGCTCATTGGTCGGCCCGGTAGTCGACAATGTCAGCTGGATCTCTGTGCCGGTACGTCTCCCTGGCGGGAACCCGGACGAACTCCTCGGCGGCGCAATCGTAGGCGGTGAGTTCGCCGCCGTGGACGCAACCGGTGTCGAGACCGACGGCCCAGTCGGTCGCGAACGGCTCCGATAGCACCGTGTGTCCGAAGAACACCCGCGGCGGCCCCGTATAGGACTCGAACCAGAACGGTCCGTCGTACCCGTTTTCCGGGGGAACCGCGCGAGTTTCGAGCAGATCACGCAGCGTCTGCTCCGACAGTGCCCGCCGCGGGTCGATGCCCGCGTGGACGACCATGGCGTCCCCGAAGGTGACCGCCGCCGGCATCGACTCCAGGTACCCGACCGCGTCGCCGAGTTGGTCGGCCGGTTCCTCGCCGTCGAGGAATTTCTGTTCGTTGTTCCCGCGGACGCTGAGCATGTTGCCCGAGGAGCGGACCACCTCGAGAACACCCCGGCTGTCCGGCCCCTTTCGGACCAGGTCCCCGACGAACAGGACCAGATCATCCTCCTCCAACTCGAGTTCGGCCAGCAGGTCGTGTAGTTCGTCGATGCAACCGTGAACGTCGCCCACGACGTAGATGTTCTCGTGCCGGTTGACGTCGATGTGCCGGTGAATCCTCCCGAGTTCCTCCCCCAACGTCGGCGGCGGCACCGCCCCGTCGGCGTGATCGCTCGCATCCCTGGCGGACACACCGGTACTCGCTGGTCGCATACGAAACCCAGCGTGGGCATCCTTGAAGTGGGTTGCTATGACCTCTCTATAGCTGTAGATACGGCTACTGAACGGTATGGGATGTTCCCGTCGCGGCGCCCCAGGTGGTACTCTCCCGAGGAGCTGTGCCCCGCCACTGGCTCGTCCCGCCTGGATTCTCAATTCGAGTTTTCACGTACGTACAGCCACCAGTATGACTACGGCTGCTGGGTGCCGGCCCACAGGGCCGTCTCCTCTGACGGGCCGTGATCTGATTCGCAGGCACGCAGGAACACCGCCAGGGCCTCGATCTCGTCGCGGGACTCCACGTCCAGGTACCGGTCGGGAAGCTCGTCGGTCCACTCACCGTTGGCTTTGTGCCGTTATATGAGCCCCTCGATACGGGTCCCTACGACGTAGCAGTCCCCGCCACATCTATGAGGAATCCTGCTAAAGTGACTATACCACGTTGCGAGTAAAAGCTGTTTCGCCGGATCAGTTTGCTGACCGCTGCTTTGTCGATATCGGCGG
>PXSQ01000009.1 GCA_003022725.1 Halobacteriales archaeon SW_7_65_23 | reverse complement strand
TCGACGGAGATCGAGATCAGCGAACAGCCCGCCGAGCAGTTCGCCACCCGGGACGAGGGCGAGCGCGAGACCCCGAGCGTCACCTACGAGGACATCGGCGGCCTCGACGAGGAGCTCGAACAGGTCCGGGAGATGATCGAGCTGCCGATGCGCCACCCCGAGCTGTTCCAGCAGCTCGGCATCGAGCCGCCGAAGGGCGTCCTGCTGCAGGGCCCGCCGGGCACCGGCAAGACGCTGATGGCCCGCGCGGTCGCCAACGAGATCGACGCCTACTTCACCGACATCTCCGGCCCGGAGATCATGTCGAAGTACTACGGCGAGAGCGAGGAGCAGCTCCGCGAGGTGTTCGAGGAGGCCGAGGAGAACTCGCCCGCCGTCGTGTTCATCGACGAGATCGACTCCATCGCGCCCAAGCGCGGCGAGACGAGCGGCGACGTCGAACGCCGGGTCGTCGCGCAGCTCCTCTCGCTGATGGACGGCCTCGAGGAGCGCGGCCAGGTGATCGTGATCGGCGCGACCAACCGCGTCGACGCGCTCGACCCCGCTCTCCGGCGGGGCGGCCGCTTTGACCGCGAGATCGAGGTCGGCGTCCCGGACAAGGAGGGCCGCAAGGAGATCCTGCAGGTCCACACCCGCGGGATGCCACTCGCCGAGGGCATCGACCTCGACGAGTACGCCGAGAACACCCACGGCTTCGTCGGCGCCGACATCGAGCAGCTCGCCAAGGAGGCCGCGATGAACGCCCTGCGGCGCGTCCGGCCCGAACTCGATCTCGAAGAGGAAGAGATCGACGCCAAGACGCTCGAACGGCTGGAGGTCGTCGCCGACGACTTCACGTCGGCGCTGAAAGGCATCGAGCCCTCGGCGCTACGGGAGGTGTTCGTCGAGGTGCCCGACGTCACCTGGGAGCAGGTTGGCGGCCTCGGGGACACCAAGGACCGCCTGCGCGAGACGATCCAGTGGCCGCTGGAGTACCCCGAGGTGTTCGACCAGATGGACATCGAGGCGGCGAAGGGCGTCCTGCTGTACGGCCCGCCGGGCACCGGCAAGACGCTGCTGGCGAAGGCCATCGCCAACGAGGCCCAGAGCAACTTCATCTCCATCAAGGGGCCGGAGCTGCTCAACAAGTACGTCGGCGAGTCCGAGAAGGGCGTCCGCGAGGTGTTCGAGAAGGCACGCTCGAACGCCCCGACCGTGGTGTTCTTCGACGAGATCGACTCCATCGCGGGCGAACGCGGCCGGACGACCGGCGACTCCGGCGTCGGCGAGCGCGTCGTCTCCCAGCTGCTGACCGAGCTCGACGGGCTCGAGACGCTGGAGGATGTCGTGGTCATCGCGACCACCAACCGCCCGGACCTCATCGACCAGGCGCTGTTGCGCCCCGGCCGGCTGGACCGGCACATCAACGTGCCGATCCCCGACGGGGACGCCCGCCGGAAGATCTTCGAGGTCCACACCCGCGACAAGCCGCTGGCCGACGGCGTCGACCTCGACGACCTCGCGGCCCGGACCGACGGCTACGTGGGCGCGGACATCGAGGCGGTCTGCCGCGAGGCCTCGATGATCGCCACCCGGGAGTTCATCACCAGCGTCGACCCCGAGGAGATCGGCGACTCCGTCGGCAACGTCCGCGTGACCGCCGACCACTTCGACCAGGCGCTTTCGGAGGTCATGCCCAGCGTCGACCAGGAGACCCGCGAGCGCTACGACGAGATCGAGGAGCGCATCGAGCGCACCACGGCCGACGACGAGTCCCAGGTCAGCCGAACCTTCCAGTAAGCGCAGGCACCCTCGGACGGCGTCGTGTCAGCTGCTGATACACAACTTTTCTCACCGCCCCGCCCGAGCGTTCCTGCATGGACCACTCACTGGAGACGGTGCCGATGGGACAGACGGGACTCGAAGTGAGCGAAATCGCGTTCGGGACCTGGCGGTTCGGCCGCGAGACCGCGGCGGGCAACCTGGAGATCGACCGCGAGCGCGGCCACGAACTGCTCGACGCCTACGAGTCCGCCGGCGGGCGGTTCATCGACACGGCCGACGTGTACGGCCGGGGCAAAAGCGAGCGCTGGATCGGCGAGTGGCTCGCGGACCACGAGCGCGACCGCTACGTGATCGCCTCGAAAATCTACTGGCAGACCCGCGAGGGCGACCCCAACGCGAAGGGGCTGAACCGCAAGCACGTCCGCCGCGGGGTCGAGCGCAGCCTCGACCGCCTCGGCACCGACTACCTCGACGTGCTGTACATCCACCGCTGGGACGACGCGACCCCCGCACGCGAACTGATGCGTACCCTCGACGGTCTCGTCGACGACGGCCTCGTCCAGTACCTCGGCGCCTCGACGTTCCGCCCGAACGCCTGGAAGGTCGCCCGCGCCAACGAGATCGCCCGAAAGCAGGGCTGGGAGCCCTTTTCAGTCGCGCAGCCGCGGCACAACCTCGTCAACCGCGAAATCGAGGGCGAGTACATGGCGTTCTGTGAGGAGCGCGGCCTGGGGATCGTCCCCTGGAGCCCGCTCGCGCAGGGCTTTCTCACCGGGAAGTACGAGCGCGACGAAGTGCCGCCGGGCGACTCGACGGCCTCCGACTCCGAAGGGTGGGAGGAGCGGTACCTGACCGAGGAGAACTTCGACGCGCTGGACGTGGTGCGGTCAGTCGCCGACGAAGTGGACGCCACGCCCGCCCAGGTCTCGCTGGCCTGGCAGATGCACCATCCTACGATCACCGCGCCGATCGTCGGGGCTCGGACCGTCGAGCAACTCGAGGAGAATCTGGGTGCTGCGACAGTGTCGCTCACCGAGGAGCAGTTCGAACGACTCGACGCCGCGAAGGCGGGCCCGTTCGACCATCTCGGGTGAGCGATGGCGGTCACACAGATCGCGTCGACCGAGTTCGAGCGCGTCACTCTCCCCGTCGACGGGGAGTTCACCATCTCGCGGGGCACGGCGGCGGAAACGGAGGTCGTGACGGTCGAACTGACCGACGAGGCCGGCCGCGTCGGCGTCGGCGCTGCCGGCCCGTCGTCGTACTACGGCGAGAGCGCCGATAGCGTCGAAGCCGCCCTGCCGCCGCTACTGTCAGTCGTCGAGGAGGTGGGCAACCCTCACCGGCAACAGCCGATCGAGCGACGGCTGGCCGACGCTGCGGCCGAGGAGGCTGCCGCGCGGGCCGCCGTCTCGATCGCGGTAGACGACCTGGCCGCCAGGCAAGCGGACGAGCCGCTGTTCCAGCGGTTCGGGCTCGATCCCGACGCCGCCCCGGAGACGTCCTACACCGTGGCCATCGACTCGCCGGAGAGCATGGCCGAACGCGCCCGCGAGGCGGTCGCCGAGGGGTACAGCGTGCTGAAGGTGAAGCTCGGCACCGGCAGGGATCGCGAGCGCCTGGAAGCGGTGCGGGAGGCCGCCCCGGACGCACGAATCAGAGTCGACGCCAACTGCGACTGGACCGCCGAGCAGGCCGTCGCGAACACTGCCTGGCTCGCCGACGTGGGTGTCGAGTTCCTCGAACAGCCGGTCCTGGCCGACGACATCCAGGGACTGCGCCGAGTGCACGTCGAGGGCGAGGTTCCTGTCGCGGCCGACGAGTCCTGTGTGACGGCGGGCGACGTGCCCGCGGTGGCCGACGCTGTCGACGTCGTCGTGGTAAAGTTGATGAAGTGCGGTGGACTCCGCCCCGCAATGCAACAGATTCTCACCGCCCAATCGCACGGGCTGGACGTAATATTGGGCTGTATGCTGGAGAGCAACGCCTCGATCGCGGGCTCCTGCGCGCTCGCGCCGCTGGTCGAGTACGCGGACCTCGACGGCGCGCTGTTGCTCGCCGAGGACGTGTACGAGGGCGTTCCGATGCCCGACGGTCAGATCGACCTCTCCGGAGTGGAGCGCGGCACTGGGGCTGTCCCGATCGGCGAATAGCATGTCGCGGTCACTATCAGTGCCTCGATCGAGTTCCTTGCGAAATCGGCCGTCGCCGCCGGTTTCGAAAAGTAAGCTGGTGGCCGGATGAACGGAGCACTCACTCGCCGGCGTCGGCCTCGGCCTGTTGCTCCGCGTCACCTGCGTCGGCAGCGGGATCGCCGCCGTCGCCCCCGTCGGCTTCGATCCGCCGTTCGGCCTCGTCGCGGTCCTCGGGGTAGCCGACGTCGATCCGCCAGCCGTCCATGCGGATCGCGTCGATCGTCCGGCCGGACTGGATCAGCAGGTCGACCGCGTCGCTGAGTTCGTACTCGTCGCGGTCGGAGGGCTGGACGAGATGACAGGCGTGGAAGATCGCCGGCGTAAACGTGTAGAAGCCGGTCATCACGAGGTTCGTCGGCGGGTCGTCGGGCTTCTCGATCACCTCGACGATCTCGCCGTACTTGTTGGTGTCACAGACGCCGTAGCGGCCGGCTTCCTCCCAGGGGACTTCTTCGACGAGGAAGGCGGCGTCGGCGCGATCCTCCGCCTGACGGTTGATCACGTCCTCCAGGTTCGCCTGGAAGATGTTGTCCCCGAGCATCAGCATGAAGTCGTCGTCGATGTGCTCCTCAGCCGTCAGCAGCGCGTGGGCGATCCCCAGCGGCTCGCGCTGGTGGGTGTACGTGATCGGCGTTCCCTCGAACTCGTCGTCGTAGTGTTCGATGATCTGCTCTTTCTTGTAGCCGACCACGACCAGCAGCTCCTCGGCGCCGAGGTCGACGAGCTGCTCGAAACAGTGTGTCAGGATCGGCTTGTCCGCGACTTCGACCATCCCTTTCGGCTTGTCCTCTGTCAGCGGCCGCAGGCGGGTACCTTCACCAGCGGCGATCACGACGCCTTTCATATACTCTTCTCTCTCGCGGGTGGGTAAAAACGCTTGGAGGCCTGCCAGCTACGACAGCGCAAGCTCGATCGCCGACTCGAGGTCCGACCAGAGGTCGTCGACGTGCTCGACGCCGACGCTGATCCGGACGAGTCCGTCGGTCAGGCCCGCCTCGATCCGCTCCTCGCGTGGGATCGACGCGTGGGTCATCGTCGCCGGCTGCTCGATCAGGCTTTCGACCCCGCCCAGACTCTCGGCGAGCGCGAACACCTCCGTCGCGGAGACGAAGTCGGCCGTCTCGTCCAGCGTGGCGTCGAGTTCGAAGCTCACCATGCCGCCGAAGTCCCGCATCTGCTCGGCCGCGAGGTCGTGCTGAGGGTGCGATTCGAGGCCCGGGTAGTAGACGTGGCTTACGTCCGGATGGGCATCGAGCCGGTCGGCGATCGTCCGGGCGTTCTCGCAGTGGCGATCCATCCGCAGCGCGAGCGTTTTTGTGCCGCGGAGAACGAGGAAACAGGCAAAGGGGTCGGGCGTCGCACCGACGCTGTTCTGGTAGAAGCCGAAGCGTTCGTCGAGGTGCTCGTCGTTCGTCACCAGGGCGCCGCTGACCACGTCGGAGTGCCCGCCGAGATATTTCGTCAGCGAGTGCGAGACGATGTCGGCGCCGTGGTCCAGCGGCTGCTGGAGGTACGGCGTTGCGAACGTGTTGTCGACCGCACACAGCGCGTCGTGGTCGTGGGCGATCTCGGACAGCGCCGCGATGTCGTTGACCCTCATGAGGGGGTTGGTCGGAGTCTCGACCCAGACCAGTTCCGTGTCCGGCCTCATCGCGGAAAGCACCGCGTCATGGTCGGTGGTATCGACGAACGAGAAGGAAAGGTCGTACTGCTCGTACACCTGCCGGAACAGGCGGTGGGTGCCGCCGTAGACGTCGTCGCCCGCGACCACGTGATCGCCCGCCTCCAGCAGGTTCAGGACCGTGTTTATCGAGGCCATGCCGCTGGCGAACGCCCGGCCGTACTCGGCGTCCTCCAGGGCGGCAAGGTTCTCCTCCAGGGCCGTCCGCGTCGGGTTGCCTGTCCTGGAGTACTCGTAGCCGCGGTCCTCGCCGGGGCCGTCCTGGACGTACGTCGAGGTGGCGTAGATCGGCGGCATCACCGCGCCCGTCTCCTCGTCCGGTTCCTGCCCGGCGTGGATCGATCGCGTCTCGAACTGTCCCTGGCCTGTCTGTTCCCGTCCCTCAGTCTCTGCTCCGTCCTCGAGATCGATGTGTTCTGTCATGGCTGTCGGTTGTCCGCGTCGTCAGTCCTCGGCGATCCACTCCTCGTAGGAGTCGTAGATGCCCTTCGAGAGGTAGCGCTCGCTGGAGTCGGGGAACACCGTCACGACCGAGTCGTAGGGCGCGTCGATCTCCCCGCGGTCGATGCGCTCGGCGATGTCCAGGGCGGCGACGCTGGCGGCGCCGGCGCTGGAGGCGACGAGCTGGCCCTCCTCGCGGGCGAGGCGTTTGAGTTCCTCCTGGGCGGTGCGGTCGCTGATCTGCATCACTTCCTCGACCAGCTCCGGCTCGAACAGCTCGTTCGTCGAGACGTCGTGGGAACCGATCCCCTCGATGTGGTACTCCCCCTCCTCGATGTCCTCGCCTTTCGTCGTCGCGAGCAGCGACCCCTCGGGCTCGACCGCCGTGATGTGGGTATCGGGGTGCTGATCGAGCGCGTACTTCGTGATCCCCATCAGGGTGCCAGCGGTGCCACAGCCGGCGACGACCGCGCCGACCTCGCCGCCGAGCGCCTCGTAGATCTCCGGGCCAGTCGTCTCGCGGTGGGCCGCGACGTTCAGCGGCGAGGCGAACTGCTGTGGGACGACCGCGTTGTCCATCTCCGCTGCCAGCTCGCGGGCGTGCTCGATCGCCCGCTTCATCCCGTCCTCGGTGGGCGTGTTGATCACCTCGGCGCCGAGCGAGCGCATCAGGATCTGCTTCTCGACGCTGAACCGCTCGGGCACGACGAACGTCGCCTCTACCGGAAGCTGTGTCGCCGCCATCGCCATCCCGATCCCGGTGTTGCCGGCCGTCGGCTCGATCACCGTCCCGCCCGGCTCGATCTCCCCCTGCTCGAGCAGCCCCTCGATCATGTACTTCCCGATGCGGTCCTTGATGCTCGCGCCCGGATTGAACGACTCTAACTTCGCGTACACGGGGACGTCGAGCGGACTCGCCTGGACCTCCACGAGCGGCGTCTCGCCGATCGTCTCCAGCACTGACGACAGCGGCTCGCTGTGTGTCGTCACGGCCACCACCTCGCTGCTGGCTCACCCATCATGCGATTACTGTGTTGGGCAGCCCCCGCCATAGTCCCCTCGATACGGCTGTGGGTCGGCGACGGTACTAGCCCGGTCGGTCGATCGAGGTGATCGACATCAGCGGATACCCCTCCTCCATCACGAGTTCGGCGACCGCCTGGCAACCCTCGTACTCGACGTGGATCTCGACGTCCAGCAAGCGGCCGGTCAGTTCCGTGTAGGAAGCGCTGCTGGACGCGATGGCCTCGGACAGCGCATCGGTGTCGATCGAGACGACGACCTGCTCGCAGTGTGGCTGGTTCTCGATTGCTTCGGCCATCGCAGCGGCCAGCGAGTCGGCGCTGTCCGGGCTGATGGGCGTCCCCGCGAACTGGTGGTACAGCGACCCGAATTTGATCCCTGCTTCGAAACAGGCCTGCTCCGCCGCCGTTGGCCCGCCGGCCGCGGACGAACTGTCGTCCTCCATACCGGTGCAAGCGGGCACTGACCCAATGAACCGTCGGTTCCGGCAACCGACGGATCGCACAACCGTGAGTCATACTGGTGGCTGTCCACTCCGTGGCTCTGGGTCGCAGGCTGCAGTGCTTATACTGTCGGACGTAATTTCGTGGAGTCACGCGTCACGTTCAGCCGTTCACCCGTGCGAATACAGCCAAGAGAGTGTCACGATGTGACACAGAGTTACGTCCGACAGTATTACCCCGAATCGTATGCTACTTTACCACGCCTGCGCTTGTATCAACTGAATGGACGAGCCGGTACTACTCACGGGGGCTGGGGGACACGTGGGGCAGGTGATCCTCGAGCGACTCGGCGACAAGTACGACTGGCGGCTGCTGTACCACAGCCAGCCGGCCGAGGAGCCGAACCACCCCTACGTGACGGGGGAGGTCCAGGACCCGGCAGACGTACGACCGGCGATGGAGGGCGCCGGCGCCGTTGTCCACCTTGCGGGCGATCCCCGCCCGGAAGCACCCTGGGACAGCGTCCTCCCGAACAACATCGACGGCACCCACACCATCTACGATCTCGCTGTCCAGGAAGGCGTCGACCGGGTGGTTTTTGCCTCCTCGAACCACGCGGTCGGCGCCGCCGAGACCGACAAGCGGACGCCCGACATCTACCGGTCGGAAGACGACTTCCGCCTCGACGGCACCGAGTACCCCCGCCCGGGCAACAAGTACGGCATCAGCAAGGCGACGGGCGAGATCATCGGCCGCTACTACCACGACACGTACGGCATCTCGGTCTGCAACATCCGGATCGGCAACCTCAACGAGGAGTACCCGCCGGTCGACTACGACCGCGGGCAGGCGATGTGGCTCTCCCCCCGCGACTGTGCACAGATCCACGACCGTGCGCTCCGTGCCGACTACGGGTTCGAGATCGTCTACGGCATCTCCGATAACGACTCGAAATACTACTCCATCGAGCGCGCGAGGGAGGTGCTCGGGTACGAACCGCAGGACAACGCAGCCGAGTGGGACGGCACCGAGAAACTGAGCGAGTGACTGACCGCCCTCATTTTTCGGCCGGTGAAGCGGGTGGCTGCTGTGCTCCAGTAGCCGCTGCTGGCCATCACCACCAGTCACTTGCGGGCGTCGAACAGCCTGTCGACATCGGCCTCCCGCTGCGCGCGGCGGTCGACGTGTTCCGAGAGGCGCTGGAACACGATCCCGCGGTTCGCGGGCTCGCGAACGAAATCAAAGAGGAGCGTCACGAACGGGCTCGCTGTCACGCCGTCCTCCAAGTCGGCGCCGCCGAAGGTCGCCGCCTGTTCCAGCACTGCTTCGTCGTATCCGTCCTCCTCCGCAAGGACCTCAGCTGCCACGGCGGTCGCCTCGAACGCCAGATCCTCCGGGACGGGCTGTTGGCCGTGGTGGGTCAACGCCAGCGGCGGTCCCCGCTCGATCAGTTCCGGATCCGATTCGAGCGCAGCGAGATACCTCCGGACCGCTGCCACGTCGACGCCCCGATAGGTGGGCGGAACAACAGCGAGGTACTCCCGGCCACTTGCGGCGAGGCCCGTCGCGCCGGACCAGTTGCCGTTCTGGGCGTGGTAGACGGCCGCGGTGAACTGGATCAGACCGTGGAGGAACCGCTCGTCGTCGGTCCCCGACTCGAGGCCGAGCCAGTGGTCCTCCCAGGCGTCGTGGGCGGCGTGGTACCGCCCGGCGTTGTAGATCGCGATCCCGGCCCGCAGATGCGCCTCCATACCCGCCCATTTGCGCTCCGGCCAATTATACGTTTGACTGCCACGCGAGGGCAGTGTGGAGGGGATTTCGAACGCTCAAACAGCCGTCGTAGCGAGCGTTACCGTTAACCCATTGACGGGACAAGTAGGGGCAACGAGTCACGACGGGCCGCCCCGCAACCGCACACCCACGCCTCGTAGCTGGTCGTAGCGGTCGGGGACCCGGGACGAGACTGAGCCATGGACGAGAAAGCACCACGAGACGACGCCGCCCGGGACTGGACGCGGATCGCGCTGATCGCGGGATGCGGCCTGGCCGCACTGACTGCCGCCCTCCTGCTGCCGACGCTGGCGACGGACAGCATCGCCGGCAGCCCCATCGACAGCGTGCTCCCCGGCGAACGGTTCGACGACGGCGAGGGGGTCGAGGGGCCCGGCGACAGCCAGGGGTTCGGCGCGCTCGACCCCGGCGATAGCACCGGCGTCGGCGGCGAAACCGGGTTCGACAAGGACACGTTCGGCAACAACGACACCGAGGTCCACTTCGAAGTCGAAAGCTCCGCGTCGGCCTACTGGCGGACCGGCACGTACGGTACCTACACCGGTACCGGCTGGGAACACGACGTCGACCGGACGCCCTACGACGGCCCGATCGACTACGAGGGGCTCGAGGGCGAGCAGATCGTCTACGAAGTCGAGTTCGACCGCCCCGCGACGGCGCTGCCGACCGCCTGGCGGCCGACCTCCGTCAGCGGCCTCTCCGACCTCCAGGTGACCGAAACCGGGACGTTCCTCGCCCAGGACTACGTCGAACCGGGGGAGAGCTACAGTGCAGTTAGCCGCCAGCCAGTCCGGGACGTCGACGTCCTGCGAGCCGCCGGCCAGGAGTACCCTGCGGAAGTCGTCGACCGCTACACGCAACTCCCCGAGGACACGCCCGAACGGGTCGGGAGTCTCACGGACGAACTGACCGCCGACGACGAGTCGGCCTACGACGCGGCAAAGAGCATCCAGAACTGGCTTCGGACTGAGAAAGGCTACTCGCTGCAGGCCTCCCAGCAGAGCGAGCACATGGCCGACACGTTCATCTTCGAGATGGAGGAGGGCTACTGCGAGTACTTCGCGACGGCGATGACGACGATGCTCCGGACCCAGGGCATCCCGGCGCGGTACACGGTCGGCTACACGACGGGACAGGAGGTCAGCGAGAACCGCTACGAGGTCCGAGGAATGAACGCCCACGCCTGGGTCGAAGTGTACTTCCCCGACGTCGGGTGGGTCCGGTTCGACCCGACGCCCGGCGGTGATCGCCTGGCTGCCCAGCAGGACGCACTCGAGCAGAGCAACCCCGATCTCGACTACGAAAGTAGCGAGGAGGGGAGCCCCGGCGAAGTGTTCGAGCCGGGCGAGATCCGCAACCCGGTGGACGACAACCCCAAGGACGGCGAGAACGGGACCGAAGGCGGGGGCTACTACAACGTTTCGCTCAACCGGACGGCCGTTCCCGGCGTCGCCGTCGAGGTGACCGTCACCCACGACGACGAGCCGGTGAGCGGGATCGCGGTCCTGTTCAACGGGGAGCGCGTCGGCGTGACCGACAGCGAGGGGACCGTCGTCGCGACCGTCCCGGCCACGGAGGAACTCCGGATCGGGATCGGGCCGCCCGAGGTGGTCGAGCAGACGGGCGGGTTCAGTGCGCCCGACAGCCTCGCCAGGCCGGCAGGCGGGAGTGGGCCGCTCGCGTCACTCGCGGGCGTCGGCACCGATGAGACGACGGCCCAGGAGGACGACGAAAACGTCACCGTGGTCGACGTCGAGACGGAGGCGACAGTGTCAGTCAGCGGCGAGACCCTCCCGGGGAACGAGGTGACAGTGATCGCAACAGTCGACGACATCGTCATCCCTGACGCCGCGGTATACCTCGACGGCGAGCAGGTGGGCCGGACCGACGGGGACGGCCAGACGACGCTGCAGCTCCCTGAGGACCCCGGCAACAGCAGCCTCGTCGTCGAGCGCGGGCCGATCTTCGGCGAGACCGACGTCCGCGTCAATGCAGTCGAACTCGACGTGGAGACCGGGCTCGTGGTGCTCCCGCTGACGGGCGCGACCGTCGAGGTGACAGCCGACGGTGAGGGGATGGCCGACAAACCGATCTCGGTCGACGGCACAACAGTGGCCAGAACGGGGCCTGACGGAACGGCGACCGTCCGGCTGCCGCTGTCATCGTCGGCGACGATCAGCACGGCTCGCGAGGGGCTGCGCCAGGAGACGACCGTCGAGGGGCTGTTGCGCAACGCCCTGCTGGTGCTGCTCGGCTCGGGACTGGCGATCGGACTGCCGGTCGGCGTCGCGTACCGTCGCGGCTACCGGCCCCGCGACCTCGGCGCCGGCGTCCTGAGCCTGGTCGGCTGGGGCCGGCGGGCGCTGGTCGGCAGCGTCGTCGGCGGGCGGCGGGCACTGGCCGCCGCGTTCGGCAGAATCTCGCGGACGCTCGTCTACCTCGCCGAGTTCGCCAGCGGCGGGGAATCGATCGCCAGCCTGCAGCTCGCGCTCGGCCGCTGGTTCCGTGAAAAGTGGGCGTGGCTCGCCGGGCTGCTCCCCCACAGGGACGCGACCCGGACTGGGGCCCTGGACGCAGCGGAGGGGACGCCGGTCGACGTACCGACGGTCCGCGAGGCGTGGGATCGGTTCCTCGCGGTGCTCGACGTCGAGGACGCAGGGACGTGGACCCCGGGCGAACTCGCGACCCACGCGATCGAGGCGGCTGAACTGCCCCGCGGGCCCGTGGAGACGCTCCGCGACGCGTTCCGCGAGGTCGAGTACGGCGACCGGTCGCCAGCGGACAGCGACGAAGCGCTGCTCGCGGCGATCGAGGCGATCGAGCGGGCCGCGGCCGAACAAGGGGGCGGCGAGAATCCGGACGTCGAACGAGCAGATGAGCCCGTGCCCCGCGACGGCGAGCGGGGTGGCGGGACGCCGGGAGGTGCAGACTGATGGCGGGGCGTGAGAAGCTCCTCGGGGCGATCGGCGTTGTCACAACGGGTCTGGGGCTAGCGCTGCTCCTCGTGCCGGGCCTGATCGGAACGCTCGGGCCGATCGGGCTAGTCATCGAGGCTGTCGACGCGTTCGACGGGAAGATTCTGGTGCTGCTGGCCGGCCTGGGGGTCACGGCCTACGTGGTGCTGGTTGCGCGCTCGCGGCCAGCGCCGGAGACGGCGGGGACGCGATCGGCGGCCCAGCGGCGGTTCGAGCGGGCGGGCGCGAACCCGCCGGAGGCGGTGACAGCGGAGCCGCGCGCCGTCTCGGCGTCCACGGTCGACGGGAGTTTCGAAGCAGCCGTCGAGCACGGCGGCGCGGCGCTGCACGATGCGCGCGCACAGCTGACGACGGCGGCGGTCGGCGCCTACGCAGTGGCGACCGGCCAGTCGCGCGAGGCGGCGCGCGACGCCGTCGCGCGGGGAACCTGGACGGACGATCCGGTGGCAGCGCTGTTTCTCATGGTTGGTGATACTGGTGGCTGTAATTCTTTTACTCGCCAGTCTCTGCTATCTGAGGAGCCGTCCCCGCCGCTGGGCGCACGCCTGCGGCTGTGGCTGACGCCCCGCCGGGAGCGTCGCCGCCGGATCGAGGCGACCGTCGCGGCGATCGAACGGCTGGAGGGGACAGCGTGAGGCGACACGTCAGGCGCTGGAGCGTCGGGCTGCTCGCGGCGCTCGCGTTGCTCGCGATGGGGCTGCTGTACGCCGACAGCCTGTTGCTGGCGGCGACGCTGATCCCGCTGGGGTACGTGCTGTACGGCACGCTCTCCGGTGTCCCCGCGGACACGTCGCTGTCGGTCAACCGGTCGATGGAGCCGGCGACCCCGGAGCCCGGCGAGCCGGTCAGGGTGACGCTGACCGTCCGCAACGAGGGCGGGGCGGTGCTGCCGGACGTCCGCGTGATCGACGGGGTGCCGGAGGAACTCGCCGTCAGCGAGGGGGCCGCGCGGCTGGCGGTGCCGCTGTCGCCGGGAGAAAGCGAGCAGTGCAGCTACACCGTGGTAGCGAAGCGCGGCGAGTTCGGGTTCGACGACCCGGCCGTCCGGATCCGGTCGCTGGCTGGCGGCCGCCGGGAGACCCGCACCGTCGAGGCGACGGGGGACAGCGTGCTGGCGTGTACGAACGTCCCCGGCGAGGCTCCGCTGCAGGAGACGACGATGAACCGTCGGGGCGCGCTGTCGGTCGACAGTGGCGGCCCCGGCCAGGAGTTCTACGCGACACGGCAGTACCAGCGCGGCGACCCCGTCAACCGGATCGACTGGCACCACGTCGCCAAGACCGGCGAGTTCGTCACCGTCCAGTACCGCAAGGAGCAGGCGGCCCGGACGGTGTTGATCGTCGACGCGCGGCCGCTCAACCGGGTCACCGCGGCGGCTGGCTATCCGACCGGGACGCAGCTGTCGGCGTACGCCGCCGAACGGTTGTTCGACGCGCTCACCGAGGCTGGCGTCCAGACGAGCGTTACAGCCCTCGGCGTCGACCCCGGCGAACTCGACGGGCTCGTCGGCCCCGACGGCCTCCCCTGGATCGACCCACAGGGGGAGGGTGGCCAGCACGGCCAGGCGTCGCTGCTCTTTCACCGGCTCCAGACCGACACCGGACGGGAGATCGGGCCGCTTTCCCTGGAGTTCCCGACGACGATGTTCGCGGCCGGCACCGGCGACGGCTGGGGAACGGTCGACCGGGCGGGCGCCCGGCCCGCAGACGGGCCACGCGACGTCTCCTCGCCGGGCAGGCCTGGAGGAAGCGGCGCTCCTGGGGCCCGTGCAGACGGCGGTGAGGGCGCCGACAGCTGGGGACGCCGGCTGTTCGGCGACGGCGAGGTCGACGACCGGATCCGGCGGCTGCTCGCGCGGCTCCCCGCCGACGCACAGGTGGTGCTGTGCAGCCCGCTGCTTGACAGCTGGCCGGTGACGCTGGGCGGCGCACTGTCGATGCGGGAGTACCCGACAGTCGTGATCAGCCCGGACGTCATCGACGCCGCCACGCCAGGCCAGCGGCTCGCGGCCGCCGCGCGGCGCTCGCGCCTCCGCGCGTTCGACCGCCTGGGCGTCGAAACCGTCGACTGGGGAACCGACACACCGATCGACGACGCCGTCCGGCTCTCGCTCCCACATCTGCTCGCACAGCAATGATCGACCGATCCAGGCGCACGACGACAGCCCTCAGCGATTCCGGCACCACCCGCGTCCGAGGTGAGTGGCCGTGAGCACGCAGGACGCTGCCGAGGACTGGAAGCCGACCGGCACCAGCACCGGCATCGTCGCCGGGGTGACGCTGTTGCTGGTCGCGCTGCTTCTGTGGGCCGTGCCGGCGGTGATCGAGCCGACGCTGATCGGGCTCGTCGGTGCCGGCTGTCTGACGGCGAGCCTCTGGCTGGTGCGGACCGGCGCCCGCGAGTCGGAGACGGCGTTTGTCGCGGGCACGCTGACCGTGCCGGCGGCGGCGGGGCTGATCGGCGGCGCCGGCGTCGCGGCACTCCTGGTGACGAGCCGGCTGTTCCCGGTTCCGTCCGGCGAACAGGTGTCGGTCAGCTTCCTCATCATCGCCGGCAACGTCGGCGTGTTCCTCGGCTGCGTGCTCGCACTCCTCGGGCTGGCGCTGGGCAGCAGGAACGTGCTCGACGACGAGACGCTCGAGGATTTCGTCAGCGTCGGCCTGCACACCGGCGTCGCCCCGGTCGCGACCGCGACGCTGCTGTTGGCGAGCGCAGTCCTCACCGGGACCGATGCCGAGGGCGCAAGCCTGCCGGATTTCCACCTCTCGGTGCTGCTCGCTCCGTCGGGCGAGAGCCTGCATCTCGCTGACTTTCTGCTGTTGGTGGGCGTCGCTGCCGGCACGGTCGCGGCAGCGCTGCGGGTGCTGCCGGTCGCGGAACTGCTCGCCGACACGGGCCGTGGACAGACGAGCGATAGGCGGGTCAGGAAGGCGTACTACGGGCTGCTCGGCGGCGGGGCCGTCGCCGCGTTCCTCGGCCTGGTCGCGCTGCCGATCGAGCTCACACTCTCGACCGAGGAACTCCGGACGCTGCTCGGCGGGGGGCTGTTCGAGTTCGTCCGGGCGATCGCCACCTTCGGGCTGTTGCGCGTGCCGCTGGTCGGCGTGACGGCGCTGGCCGCGGTCGGCATCGTCGTGGGCGCCGTCGCACGGACGCTCAGCCGCGACGGGCGGTGGACGGCGGGTCCCGGCCAGGAGTCGGCACTGCCAGACCGGAGCGGCCCTGTGGGGGCCGGCGTTCTCGTGACCGTCATCGCGATTGCCGTCGCCGACGACGCCTACGACGGGATCGTCAACGGGGTCGCCGACCAGCTACCGGCGGTGATGGCCAGCGACCTCCGGGAGACGGCCGGGGACGCAGCGATCGTCTACGGCGAACCGACGTTCGTGGTGCTACTGGCGGTGGCGCTGATCGGGGCCGTCGTCGGCCTCGCACAGCTGCTCCGGGTCGCAACCGGAGTCGGCTACCTCTCGACGGAGACGACGGGCTACTCGCTTGCAAGCGGCGGCTTGTTCGTCGGCGTCGTGTTCGCGGCCACCCTCGAGGTACCCACCTGGCTCGTGCTCGGCGGCATCGTCGCCAGCCTGCTCGTCTGGGACGCCGGCCGCTTCGGCACGGTGCTGGGCCGGGAGATCGGCGACGGCTCGGACACGCGCAGCATCGAACTCGTCCACGCCGGCGGCACCGCGCTCGTCGGACTCGCAGGGGCCGCCGTGGCTGCCCTCGTCGCCTCCCGGCTCCAGGGTGGACTGGTCGCGGAGTCGCCGCTCGCGACGGTTGCGCTGTTGTTCGTCGTGATCGGCGTACTCGCGTTCGCCGCCGCCCTGCGGTAGGAGCGTGCGCGCTTACCGGCTGGCTGCGCCCTGCTGTTGCCCGACGGCGGGCACTTCGACGCTGTCGACGACGTCGTGGACGACGTCGTAGCGCCCGACGCCGCGGACGCTCGCGTCTGCGGTCAGGACGATCCGGTGGGTGAACACTGGGCCGACGACCCGCTTGACGTCGTCGGGGACGACGTACCCCCGGCCGGCGATGGTCGCCGCCGCCCGGGAGGCCTCGAACAGCTTCTGGATGCCCCGCGGCGAGACGCCGACGTGGACGCGGTCGTCGCGGCGCGTTCGTCGGGCGAGGGTCACCATGTAATCGCGCAGCCGCGGGTCGACGTCGACGCCCTCGGGGACCTGCTGGAGCTGTCGCACCTGGTCGGCGTCGACGACCTGCTCGACGGTCGGGGTCTGGGCGGTCCGGTTCGCGCGCCGGTCCAGCAGGAGGCGCTCGCCGTCCGCGCTGGGGTAGCCCATCGTCGTCTTGATCATGAAGCGGTCGCGCTGGGCTTCGGGCAGCCCGAACGTCCCCTCCTGCTCGACGGGGTTCTGGGTCGCAATCACGAAGAAGGGATCCGGGAGGTCGTGGGTCTCGCCGTCGACGGTCACCTGCTTTTCGCCCATCGCCTCCAGGAGGGCGGCCTGCGTTTTGGGCGGCGAGCGGTTGATCTCGTCCGCGAGGACGACGTTTGCGAACACCGGCCCGCGGGAGAACTCGAACTCGCCTGTTTTCTCGCTGTAGACGTTCGACCCCGTGATGTCGGCGGGCAGCAGGTCGGGCGTGAACTGGATGCGCTGGAAGGACAGCCCCAACGCCCGCGCGAAACTCCGCGCAGTCAGGGTCTTCCCCGTCCCGGGGACGTCCTCGAGCAGCACGTGGCCCCGTCCGAGGATACCCGTCAGCGTCGTCTCCAGAAACTGCCGGTTGGCGATCACCGCTTCCCCGATGGCGTCGACGATCCGCCCGGAGAGCTCGCCTGCCGTCTCGTGGTCCATACTGGTTCGAGGGATCCCCCGGCGAAAAATTTTCGCTTTGCTCAAGCGACGGTTTTTATTACTTAAATTCGGGTGCCGGCGATGTGCCAAGATGGGTGCACTTTTGACCGATCCACCCCTCTGTGGCGGTATGACAGCCGACAGCCACGACAGGTTCAGCGTCGAGGGACAGGTCGCGATCGTCACAGGCGCCTCCAGCGGCATCGGGAAAGCGATCGCCGAGCAGTTCGCGGCCGGGGGCGCCGACGTCGTGATCTGCTCGCGCGAGCAGGAGAACGTCGAGCCGGTCGCCGACGGGATCGAAGACAGCGACCGGCCGGGCGAAGCGCTGGCCGTCGAGTGTGACGTCACCGACCGCGAGGCCGTCGACGCGCTCGTCGAGGCGACTGTCGAGGCGTTCGGCGGGATCGACACGCTCGTCAACAACGCCGGCGCGAGCTTCATGGCGAACTTCGACGACATCAGCCCGAACGGCTGGGAAACGATCGTCGACATCAACCTTCACGGCACCTACCACTGCACGCAGGCGGCCGGCGAGCACCTCTCGGACGGTGGCGGCAGCGTCGTCAACATGGCCAGCGTCGCCGGCCAGCAGGGTGCCCCGTACATGAGCCACTACGGCGCCGCCAAGGCGGCCGTCATCAACCTCACGAGTACGCTCGCCTACGAGTGGGCGAGCGAGGACGTCCGGGTGAACTGCATCGCGCCGGGGTTCGTCGCGACGCCGGGCGTCGCTTCCCAGATGGGCGTGACCGCCGGCGATATCGACCGCGATTCCGTCGACCGCACGATCGGCCTCAGCGAGGAGATCGCCGACCTGACGCGGTTCCTCGCCAGCCCTGCGTCCTCCTACGTCGTCGGCGAGACCGTTCGCGCGGCTGGCGTCCCGCAGATCGAGGAGTCGCCGCAGTCATGAGCCCGGGCGGCTCCAGGTCCGACACGGGCGACCAGGCCAGCTCCGACCCCGAGTCCCGGTCGGGCTCCTGGGTCAGCCTGTTCTCGGGCGGCAAGGACTCCTCGTGGGCGCTGTATCAGGCCCTAAAGCGGGGCCTGCCGGTCGACCGGCTGCTGACCGTCCACCCCGAGGGCGACTCCTACATGTACCACGTCCCGGCGACGGAGCTGGCGGGGCTGGCCGCCGAGAGCATCGGGATCGACCTCGTCGACGTCCATCCCGACGACTTCGACGCGGCGGCGGCCACGGACGCCGCCGAGCAGGGGGACGCAGAGCTGGAACCCCTGGAAGCGGCGCTCGGCGAGCTTGACGAGAAGCTACCGGAGGGAATCGCGGGTGTGACGGTCGGCGCCGTCGGAAGCGAGTACCAGAACTCCCGGGTCGGGGCGATGGCAGATCGCCTGGGGATCGACGTGTTCGCGCCGCTGTGGCAGCGCGACCCGGTAGCGCTGGCCGAGGAGATGCTCGCGGCGGGGTTCGAGATCACGATCATCCGCGTCGCGGCCGGCGGGCTGGACGAATCCTGGCTCGGGCGGACCCTCGACGCCGACACGCTAGCGGAGTTGCAGGAGCTCAACGACAGCTACGGCGTCCACGTGCTCGGGGAAGGCGGGGAGTTCGAAACGCTGGTCCGGGACGGCCCCCACATGTCCCGGCGGATCGAACTCGACTCCGAGACCGAATGGGACGGCACACGTGGACAGCTGCGGATCGATGACGCCTGGTTGGCGGAGTAAGAGACGCGACCGCGTCGATCCGGCCGCTCAGACGACCGTATTGCTCTGGTCGACTAAACGACCGCGTCGATCCGGTCGACGGGCATCACCGAGTAGTCGAACAGGACGATGACGACGCCCATCAGCTCCCGGTCTTCGAGCTGTTTGTCCTCGAACTCGTTGAGCAGGTTCCGCGATGCCTCCCGGACGACCTCGCTGCGCCCGGTGTACCTGTGCTCCTCTGTGAATGTGTCCAGGCGCTCCAGCAACTCCTCCGGCATCGAGACGCTGACAACTGTCATATATTAACTCCTGATCACGGCCCGGACCAGTATCAAATGCGATAATACGGCCATCAGTTTTAATACCCATCACGGCTGAGAACCTGTTGCTGGCATCATACCGGTGCCAACACCCCCACCCCTTACCCCCACCCCTTACCCACCATCCTACGTTCTCATACTGGTGGCTGTACGTACGTGAAAACCCGAATTGAGATTACTCGAGCAGTCGCTAAGCCGGACTGCCAGGAGATTTTTTCAGGATCTGTACCTCGCAGCGCTGATTCCCCGAACAATCACCCCTAACCCGCTTCGTACCTGAACGTACGGACACAGTGTGCCAACTGGCAACAAACACCATCACCAATAGAACTATATGCTGGTGTGCCAAAGCATACCACGTATGGTGTCCGCACCACCCGACGACGAACTTTTCGACGAGTTCCTCTCCGAGCGCGGGTACGAGACTGACGACGTCGAGTGGGAAGAGAGCTACAACAAAAAGCAGTGTCCGGACTGTGGCGCTCTCCACGAGACAGCCCGATCGGAATGTAGCGTCTGTGGCTGGTCGCCGGTAGCCTCGCTTTCTCAGTAGTTGATCGGTCCGCCGTGGCCGTCACCGGTATCGCGTTCCGGCGGCAACAGCACCTCCGCTCCCGAAAGGTCGCGAGCTAGCTGTTCGACCGCCGGCGGGCAGTGCTCGGCACGCAGTGACTCGCCCGCGAACAGCACCTCACAGCAGTCCTCGCGGCCGCTCTCGACGACCTCGTCCTCGCTGTACTTGTGGGAGGCACGCATCGAGAACTGCGACGTCTCCCCGCGGCCGACGAACACCCACATCCGGAAGTCAAGTGGCGACGGATCCTGGGCGACGATGTAGATGTCCGGCACCGTTTCGGACTCCTCGGCGTCGAACAGCCAGACCCGGAACTGCTCGTTCTCGGCGTCCGGCGGCCCCTGGGGCGCCCGCGGCGCGGGGTCGTCCGGGCCGATGTCGTTGTGCACCCGGTAGGTATCGAGGTCCTCGATCTCGACCATGCTGGTTGGTTGAGCTATCGGCCCGACCGGAATATAGCTTGCGTGCTGGAAGCCTTTCACTTGCATCTCCCATCGTAGCGGACACCGCCCGTTCAGCAGAACTCGCTGACGAACCGGCTGGTGCCGGCGGCGGTGCCGGCGACGACGAGTTCGTCACCCTCCTGGATCCGGAACTGGGGGTTGACGGCGGTCCGGAGCTGGCCGTTGCGCTCGATTGCGACGACGGTACAGCCGGTACGTTCGCGGACCCCCGCCTGGGCGATGGTCTTCCCGGCCAGGCCGGGGGCGGGCGTGCGGACGACGTTTACCTTCGTGCCGACGGTCAGGAACTCCTCGCTCTCGATGATCTCCGAAGCGATCGAGCGCCCGCTGACAGTCGCCAGCGAGAGCACGTAGTCCGCCCCGGCGCGGTACATCTTCCTGATCGACCCGACCTCGTCGACGCCCCCCCGGAACCCTTTCCCGATGGCTCCCACGTCGTCGGCCCGCGCGATCACCTCGGCCGAGTCGTTGAGGTCGCGCACGACGAGCGTGGCGAACTCCGTCGTCGTGTCGTCCGGGATCGCCAGGACGACCGAGCGGGCGTCAGGAACGCCGGCCTGCCCGAGCGTCTCCGCGTCGGTGGCGTCGCCGACGACGTCGACAGCCGGCCGCTCTTCCCTGTCGACGACGGTGTACGGCAGGTTCGCCGCCGCCAGCGCGTCGGTGACTGTCCGGCCGACCTCGCCGTGGCCCACGACGACGGTTTCGCCACGGCGGAAGCGCCGCGCGGAGGCCCGGGTCGCCGAAGCGAGCGCCTCGAGCTGGTCCGGGCTGCCGGCCGCGAGCAGGACGGTCCCGCTCTCGAGTTCGCGTCCCGTCGAGGGCGGGGTCTCGAACTCGCCGCGGTGCCACACGCCAACCACGTTGACGCCGAACTGCTCGCGGATGCTCGAATCAGCGAGCGACGTCCCCGCCAGGTCGCTGCCCTGCCGGATCGGGATCTCCATGACGTCGAACTCCTCGCCGATCTCGATGGCGTCACCGAGGTCAGTGCTGAGCCCGGCGGTCACTTTCTGGGCGAGCCCGCTCCCCAGGAGATTCCGCGGCGTCAGCACGTCGTCGGCGCCGGCGAGCCGGTGGTACGGCTCCTTGTCGGGGTCCTCGATGATGCTGATGACCCGAGTGTCCTCGGCGGCCTCCTTGGCGGCGAGGACGATACTCGCGTCCACGCGGTCGGAGACGTCAGCGACCAGGGTCCGGGCGTCGGAGACGTTTGCCCGCTGCAGGGCCGTCACCGACTCAGGGTCGCCGTGAACGACCGAGTACCCACCCTCGTCCAGTTCGAGCGCCTCCTCGGGGTCAGGCTCGACCAGCACGTACTCGATATCGCTTGCGGTGAGTTCGTCGATGAGGATCTCCGCGCGCGCCGAGTAGGTGCAGACGACCACGTGATCCGCGAGCCCGTCCTCGATCTCGGTGGATGGCGAGCGCGACAGCGCGTCCTGAAACAGCGGGATCAGGACAGCTGGCAGCGCGAGGAAGAACAGCGCCACGCCCGTCAGATCGAGCAGGATGACTAGCAGGTTCAGCTCCGGACTCAGCCACGGCGAGTCCGAGCCGTAGCCGGTCGCGGTGAACGTCTCGAAACAGCGAGACTTCGACGCCGTCGGGGGGATAGGGTCGCGGCTCCACCGCTTTCATCGCGAGGTCATACGCAACGGAGGCGATGAGGATCAGCACCGAAATGAAGAGGATGTAGTAAGCTGCCCGCTTTTTGACCCCGTTCATAGCCGTGTCCTTGCCCGCCACCGCTTTAGGTGTCCCGATCCACGTGGTTCCCGCGACCAGTATCGGTGTCTCGGTCGGGGCGGATCAACCCGAGCGATCGATCCCGGAGACCAGCAGCGCGAGCACGGGGACGATCTCGAGGCGGCCGAGCCACATCAGAACGACCATCAGGAGTTTCGAGGGGTTCGAGAAGAACAGGTAGCTTCCGAACGGGCCCAGCCGGCCAAAGCCCGGACCGATGTTCCCGATGGTGGCAAGCGAGGCGCTGAGCCCTTCGAACACGGACAGATCGCCCTCGATGGCGTGGTACGGGTCGAGCATGATAAACACGGCAGCGACACCGAGCAGGATCAGGTACAGGAGCGTGAAGACCATGATTCCCCTGACCGCGTCCTCGTCGATCACGTTCCCGCCGAGGCGAACCGGCTCGACGACGTCGGGGTGTGCCGTGTTGAACAGCTCCCGCTTGATCGACTTCACCACGACCAGCCACCGGATCACCTTGATTCCGCCGCCAGTCGAGCCCGCGGAGCCGCCGACGAACATCGCGAACAAAAGCAGCATCTGTGCGCTGGTCCCGCCGTCGGCCCATTCGGCGAAGTCCGCCGTTGCGAACCCGGTGGAGTTCATCAGCGAGCCGATCTGGAACGCCGCCTGCCGTAGGGCGTTCTCTGTTGCGCCGTCGGTTACGCCGCCGGGCTCGGTCGCGGGAACCGCCCCGTTGTACAGCATCGCCGCCAGTACCGCGAACAGGACGGCGAGCATCCCGGCGTAGGTCCGGAACTCGACGTTGTTGAGCATTCGCCGGGGGTTTCCCCGGAGAAGATGCCAGAACAGCGCGAAGTTGACGCCGGCGACGATCATGAACGGGATGATCACCCACTGCACGACCGCCGAGAACGCAGCGATGCTGTCGGCCTGCGGCGAAAACCCGCCGGTCGGGAGCGTCGAGAACCCGTGAGCTACAGCGTTGTACAGGTCCATCTCCTCGGCGAGGCCGGTCTGTCCGAGCACGAACAGAACGGTCATCAGCAGGACCGTGAACCCGAAGTAGATGATCCAGAGCGCACGCGCAGTCTCGGCGATACGGGGCGTGAGCTTCTGGAGATCCGGCCCCGGCGCCTCCGACTCCATCAGCTGGGCGCCGTTGACCGCGACTTCCGGGAGGATCGCGATCATCAGCACGATGATTCCCATCCCGCCGGGCCACTGGTCGACTCGAACAGCGCGTTGACGATCGAGTCGACCATCGCACCCGCCGAGCCTGTCTGGAGGCCGACCGTCGAGTCGGTCCCCAACCCACCCAGCAGGTACGGGATCGTCCCGATGACGGACACTGCGATCCACGACAGCGACACCAGCAACAGCGCCTCCAGCGCGCCGAGATCCGGCTTCGGGTCCAGCCGTTCGAGGGCCAATCCGATCAACACAGTGAGCGCGATCGTGACCACGAACACCCAGATGTCCTCCATGTAGACGACCGCCACCACGAGCGGGACGAGCATTGTCACCGCCAGGTACTTCAGAATCGTGCCGAGGAGGCTGACACTCGCCTGCCAGTCGATGCGCCATGTCATACCCGACACTGGATCGTGTGTTGGGGGGTGTGGCCGGCCCGGGTTTGAACGCTTCGGTTGGCCGAGCGGGCGCGGCCGGAGACGCTCGGACCCCCGAGCGCCGTTAGGAGGTCCAGAACGACTTCGTGAACAGCACCAGCACCGGGATGATCTCGATGCGCCCGATCCACATCAGGATCACCATCACCACCTTCGTTGACGTCGGGAACACGTTGTACGTGCCGTAGGGCCCCGCCTCGCCGAACGCCGGGCCGATGTTGAGAAACGTCGAGGCGGCCGCCCCCATCGCGTCAAACTGGGAGACGTCTGCCCCCGCGCGTGCGGCGTCCACGACGACCAGCACGGTCAGCAGGAAGAAGATGATCAGGCTGAGCAGCAGGTAGGCGTAGATGTCCCGGATCGTCTCCTCGTCGACGGGGTCGCCCGAGACGCGGACCGGCCGGATCGCCTCGGGGTGGATGCTCGTGTACAGGCCGCGGTACAGCGATTTGAACGCGACCAGCCAGCGCAGCGACTTGATCGAGCAGGTCGTCGACCCGACCATCCCGCCGAAGAACATGCAGAGAAATAGCATGTGCTTGGCCGCCGGGCCCCAGACGTCGAAATCCGTACTCGCGTACCCGGTCGTCGTGACGATCGAAGCGACGTTGAACAGCGCGTGTCGCAGGATCTCTTCGGGGTCGAACGCCGGATTGGCACTCAGCGTCAGCACCCCTGCAACGATAGCAGTAAAGAACGTGATGGTGCCGAGGTAGAAGTGGAACTCCTCGTTTCGCAACAGGCGCATCGGGTCGACCTTGATCGCGAAGTACAGCAGGACGAAACTCGTCGACGCTGTCACCATGAACGGGATGGCGATCCACTGGACCGCTGGCGCGAACGCGCCCATGCTCTCGGGTTCGGGCGAGAACCCGGCGGTCGCGACCGTCGTGAACCCGTGGGCGACGGCGTTGTACAGGTCCATGTTCGGGGCGACCCCCAGCAGTCCGAGCGCCCAGTAGGCCCCCATCGCCAGCAGCGTGAGTCCGACGTACAGCCCCCAGATCAGCCGTGCAGTCTCGGAGATCCGCGGGGTGAGCTTGTCGACGGTCCGGGTCTGGGTCTCGGTTTCCATGAGCTGTGCGCCCGCGACGTTCAGCGACGAGAGCACGGCGGTCGCCAGGATGAGAATGCCCAGGCCACCCAGCCACTGGATCACCTGCCGCCACATCAGAATCGACTGCGAGTGAGCAGAGAAGTCCCGGATCGCGGTCGCCCCGGTCGTCGTCAGGCCGCTCATCGCCTCGAACAGTGCGGTAACGGGCCCGCCGATCGTCCCGGCGCCAGCAACGAGAAACGGGATCGCCCCGACCGCGGCGACGAGAAACCAGATCAGCGAGACGGCGAGAAACGCCTCCCGCGGCCCCAGGTTCTCCGAGGGGTCCGCCAGCCGCCGCATCGCTCCGCCCAGCGCGACCGTAACCCCGATCGCGACTCCGAACGGGAGAAGCGACTCGCCGTAGTACAGCGCCACGACCGCCGGAAACGCCAGCGGTACCGCGAGTGCGACCAACACCAGCCCCGTCAGTGCGAGGCTCGCCCGCCACCTGACGCGCACCCTCGATCGAACCATCTCAGGTCATCGCAGTGATCTCGGCGATGGCGTCCGTCTCGACGAACACGACGATATGGTCCCCCGGCCGCAACTCGGTGTTCCCCCGTGGGGTGATCAGCGACTGGCCCCGTGCGATCGCGCCGATCACGAACTGGCCGTCGATCTCCTGGTCGAGGTCCCTGATCGGTTTGCGGACCAGCCCGGAGTCTTTGCCCAGCTGGAGTTCCAGCACCTCGGCCTGGTCGTTCTCCAGGACGGCGAGGTTCTCGGCGACGCTCTCGAAGCTGAACCGGGTGATCTCCTCGGCGGTCGCCCCCCTGGGGTTGATCGCCACGTCGATTCCGATCTCCTCGAAGATCGTCACGTACTCCGCGGTGTCGACGACCGCGATCACCCGGTCGACCCCCAGTCGGCTCGCCAGCACGGAGATCAGCAGGCTCTTTTCGTCGGACTCATGTGCCACGGCCAGGATCTCCGCCTCGTCGATGTGCTCGCGCTGGAGAAACTCCGTGTCCGTCGGGTCGTGCTGCATGACGGTCGTTCCGGGCAGCTCCTCCGCGAGGTATCGGGCCCGCTGCTCGTCCTGCTCGACCAGCCGCGGGGAGAACTGGCGCTGCTCCAGTAGCCGCGCCGTGTGGTAGCCGATGTCGCTGCCGCCGATGATGACGATTTCGTCGGCGCGGTCCGGGGTGGTCTCGGGAGCGATGTCGTTGGCGAACAGCTGGACGCTCTCGGGACTACCGATCACGACGGCCCGGTCGCCGGGCTCGATCCGTGTGTCGCCGCTGGGGAGCAACAGCTCGTCGTCCCGGAACAGGCCGGCGAACGTCAGCGACTCGTAGCGGTCGGCCTCAACGACCGTCTGGCCCGTCACCGGGCTCGACTCGGTGATCTCGAACTCCGCCATCTGGACGAGGCCGCCGACGAACGGGTCGACGTCGATCGCCGCCGGCAGCCCGACGATCCGGACGATGTTCTGTGCAGTCAGCAGGTCCGAGCAGACGACGAAGTCGGCGCCGAACGCGTCGTTGTTACGCTCCCACGTCTGGAGATACTCGACGTTTTTCGTGCGGACGATCGTGAACGGGTTGGAAAGCGCCTTCGCCGTTGCACACGCCACAATGTTCGTCCGGTCGTCGTCGGTGCACGCGATCAGCATGTCCGCGCTGGTGATCTCGGCGGTTTCCAGCGTCTCCATGGAGGTGCCGTCCCCCGTGAGCGTCAGGACGTCCAGGTCGTACTTCAGCTGCTCCGCGCGTCGCTCGTCGATGTCGATGACGACGACGTCGTGTTCGCTGGCCAGGTTGGCGGCGATCGACGTCCCGACTTCGCCCGCACCGATGATGACAACCCGCATACCTGAACGACTCCCTCGACCCACAAATCGATTTCTACATCGAACCGCGATGCGAGTGGCCGTTCCAGGCCCGGCCAATTCTTTTACTCACCAGTCTCTGCTATACAGCCAGACGTGATTCAGTTACGCCATGCCGTCCCAACTCCCGTTGGTCGGGCCATGACACAGCCGATGGACTGTCCTGGCACTGGACGGAGTCACGTCTGGCCGTATATCTGATACTGTCGGACGTAATTTCGTGGAGTCACGCGTCGTGTTCAGCCGTTCAACCGTGCGAATACAGCCAGGAGAGTGTCACGATGTGACACAGAGTTACGTCCGACAGTATCAGTTGCAAAAAGGTTGACCTCACTGGAGCCACATCTGGACAACACGAGGAGAGCGGTATGCCCCAGGAGGACATCATCGAGCGAGTGCTCGAGGGCGGCGAGTACGAGCGGGCAAAGGCGACGGTCAACCGCACGTTCGCGATGCCGATCCGGACCAAGATCGCCATAGCCATCGCCGGGCTGCTCGTGACCCTCCCAGTCGCGCCGGCGATCGTACTGCGGCGCACCCTGATCGTCGCCTACGAGGGGACCGACACCCTGGAACTGGTCCTCGGACGGCTGGCGCTGCTCGGGATGGCGACGGTGTTTCTCGCCGGGCTGTTGCTGATTCGCCAGCGGCACGTCCTACTCGGCGGTTCACTCAGCGCAGAGCGCGCCCGCAAACTCCTCCGGATCGAGGACCTGCTCATGTGGTTCGTCATCAGGGTCTACGCGCCGACCACCGCGCTCGGGGTCGACATCCGGTTCGTCTCCGCGCTCGGCGCCTTTATGTCCCAGGCGCTATTCCTGTTGCACATGCTGTCTTTTTCGGCCAGTTGACACTGCTCGTCGACCGACTGAGTATTCGGTTCGGCATAAATGATTTATATCTTCAGGTCGCCGGGTGGTCCTTACTAGTATGGAATCGAATTCTTTGTGAAAAGCACCCAAGGTTGGGGTGTCGACCCATGGTTCAGGCAAGCACGGTCGAATCGGTGGTACTGCAAGTCAGCCAGTCGGACATGTTCGAGCACGTGCTCAACGACGCCGTGCTCGGCAGTTCGATCTACGTGAACATTGCGCTAGCAGGCCTGTCACTGCTGTTTTTTGCGTTCCTGGCACGGAACGTCGACGATCCCCGTTCGCAGCTGATCATCGTCTCGGCGATGGCAGTCTCGGCGGTGTCGGTCGCGAGCTACAGCGGACTGGCATCGGGGCTGACCATAAGCATCCTTGAGATGCCTGAGGGACACGCGATGGCCGGCGAGACGACGGAGCTGGCCCACAGCGGTGAGGAAGTCGAGGGCACGATCAGCCTGTGGGGACGCTACCTCACCTGGGCGTTCTCGACACCGTTCATCCTGCTGGCACTCGGGCTGATCGCAGGATCGAACATCACGAAGATCTTCACCGCGATCATCTTCGACGTCGGCATCATGATCACCGGGCTCGCGGCCGCACTGACGACCTCGGCACACCTCATGCGGTGGTTCTGGTACGCGATCAGCTGCACGTTCTTCCTGGTGGTCGTGTACATCCTGCTGGTCGAGTGGCCCGAGGACGCCAAGGCAGCAGGAACGGCTGACATCTTCAACACGCTGAAGCTGCTGACGGTCGTGCTGTGGTTCGGGTACACGATCTGGTGGGCCGTCGGGAACGAAGGGCTCGCACTCATCGCGGACGCCGGCATCACGTCGTGGGGCTACAGCGCCTTCGACGTCGTCGCCAAGTACGGCTTCTCGTTCCTGGTGATCAACTACACGATCAACAACGTCGACACGGTCAGTGGCGGTGCCGAGTACGGTGCGACGTCCGACGCGATCCCGGCTGACGACTGACCACGCCCGTGTTCGAGCTAGAAACGGAGGATACGGGCCAGCTCAAGCGGATCGTCGTCGCGGGTTCCGGAGCGCTACTGGTCGGTCTGGCGATCGTGGTCCTCAACCTCGTCGTCCCGCTGGTCGTCGGTGGCGACTACAGCTCCACGAACGTCGTGTTCGGGCTATTCGGCGTCGTCGTCGTGATGCTCGCGACCCATCCGACGTACCACGCCGCTGACCGGCTGGACAGCTCGTAAATCCGGGGGAACGTTCACCAAGATATAAATGTGCTCTGGCCCCGATAGTGGCTGTGGCGCGACCACGCATACTCGTGGTGGACGACAGCGACGCGGTCGGGGATACCGTTTCGACGCTCGAATCCGCCGATTGTCAGGTGACGGTCGCTGACTCGCTCTCGGAGACGCTGGTGACGCTCAGGGACCGCCGGACCGACGTGGTGGTGACTGAGTACGAACTGCCCGATGGTTCGGGGATCGAGCTGCTCCGGCAGGTCCAGTCGACCTACGAGCTGCTCCCGATTGTGCTGTACACGGCCCACGGGAGCGAAGCGATCGCGAGCGAAGCAGTCGAGGCGGGGGTGTCAGCGTACATCCCGAAAGGCGGGGCGGAGGCCCACGAACGGCTCCGGGAGGCGATCGAGACCCACGCCGTCAGTCACATCTCGGGCACGAACGACGACCTCCCGACGCCGACGGCCGACACGATCGTCCGGTCAGTCGACGAGGCGCCGGTCGGCATCACGATTTCGGACCCGTCGTTGCCGGACAACCCGATGGTGTACGTCAACGACGCCTACGAGGAGCTGACCGGCTACGTTGCCGAGGACGTGCTCGGGCGGAACTGCCGGTTCCTGCAGGGGCCCGACACCGACGAAGAGCCCGTCCGGGAGATGCGGGAGGCGATCGACGCCGAGGAGCCGGTGTCGGTCGAACTGATCAACTACCGCGAGGACGGGACACCGTTCTGGAACCAGGTGACGATCGCGCCGATCTCCGACGCCGACGGCGAGGTGATCCACTACGTCGGCTTCCAGAACGACGTCACCGACAGAAAGGAGGCCGAAGCCATGGCCAAACAGCGCGCCGACTCGCTGCGGGAGGAGCGCCAGGCGCTCGAGCGCGTGCTGGGCCGGGCCAGCGGCCTCGTCAACGACATCAGCCACGTGCTGGTCAACGCCGAGAGCCGCGCCGAGATCGAGCAGCAAGTCTGTGCCGAGATCACGGCGATCGACGGCTACTGCCACGCCTGGATCGGCGACTCGACGGCGGCCGGAACGGAGCTGTCAGTCCGTGTCGACGCTGGTGATACCCAACAGACCGGGACGGGGGCGAGCGGCGGCGAGTGGTCCGGGACCCTGTTCGACGGTGTAATCGAGGACGGGAAGGTGACCGTCTACTCCGCGGGCGACGACATCCCGGCCCCGATCGCGCCGGGCGCGTTCGGCGCGACGTCGATGGCGGTCGTCCCGCTGACCTACCGGCGGACGAGCTACGGCGTGCTGGCCGTTTACGCCGAACGATCCGGCGTGCTCGACCGCCGGGAGTGCAAGGTGTTCGAGGCGATCGGGCAGATGATCGCCAGCGGGATGAACGCCCTGGAGACCAAACGCGTGCTGACCGCCGACAGGGTTACCGAACTCGGGTTCGAAATCACCGACGAGTCGTTCCCGCTGATCGAACTCGCAACGGTGTCGAAGGGGTCGGTCAGCTACAACGGGTCGACAGTCACGGACGGCAACGCGCTGCGGATGTTCGTCACGATGGCCGACAGCGGCGCCGAATTCCAGGAAAGCCTCGACCGGTGCGAGACGATCAGGGACGGGTTCGTGATCGCCGAACAGGACGACACGATCGCCGCCTCGATCGAACTCTCGGACGCAAACATCTTCCAGCAGCTGGCGGAGTACGGTGCGACGGTCCGCGATCTGTCCGTCTCCGGGGAGTCCGGCACCGCACAGCTCCACGTCGACCTGCCGGTCGAGGGCGACGTCAGGTCCGTCGTGTCGGTGCTAGAATCCAACTACGACGGCGTCAACCTGGTGCGCCAACGCGAGCGCGAACGGGACCCGCGGCCCACCGCCGAGTTCACCGCGACAGTCGCTGAACGCCTCACCGACCGCCAGTACACCGCCCTCGAGACGGCGTACCTGAGCAACTACTTCGAGTTCCCCCGGCCAGTCTCGGGCGAGGAGCTCGCCGAGTCGATGGACATCTCCCGCCAGACGTACCACCAGCATCTCCGTGCTGCCCAGCGGAAACTCCTCGAGGAGTTCTTCGAACCCGACCGGTAGGCGGTGCTGGCCCGTTCGACGGTGCCTCGGACAGCTTTTACAGGCCGCAGGCCGATGATCCGGATATGGCAGAGCGGTCGCTGGCGTATCGGGCGATCCTGGCGGTGCTGGCAGTCGGTGCGCTGGCCGCGGCGGTGTTCGGCGCGTACGGCCTGTACACGGTGCTGACCGGGGGCACCACCGACGGCTCGGTGACCGTCGACGTCCTCGGGGAGTACGACTGCGAGGAGTTCGGCGCTGACCCCGAGGTGGCCCACAACAGCTCCTACGGGGTCGACCGAACGCTGCTGAGCGGCTCCGTCATCGACTCCTTCGAGGCCTCGGATTCAGAGGGCGGGCTACGACTCGAATTTGCGGTCGACGGCGGCGTGCTCGGGGCATCAGCCGCCCGCCCAGACGGAACAGAACTCCCCGTCTCTCAGCTCGAAGACGAGGACCGTGTCGTGGTCGAACTGCCCGACCGGTCGCCGGTTCGCGTCTGGATCGACAGCGTCTCCGAGGAGGCGACCGTCACCCGGACCCAGCTCGACGTCTGTCCGCCCTGATACGGTCGTGCGTGATTATTTTCAGCACTGGGGCCCAATATCGCTGGTTTCACGGGTTGAAACGTCCAACACGCGATTCTATAGCGGTAAAAAGTCACGCACGACCGTATGAGCCGCTGTCCGTGTCCACAACCTTACAGGTATGGCGAAAACTGGCCAGCCCGGGCCGCTGGTGTGACAGTCCCGGCGGTTGTATCCGCCCAGTGATCCGGGTCCCCGCCGGAGCGGGCCCACAGCTGCTTGATCGCTGCGCGCCCAGTGGCAGGCTACCGGGCGTGAGCGCCCACGCTGTCTCCCCAGGCGGTGAGGTGGCCGGACGTGCCTGACAGGTATGCTTGCAGGATTTTTACACCGGTTATCGTATATGAACACACTGGGCACCGCTGGCGGCCGGCCACCCCCGGCTGGACGGCTGGACCGGCACAGCGCCCCACCGACACAGATGGCTCCCCTCACCTACCTCGAGTTCCACCTTGTGTTCGTGCTGCCACCGATGGTAGCCCTGGGTGTGCTCGCCATCTACCGGAAGGACGCCTGGTGGGGACCACAGCCGCTCAGCGGTGTCGCCATCGTACTGTTTCTGGCGTTCGTCTACACGACACCGTGGGACAACCTGCTGATCGCGGAGGGGGTCTGGTGGTACGGCGAGGGCACCACGGCAGGCCAGCTCTGGCACGCGCCGGTCGGCGAGTACCTATTTTTCCTCCTCCAGCCGGTGCTGACCGCCCTGTGGCTGTTCCAGTTCCCGGCGATCCGCGACCGGTCGCTCCGGATCGGCGCGGGCCGCCGCGTGGTCGGCGCCGTCGCCGGGCTCTCCGTGTCCGCCGTCGGCTACGTCCTCACGGGGACCACAGCGACGTTCTACCTCGGGGCAATCCTGCTGTGGGCCGGGCCGATCCTGGCGATCCAGTGGAGCTTCGGCTGGCCGTACGTCTGGGAGATCCGCCGGACCGCCCTGGTCGCGCTGGCCGTGCCGACGCTTTACTACTGGCTGATCGACCGGCTCGCGATCGACGTCGGGCTCTGGACGATCTCGAGCCAGCACACGATCGGCATCGGACTCCTCGGCCTCCCGGTCGAGGAGGCGCTGTTCTTCCTGACGACCAACCTCTTTGTCGTCCAGTGTCTGTACCTGTACATGTGGCTGCTCGACCGGGCGGGCAGCGGGGCGCTGAGCGAATGGAAAGCGACGGTGCTGGGCACCGGCCCCGAACCTGAAATCGACGGATGAGATCAACAGTCCTCGCGGGCACTGACCGGCGAGCGCGTGGCCTGGCATCTTCGTACGTCCTCGGGACCGGCTGGGTCGTGCTCGCGGGCGTAACGGCCGTCTCGCTGGCCGCCGGCCCCATCCCGCAGCGCTACCAGTTCGCGCCGCTGCTCGTGAGCGTCCTCCTGCTGGGGTTGCCCCACGGGGCGGTCGACCACCTCGTTGCGCCCCGCCAGCTCGGCGAGCGACTGTCGGCTCGCTGGCTGGGCGTCGTCGGCGGCGTCTACCTCGTCCTGGGGGCTGCCTACGGCGTCGTCTGGTTCCTGTGGCCGGTCGCCGCGTTCGCCTTCTTCATCCTGCTGACCTGGTTTCACTGGGGCCAGGGTGAGCTGTACCCCATGTTCAAGTTCGCGGACACCGGGTACCTGCGGGCGGCCGGTCAGCGGGCCCTGACAGTACTCGTCCGCGGGGCCGCGCCAATGTTGCTCCCGCTCGTGGCGTTCCCCGGCGAGTACGAGTTCGTGGCCGCCAGCCTCGTCGGGCTGTTCAATCCCGCCGCCGCCGACGCGCTGGCGCCGCTGTTCAGGACCGAGGCCCGGCTGCTCGTAGCCGGCCTGTACGGGCTGGGAGCGCTCGCGACGCTCGGTCTCGGGTATCTGCGGGCTGCCGACCGCGGGCCGTGGCTGCTCGACGCCGGCGAAGTGGGGCTGCTCACCGCCTTCTTCCTGCTTGTGCCGCCGATCCTCGCGATCGGCGTCTACTTCTGTGTCTGGCACTCGCTGCGGCACATCAGCCGGGCGGTGTTCCTCGACGAGCAGTCCGTCCGCGCGCTCGAACGGGGTCGCATCGCGCCGGCAGTCTGGCGATTCGCCCGCGACGCAGCCCCGATGACCGCCGGGGCACTGGCCCTGCTCGGCGGGCTGTACCTGCTGGTCCCGGAGACGCCGCGCGGGACGGCCGACCTGGTCGCGCTGTATCTCGTGTTGATCGCCGTTCTGACGCTGCCCCACGTCGCTATCGTCACCTGGCTGGATCGGGCGCAGGGCGTGCTCTGATAGTGATGTCCACACCCTTTTGCAGCGAGCAGACCGAGTCCGGATCATGACAGAGCTCCAGTGGGAGATCCGCTCAGAACAGGTCGCGTACAGCTGTGAGGGATTCGACGTTGTCAACCAGCAGGTGCGGCTCCCGGACGGCACCGAGACGGAGTTTGACTACCTCTCGGAGACCGAGAGCGTGGTGATCCTCCCGTTCAACACCGACGACGAAGTGGTCGTCATCGAAGAGTGGCGCCAGGCCGTCGAGCGCGTGAACCGCGGACTCCCTGCCGGCAACCTCGAACCCGGCGAGGACCCTGCCGAGGCTGTCCACCGGGAACTGAAAGAGGAAACCGGTCACAAGGCCGCCGAGGTCGAACACCTGACGACCGTCGAACCCGCAAATGGCTACTCCGATTCGGTGTTTCACTACTTCGTAGCCGAAGGCTGTGCACCGGCTGGCGACCAGTCGCTCGATTACAACGAGTCCATCGAAGTGGCCACTGCTGACTACGAGGACCTGCTCGCGGACATCCGCGACGACGAGTTCCCCGACGGCCGCTCCGCGTTTGGGATCTGCTACTACGAACTGTTCGAGGAGTAGGTCGGTTATTTGCCGGAGAAGGGTGTTTATCTGCTGTCTCGTAGAAAGCCCTCGGCGCGCTCGCGGGCCGCGACTCGCTGCGCGCTTCGCTCCCTTCGGTCGCTGCAGTGCTTGCGTCGTCGGGGCTCCGCGACCGCGCCTCACCGGGAAGCGAAGCTTCCCGAGCTGACGGCGAAGCCGTCAACGCCCTTTCAGTCCGCCGTGATTCACTGAAGACTGAGCGTGACATATCTGGTGATAAACACGCTGAACCCCTCGATACTGTTCCGTGCCATGTAACAAAGTCACGTCGGACGATAGATGAATCAACAGAGCACTCCGCTGGTCGATCGTCCAGCGTGCGAACAACAGATCCCGCGGACGGCAGGTCGACAGACGCGGGAGAACGCAATCCTTACCCGCCAGCCAGTGGTTAGAGCGGGCAATGAGCCACTTCGAGGTGCGGTCCTACGACGGAGCGGGGCGCGTGGGCGAGTTGACCGTCCCGCGCGCCGACCTGACCGTCGAGACGCCGGCGCTGTTGCCGGTGGTCAACCCCCACGTGCAGGGCGTGCCGCCGTCGGCCCTCGCCGAGCGGTTCGGCGCGCAGATCCTCATCACGAACAGCTATATCCTCCACGGCAGCGACGACCTCCGCGAACCCGCCTTGGAGCAGGGAGTCCACGAGTTACTCGACTTCCCCGGCGCGATCATGACCGATTCGGGGTCGTTCCAGCTGGCCGAGTACGGCGAGATCGACGTGACCACCCGGGAGATCATCGAGTTCCAGCAGGAGATCGGGACGGACATCGCCACGCCGGTCGACATCCCGACGCCGCCGGACGTTCCCCGCGGGCAAGCCGCCGAGGAGCAGGAAACGACCCAGGAGCGCCTCGAAACCGCGGCGGCGATGGACACCGGCGAGATGCTCGTCAGCGCGCCGATCCAGGGCTCGACGTACCCTGACTTGCGTGAGGAAGCGGCGCGGGCAGCCGCGAAGACGGATCTCGACGTCCACCCCATTGGCGCCGTCGTCCCGCTGATGAACGAGTACCGCTACGCGGAGCTCGTCGAGGTCGTGGCGGCGACGAAGCGCGGACTCGACGAGGACGCACCCGTGCACCTCTTCGGCGCCGGCCACCCCATGATGTTCGCGCTCGCCGCCGCGCTGGGCTGTGACCTGTTCGACTCCGCTGCGTACGCGCTGTACGCCCGCGACGACCGCTGCCTGACTGTCCACGGGACCGAACACCTCGAGGATCTCACCGAGCTCCCCTGTGCCTGTTCCGTTTGCGAGGACCACACCCCGGCCGACCTCCGGGAGGCCGAGGAATCGCGCCGGCACCGCCTGCTGGCCGAGCACAACCTCTCGGTGTCCTTCGGCGAGATGCGCCGGGTCCGGGACGCGATCCGTCGCGGGAATCTGCTGGAACTCGTCGAGGCGCGGGCCCGGGGCCACCCCCGAATGCTCGACGGCTACCGCGCGCTGCTCGACCACGCGGCGCAGCTCGAAGCCACCGATCCCGTCTCGAAAGACGCCTTCTTTTACCTCTCGGCGGACAGCCCGCGCCGACCGGAGGTACTGCGCCACCACGAGCGCCTGGCCCGGCTCGACGTCGCCGGGGACCTGCTGGTCGGCGGGGGCGAGGTCGAGCGCAGCTTCGACGGGTACTGGCGGCTCGTGCCGCCGTTCGGGCCGGTCCCGCCCGCGCTCTCGGACGTCTACCCGCTCACGGCGCAGCTACCCGAGCGGCTCGATACGTCCGCCTACGAAGCCGCCGCCCGCGGCGTGGCGGCGCTGGTCGAGGCGAACCCGGAGCTGTCGGTGACGCTGCTCCACGACGGCTGGCCGGCCACGGCGCTGTCGGCGCTGCCCGAGGACGTGACGGTCCGCAGGACTGACGGTACTCGCTGACTAGAGCCGAGCTATCGGCCGGAAGCGGCCGAGTGGGTCGTAGATGTCGTGCTGAACACTTGACCGATTTCCCCGGTGATGCTCATACTGGTGGCTGTAATTCTTTTACTCACCAGTCTCCACTACTGCGGAGATAGACCCGTTCCGCCTGGATTTTCAATTCGAGTTTTCACGTACGTACAGCCGCCAGTATGAGCTCCCGATACCGAATCAGGGTTGTGTAACGGTCAGTCCTCGCTGGCCCCTTCTGGCGTCACGGACGAGGGGTCCTCTGCGTCGGGTTCGACCTCGCCGCGTTCGACGTCATCGTCGTCGATGTACTTCTCGCGCCAGGTCCCACGGAGGAACCACGGCACGCTGATCAGCACCCCGACGATGTTGCCGACGGCCATCCCGATCCAGACGCCCGTCGCGCCCCAGCCCAGCCCGAACACAAGCAACCCGACCGTGCCGACGCGGCCCACCCAGAGTGTGACGATGGAGATACTCATCGCGATTTTCGTGTTGCCGGCGCCGCGGAACGCGCCGAGCATGACCTGCGTGATGCCGATGAACGCGAACTCCATCGATCGGATCCGGAGGTAGTTCACCCCGTTCTCGATCGTCGCCGGCGCGTTGGGCACGTCGCCGAGGAACACGCTGACGATCGGCTCCTGGAACAGCACGGCAATCACCGCGACCAGCAACATGACGCCGGCACCGGTCGAGGCGGCGAGCCACACCGACCGTTCCGCCCTGTCGGCGCGGTCGGCCCCGAGGTTCTGCCCGACCATCGTGTCAATCGCTCTGCCGAGTCCCATCGCAGGGAGGAACACCAGCGAGATGATGCGGTTGCCGAGGCCGTAGGCGGCGACGACTGGTGGCGAGAACGTCACGACCATCGCCGTCAGCGTGACCATCGCCAGCGCGCTGGTGCTCTGCTCGATCATGCTGGGCGTCCCGAGCCGGACGATGTCCTCGATGAACGGGAGATCGGGCCGGAGGTGCGAGAGCCGCACTACCGGCCCGACGCCGGTCGCAAACAGCAGGTAGAGCCCAATGGCCGTGCCCCCGCCCCGCGCGATGATCGTGGCCAACGCCGCCCCCTCGATGCCGAATCCTGTAAAGCCAGTTGCCGACAGCAGCGACGCCTCCATCCCGATCAGGCCGGTCCAGTCGAACAGCGGGTTGCCGTCGAACCCGAAGATGAAAAACGGGTCCAGCAGGACGTTCGCGACAACGGAGACGAGCATCACGTACATCGGCGTCCGCGTGTCGCCGTATCCTCGCATGAGCGCGGAGAACACGAAAAACCCGAACAGGAACGGCATCCCGAGGAAGATGAGCTCCATGTAGTCGGCCGCAAGCGGGATCACCTCGGCGGAGGTGTCCGGATCGCTTGGCAGGATCGCCAGCGCCGGCCGCGTATAGAAGTACCCAGCGATGCCGAGCACGACCGAGAGGAACCCGACGAACGTGACGGTCTGGCCGACGACCAGCCCGGCGGACTTCTCGCCCTCCGCGCCAGTGTACTGGGCGACAAGGATGGCACCGGCCGTAGTAAACCCGCCCGCGACGGCAATCATCAGGAACACGAGGGGGAACGCGAGGCTCAGGGCCCCGACGGCCTCGGCCGAGAGCCGCCCCAGATACAGGGTGTCGGCGACGTTGTACGTCACCTGCAGCAGCTGGATGATGACGATCGGCCAGGCCAGGTGGAACAGCGGCCGGATCAGACTCCCTTCGGTGATCGACTCGCGGGGGTCGCCGCCGTTATCGTCGTCACCACCTCCATCGCCGAAGTCGTCGGCCGGTTCCGGAGGATCGTCATCGCCGTGGGAGGGCTGGTCGCTCACTGGCTGTGCCGACGGACGGGAGGGTAGTCAAGCTTCCCATACGCGTCGGAACCCGGTGTTGGGCGCCGTTCGCCAGCCGGCTCCGAAACCGTGTTGGGTGTCGGGGCCGAGAGACCGGGTATGGAGACCGAGGGACTGTTCGCACCGGAGACCCGGGAGGGCGCACGCGAGCGCTTCGCCTCGCTCACGCCGGCGGCGGAGACCGTCGTGAAAGAGAGCGCCCGGCAGATGGGGTTCGACAGCGCGGAGTTCGACGAGCGCATCACCGACGACGTGATCCGGACCGCCCAGGAATCATTGTTCGCCTCGCTGCTCCAGGTGCACGTCGGCACGCGCGAGGAGTTCGAGACGTGGCAAGCCGAGCACGACTACGAGGTCACTGAGGTCGGCCACGAACAGGTGGACAACGTGGTGTGGCACGTCCCAGCGTTCGCAGACCGGGCCGTCGCCGCAACGTTCCAGGACCAGCGCGAGGCCGCCGTCGGGACGCTGCGGCGCCAGGCGTTCGGCCGCATCTACCGGGAGGCTCTCGAATGACGGAGGGTTGGGAGCTGATCAAGTCCGTCACCGAGTACGAGACCGGCTGGTACGAGGGCGGCTACGATCTGATGGAACAGCCCGACGGCACGCGCAAACGCTACTACTGGGCGGAACTCCCCCCGGCGGTCGTGATCGTCGCTGTCGCCGACGACGAGGTGCTGATGGTCGAGCAGTACCGCCCCGCCATCCGCGAGCACTGTCTGGAACTTCCCGCGGGTATCGTCGAGGACGGCGAGTCGTTCACCACCGCGGGCGCCCGCGAACTGCGCGAGGAGACGGGCTTCGATCCCGCCGGCGCCTCGCTGCTGGAGGAGTTCTGGTGTGCCACGGGCGTGCTCCGGCACCGCCGGGGCATCGTCTTTGCGGAGGGGTTGGAACCCGTCGGCGTTGAGCACGACTCCAACGAGTTCCTGTCGGTCACGACGGTGGGGGTCGAGGACGCGCTGAAGCGCGCCCGCGAGGAACCAGCCAACGACGCGACCATCGAGGGGCTGTTGCTGGCCGAGCACGACGGACTGCTGCCCACGGAACAGGAACGCTGACCGTCGAAGCTGAGCCCGAATGCAATCGCTACGTCGACGATGACGGAATCGCCACGCTCGACGGCGCGCTGGATGCGATCGACGACTACGAGAACGGCGACCTCTCGCTCGACCGCGTCCTGCTGGTGATCGACTCCTACGAACTGCAGGTCCTCCTGCAGGACTTGACCGAGGATCAGGACGGTGGATCCACGCTGACGTGGTGTTACTGATACTGTCGGACGTGACGCTGTGGAAGCACACACGACTCACACCGAAGCAGTCGCGCGTATCAGCGCGGTTCAGCGGGGCGGATTTCCACGTACTCACGTCCGATAGTATGAGCCGCTGACGCCTGCGGTCCGTCAGCGGTATATTCGACGCCGGCCAACGACGGAGTATGGACGGTGAGATTTCGGGCGAGGAACTCGCCGGGGCGCTCGAAGATAGCGAGGACGAGCCGGTGATCGTCGACATCAGGGAGCCGCGGGCGTTCGAACGCGAGCACATCCCGGGGAGTGTGAACGTTCCCTTCTCCCGGCTTCCCCAGGAAGTCGACCGGGTCAGCGACGCCGACCACGTCGTGACGGTCTGCCCACACGGGAAGGCAAGCGTCCAGGCCGCGCGGCTGATCACCTCCTTCGAGGGGTTCGACGGCCGCGTCGAGAGCCTGGCGCCCGGCATCGAGGGCTGGGACGGCCCCGTCGACAGCGATGTCGCTGCGGGCGAGGACGAGGCTGGCGAGCAACCCGACGCGCCGTTCTGATACGGTCCTGCGCGACTTTGTACCGCTATGGAATCGCGTGTTGTGCGTTTCAGCCCGTGAAACCAACGATATTGGGCCCTAGTGCTGAAAATAATTACGCACGACCGTATGAAGTGGTGGCTCAGGAAGAAGTCTCGTCAGAAGGGGCTCGGTGGGGGTAACTGCTCATCATTGCCACCGTTTGAAGATCCTCGCCCCAGCGAAAAAAGCCTCCTGTTCGTGGATTCTGTACGAAAATGCGGGGGAACAAACTCCCTGTCCAGTTCCGGAACCCGGAATCATCGCTTTCGGGGTGGTGTCGCACCGTCGAGTTCGAGACGCTGGTCGTCGAGCCGATGGGCAACGAGAACGTCCTCCACCTCGATCACGGGATGGGCGAGCTCGTCGCGACCGTCGGCGGCGGCCAGCTCGTCAGGGAGGGCGATACCGTTCGTGCAACGCTCCCCGCCGATCACGTCCACGCCTTCGACGGCGAGACCGGCGAAGCGCTTTTCAATCGGACGCGGACCGAGGAGACCGCACCCGGCGTGATCAGGACGGCCGGCGCGAGCGACGGAACCGGTGATCGGTCGTCGGGAGTCGGCAGCGTTGGGGGCGGATCGTCGTGAGCACGCTCGACGACTCCATCAGTTCCACGATCGGGCGTGTCGTCTCCGCGGTCCGGAACGCGGTGGGGCGCGTCACCGACCGCCCGAACGAGGAGAACAACCTCGCCGGTCTCCT
>PXSQ01000004.1:43361-64153 GCA_003022725.1 Halobacteriales archaeon SW_7_65_23 | reverse complement strand
GCCGCACCGGCCGCCGGTTGTCCCTGCTGCTGGCCGGCCGCCGGCTGTCCGCCCTGCTGCTGGCCGCCGCGTGGCTGTCCGCCCTGCTGGCTGCCGCGTGGCTGCTCGCCTTGGGGCTGGCCACCAGTTGGTTGTCCACCCTGTCCGCCCTGATCACCGTCCTCATCTGGTTGCCCCGACATCACCAGTTACATGTGCGAGTCGGTACATAAAGATGCCTGATACTGGTGGCTCTAAGTACGTGAAAACTCGAATTGAGAATCCAGGTGGAACGGGTCTGTCTCCGCAGATAGACAGCCAGACGTGATTCAGGTACGTCATGCCGTCCCAACTCCCGTTGGTCGGGCCATGACACAGCCGATGGACTGTCCTGGCACTGGACGGAGTCACGTCTGGCTGTCTAGCAGAGACTGGCGAGTAAAAGAATTACAGCCACCAGTATGATACTTTTCCGTGACTGTGGTCTCAAGCGGATCCTATGGTGTCGTTCTCGCCCGGAAAATCGCGGGACAATGGCAGTGTCGCGCGAGACCGTCGTGTTATAAGAGGCTCGAAGCCCTCGCATGAGGCACTGATGAGTACCGGAACCGGTCTCACTATGACCTCGATGTCGACGTATGCGATCCTCGGCTGCGGGAGCGTAGGGCACGCCGTCGCCGAGGAACTCGTCGCCGAGGACAAGGACGTCCTCATCATCGACGAGGACGAGAGTCGCGTCGGGGCGCTGCGCGACCAGGATCTCGACGCGCGCCAGGGCAACATCGAGGACGAGTCGATCGCGGAGGAAGTCGCCGGTCGGGGCGTCATTCTCATTCTCTCTTCGGACGTCGATGCGAACACTCGCGCGATCGAAAACCTCCGCTCTCACGGGGAGGACCAGTTCATCGTCGCGCGTGCGTCCGACCCTGTTTCCGGCGACGCGCTGACCGAAGCCGGCGCGGACGTCGTCATCAACCCTTCAGCGGTGATCGCCGACTCGGCACTCAGAGCGCTGGAAACCGGCGAACTCGAGTACAAGACCCGCCAGCTCGCGGAGGTGATCGACGGCACCGAGGAGCGGATGGCGATCCGGATCCACCGGAGTCCCGACCCCGATTCGATCGCCAGCGCCGCAGCACTGCAGTCGATCGCCCGCAGCCGCGACGTCGAGGCCGACATCATCTACGACGGCGAGATCGGCCACCAGGAGAACCGTGCGTTCGTCAACCTGCTGGGCATCGAACTCGTCTCCGTCGACGACATCGACCTCACTGAGTTCGATACAGTCGCGCTCGTCGACCACGCAAAAAGCGGGGAACCCGAAAGCGAGGAAGACGCTGACATCATCATCGACCACTTCGAGCACGAACACGAACACAACGTCACGTTCACTGACATCCGGCCGAACCTCTCGGCAACCTCGACGATCCTCACAAAGTACATCCAGGAACTGGACCTCACGCTCGAACAGGAGGTTGCGACCGCGCTGCTGTACGGAATCCGGGCCGAAACGCTCGATTTCAAGCGCGACACGACGCCGGCGGATCTGACTGCTGCAGCGTACCTCTACCCGTTCGCGGATCACGACACCTTAGAGCAGGTGGAGTCGCCGTCGATGTCGGCAGAAACGCTTGACGTGCTGGCGGAGGCGATCCGCAACCGCGAGGTCGAGGGCTCACACCTGGTTTCGAACGCCGGGTTTATCCGGGACCGCGACGCGCTCACACAGGCCGCACAGCACCTCCTGAACCTGGAGGGAATCACCACGACCGCAGTGTTCGCCATCGCCGACGACACGATCTACCTCGCGGCGCGCTCGAAGGACATCCGGATGGACATCGGCAAGGTGCTCGCGGACGCGTTCGGCGACATCGGCGAGACTGCCGGCCACTCGACGGACGCCAGCGTCGAGATCCCGCTGGGGATCTTCACCGGGATCGAGGTCAGCGAGGACAACCGCGAGACGCTGCTGGAACTGACCGAGGAGGCGGTCAAAAAGAAACTGTTCGAGGCGATGGGCGTCGAGAGCAGCGACGGCGGGAACAGTAGCTAACCCCTCTGCCGGACCCCCGTCACAGTCCGCCGCCTGCCGTTGTCCCCCGCTTCATAGTGATTACTGCGAATAGTTTCATCGACGGTGTCGAAAGACGCCGATTCAGCGGCTCCCACCACCGACACTGATTGCCACGGCGGTAAAGACTCGCAGTAATCACTATCAGGCCGTGACTTCTTCTTCGCTTTCGCCTTCCTTCTGTCGCTGGATACGCTCGGCCAGGTCGTTGACGATGATGACGTCGCCGACCGCCTGCACCCAGCGGTAGGGGACGATGACGCCGCTGCTGTTTGCCGCTTCGGCCGCGAACAGCTCACGGTTCAGCTGGTGGAGTGCAAGCCCCGTGACGCTCTCGGCGTCCAGATCGAGCCGCAGATCCTCGACTTCCCCGAGAAAGACCCCGTTGTTCGTGTACACTTCCCGTCCGACCAAGCTGGTTATCTCCTGTGGTTCGGCATCGCGATCCATATCTCACCTGTGGCAGGGTAGTACCTTAAATTCTTGCGGTCATCCACCCGGATCCGAAAGCGGCACCACAATACTCATTGCTGTCGGGAAGTCTTGTGAGATCATGCCCTCGACGATCGTCCATCTGGCGTTTTCAGGGCTGCTCGCTTCCGCATTGCTCGGATTTGCCTTCGACAAGCGTGCCCTGGCGATCGTTCTCGCCGTCACGGCGTTCCCCGACCTGGATGCGTTCGTGGCACTCTACACGACCGTAGGCCACAGGGCTGCCCTCCACAATGTCTGGATTCCGCTGGTGTACACGGCGTTGCTCTGGGGCGACCTCAACCTCCGGGACCGTTCGTTCGTCCGCGAGCGCTTCGGCGCGTGGGGTATCCGCGTCATCTGGGTCAGTGCGGTCTGTTATGTCTTCTCCGCGCTTGCGCTCGACATCGTCAACGGCGTGCTGAACCCGCTCTGGCCGATCCACGACCAGTTCTACCACATCGACGGGAAACTCGAACTCTCCGACCAGCGGGGGATCGTCCAGACGTTCATCGAGACGGGCGGCGACGACGGCGGATCGAGCATCCCCGCCCCCGAATCGATCGGGTCCAGCGAGGAGGTCGACCTCTCGACCGGCGTCAACCCCGATCCGTCCGGCACCGAGGAGGACCCCGAACGGCTGTTCCCGGTGTTCCGCGCCGGCTGGGAACTGATGCTGTTCGTCGTCGGGACGGGCGTCACCGCAGCCAGGTTCGCGCTCGACCGTGAAGCCCCCAAGTAACGGTAACAGAGATACGGATCGAGAACCAGCTTGATGTATCTGGATGTCGAGTAATCATCTATGACGCATGTAATTGTCGTTGGCGGGGGACCGGCCGGACTGAGCGCAGCGCTGTTCACGGCGAAAAACGGGCTCGACGCCACAGTGGTGGACGACGACGGGTCCTGGGTCCACAGCGCCCACCTGTTCAACTACCTCGGCATCGGGTCGATGGACGGCTCGGCATTCCTGGAAACTGCCAGAGCGCAGGTCGATAGCTTCGGTGCCGAACGACACGAGGCCGAAGTCACCGACGTGGAGACGGACGACGACGGCTTCACCGTTACTGCCGATGACGGGACACACGAGGGAGACTACGTGGTCCTGGCGACCGGAGCGGACCGCGATCTCGCCGAGTCGCTGGGCTGTGCGTTCGACGGCGATCTCGTCGATGTAGACCTGACGATGGAGACCAGTGTCGAAGACGCCTATGCGACAGGGGCAATGGTTCGCGCCGAGGAGTGGCAGGCGATCATCTCAGCGGGCGACGGGGCAGCCGCCGCGCTCAACATCCTCTCGAAGGAGAAAGGCGAGCACTTCCACGACTTCGACGTTCCCGATGACGCCAGGGACGTTTTCGGTGCGATGGAGTGACCCGTCATACGACTCCGTCCAGTGCCAGGACAGTCCATCGACTGTGTCATGGCCCGAACAACGGGATTTGGGACGGCATGGCGTAACTGAATCACGTCTGGCTGTATAGGCCACGGCGTCAACCAGGACGAACTCGACCACGTCAATGGAATGGTCGACAGGCTCGGTGGGGAGTGACTCGCCCGGCAAGACAGCGTCGAGCGAGCCGTGGCGGTGCCGGTGTGACGGTACGATTTTAGGGGTGCGCCGTCAACTACTGGGTATGAGTCTCGAGGACCATGCCGAGGAACTTGCCTCCGACCTCGGCGTTGACAAAGAGGAGGTCAAAGAGAAGATGGCGACGCTGCTCGAGTACGACGTCCCCATCGACGAAGCCAAACAGAACATCCGTCGAACCTACGGCGACGGCACGACGTCAGGGACGGAAACCGTGCCCACGAAGGAACTCGCAGACGTGGACACGGGCGACAGCAGCGTCTCGACGACAGTGCGGGTGCTGTCAGTCGGTAAACGCTCCATCCAGTACAACGATCAGGAGCACGTGATCTTCGAGGGTGAAGTCGCGGACGAGTCGGCGAAACGCTCCTACACGTCCTGGGAGGACTTCGACCTGCAGCCCGGCGAGACAGTCACGCTGGGCAACGCCGACGTCCGCGAGTGGGAGGGTGAACCGGAACTGAACCTCGGCGAGTCGACGACCGTCGAGCGCGTCGACGAGACGCTCGAGGTGCCCTACGAGGTCGGCGGCGACGCCGATCTCGTGGAACTGGTGCCGGGCGACCGCGGGATCAACGTCGAGGTCCAGGTGCTGGAGGTCGAGCGCAAGATCATCGACGGCCGCGATGGGGAGACCGAGATCCTCAGCGGCGTCCTCGGGGATGGGACCACGCGGCTCCCGTTCACTGACTGGGAGCCCAGCCCCGAGATCGAGCCGGGGAACTCGGTCCGGATCGAGAACGTGTTCGTCCGGGAGTTCCGGGGCGTCCCTTCTGTCAACGTCTCGGAGTTCTCGACCGTGGAGACGCTGTCGGAGCCGGTCGACGTCCAGGAGACCGCGCCCCGCCGGTCCGTCCGCGAGGCGGTCGAATCGGGCGGGCTGTTCGACGTAGAACTCGTGGGGAGCGTCGTCGCGATCCGCGACGGCTCCGGACTGATCGAGCGCTGTCCCGAGTGTGGTCGCGTCGTCCAGAACGGACAGTGTCGCAGTCACGGCGAGGTCGACGGCGAGGACGACCTCCGTACGAAAGCCATCCTCGACGACGGCAGCGGCACGGTGACGGTCGTTCTCGACGAGGAGATCACCGCCGAGGTGTACGGCGGTGGTCTGGACGAGGCCCGCGAACACGCCCGCGACGCGATGGACCGTGAAGTGGTCGCGGACGCGATCCGCGAGCGGGTCGTCGGCCACGAGTACCGGGTCCGTGGCTCGCTGTCGGTCGACGATTTCGGCGCGAACCTGGAGGCCAGCGAGTTCGCCGAACACGCGGTCGATCCCGCCGAGCGCGCGCGGGACCTGCTGGAGGCCGCAGAATGAGCGAATCCAGCCAGAGCGGCGCGGGCCGCCGTGAGGTCGCCTACCGCCTGTTCGCGACCGAGTTCGAGGACGCCGACCTCTCCTACTCCGAGAGCGACGAGGAGCGCGCACCGAACTACGTCGTCACCCCCACAGGCGCGCGGGTCAACCGGCTGTTCGTCGGTGGCGTCCTGACGGAAGTCGAGCAGGTCAGCGAGGACGTTCTCCGGGGGCGCGTCGTCGATCCGACCGGCGCGTTCGTCCTCTACGCCGGCCAGTACCAGCCCGACGAGATGGCGTTCCTGGAGGGAGCCGACCCGCCGGCGTTCGTCGCCGTCACCGGGAAGGCCAGGACGTTCCAGCCCGAGGACTCCGACCGCGTGTTCACCTCGATCCGGCCGGAGACGATCAACGAGGTCGACGCAGAGACGTGCGACCGGTGGACTGTGCAGACGGCTGAGCACACACTCGACCGGATCGCCCACGCCGCAGCGGCGCTCGCCCGCGAGGAACGCGGTGACGACCTCGAGGCGGCACTGCTGGAAAGCGGCGTCGACGAGGGGCTCGCCGCTGGCATCCCAGTCGCCATCGATCACTACGGGACTACCCCGGCCTACCTCGCGGCGCTCCGCGAAACGGCCCTGGACGCCGCCAGGGTCGTTGCGGGGACGACCGACGAGGTATCGGCCCCGGACCTGTCCCCCGACGCGCAGGGCGAGGCGAGCCTGACCGACCTGCTCGATTCGGGGGTCGACCTCGGACGGAGCGCGACCGACAGCGGTGGGGCGGGGACTGTCGAGCCAACCGACTCGGCAGCCGGTTCGGCTGGCTCCGCTTCCGGCACAGGGGACGACACCGCCGCGTCCGAGGAACCGACGACGGCGGGCGAGGAGGCGTCGTCCGGAGCGACCGCTGCTGGGGACCCATCCACGGCTGAGGAGAGCGCAACCGCCGGAACAGCGGGCGGCGCAGACTCGACTGCCGACGGGGAAGAGCTGGGCGATTTCGATCCCGGCGAGTACGAACTCGAGGAGGAGACCCGCGAACAGATCGAGGAGGAGTACGGCACCGAGTTCCAGACCGGCACCGAGGTCGACGAGCCCGGCTCGGCCGATGTCGAACCAGAGGCTGCGGCCGCCGATCCCGCGGAAACTCAGGAGTCCGATGACGAGAAACCGGTTGCGGAGTCCGTACCTGCGGCTGGGGACCCAGCCGAGGAGCCGGATGATCTGCAGGCGGGAGTCGTTGAGCTGATGGGCGACCTGGACGACGGGTCGGGGGCAGACAGGGCGACACTCATCGAGACGGCCACCGACCGGTGGGGGGTTTCCCCGGACGACATCGAGGAGGCGATCCAGGGGGCGCTGATGGACGGTCAGTGCTACGAGCCCGACGACGAGACGCTGAAGCCGATCTGATGGGCGTCGAACCAGTCCACGGCCGCCCGGCGGCGACCGCGACAGCTGACGGCGAGCGCCTGCTGGTGATCGCAGACTACCACGCCGGCATCGAGGCCGTCCTCCAGAGCGACGGTGTCGAACTGGAATCCCGCGGCGGGGAGCGGCGGGACCGGTTGCTTGACCTGCTCGCGGAGACTGACGCGGAGCGACTGGTCGTTCTCGGTGACCTCTCGCACGCCATCGGCGAACCCTGGGACGCCGAGCGGACGGAGCTCGCGGCGCTGTTCGGCGCGCTCGACGTCCCGGTCACGCTCGTCAAGGGGAACCACGACGGGGTCGTAGAGGAGCTACTCTCCGACCTCGACCACGACGTGACGGTGACCGACTCCGGCGGCATCCGGCTCGGAGATATCGGGTTCGCACACGGGCACACCTGGCCGAGTGAGGGGGTGCTGGCGGCCGACACACTCTGTGTCGGACACGAACACCCGACGGTGCGGCTCGAAGACGAGGTTGGGGGCCGCCGCTTCGAGCGCGTCTGGCTCCGTGGCGGGCTCGATCCGGCGCCGTTCAAGGCTCATCACGGCGACCCCGTCGGCGCGACAGGGATGGTCGTCGTTCCGGCGTTCAACGACCTCTCCGGGGGAACCTGGGTCAACGCGCCAGACACTGACTTCCTGTCGCCGTTCCTGCCCGACGCACTGCCCGACGGCGAGGCGTACCTTCTCGACGGGACGCGCCTGGGCCCCTACCGGACGCTACACAGCTAGACGTGACTCCGTCCAGTGCCAGGACAGTCCATCGGCTGTGTCATGCCCTGAACAACGGGATTTGGGTCGGCATGGCGTAACTGAATCACGTCTGGCTGTATACAACGGGCAGGGCCGAACGCTTCCGAGTTCAGGGTTCGACGGTAGTCCCGAGCAGTTCCCTGGTGCGACGGTGGCGGAAGCGGAACATCGGGGCGAAGCCGACGACGGCGACGGGTCCGAGCGCGCGTCCGACGGCTCCCAGCGGGAGTTCATAGCGGATATGATCCCGGAGAACCGTCCCTTCGCCGTCCGCGAAAAACGAGTGGGTGTGCTCCCACTCCACGAAGGGGCCGTCGTGCATCACGTCCCGGAAGTAGGCGCTGCCCTCTCGCTCCTCCCGTTCGACGATTTCGGAGGTCCAGCGCTGCCGTGGCCCGACGCCGAACGGCCGAACCGAGCAGCGGAGTCGCGAGCCCGCCTCCAGTATCTCGGGATCCGGCTCGTCGTCCGGCCCGCGCACGTCCTCCACTCGCAGGTGCATCCACGCCGGCGTCAGTGCCTCCAGCCCCCGCTCCGTCGAGTGGAACTCCCAGACCTCCGACAGCGGCGCGTCGATCCGAACCGATCGCTCGTAGCTGTGCATACCCGGACCCTGGGTAGCCAGGGGCAAAACAGCGTCGTCACCTGCCGTTGCTCCGGTAGCTGGGGACGTCGTGGCTCTCGTACCCCTCGATGAGGTCCTCGAACGCGGAGACGATGAACCGCTCGAGCTCGTTGTTAACCTTCTTTTCGGGCCAGTAGAAGCCCTGCCTGTTCTGCACCCACTCGAAGTAGGAAACGGTGACCCCCCCGGCGTTCGCGAGGATGTCGGGGAACACCGGAATGTCCCGCTCGGCGAGGACGTCGTCGGCGCCGGGGGTCAGCGGGCCGTTGGCTGCCTCGACGATCATGTCAGCCTCGAGTTCCTCTGCGATCTCCTGGTCGATGGCGTTTTCCAGCGCCGCGGGGATCAGCAGGTCGACGTCCAGTGTCAGCAACTCCTCGTTGGAGATTTCCTCCGTCGCTCCCGAAAACCCATTGACCGATCCCGTCTCGTTTTTGTGGTCTTTCGCCGCCCGCGCGTCGAATCCGTCGGGGTTGTACACCCCGCCCGAGGAGTCCGAGACCGCGACGACGTTTCCGCCGATGTCGTCGATGAGTTTCGCAGCGATCGACCCGGCGTTGCCGTATCCTTGGACGGCGACGGTCGCGTCGTGGATGTCCTTCTCGAGGTGTTTGAACGCCTCCCGCGACACGAGCATGACCGAGCGCCCCGTCGCCTCAACGCGGCCAGCGCTCCCGCCGCTGTCGGGTGCCTTGCCGGTGATGACGCCAGGCTCGGTGGTGTGTTCGAGCGTCTCGTAGGTGTCCTTGATCCAGTTCATCTCCCGCTGTCCGGTGTTGACGTCCGGTGCGGGGATGTCCAGGTCCGCCCCGATGATCGGCCGGAGTTCCTCCGCGTACGCCCGGGTGATCCGCTCCAGCTCCGTATCCGAGTACTCGGCCGGATTGAGCTTGATCCCACCCTTGCCGCCGCCGTAAGGGATGTTTACGGACGCACACTTGTAGGTCATCCATCCCGAGAGCGCCTTCACCTCGTCACGCGTGACCCTTGGGTGGTACCGGATGCCGCCCTTGTACGGTCCGCGGTCGCCGTTGAACTGCGACCGGTAGGCCTCGAACCGTTCGAGGGTGCCGTCGTCCATCTCGACCGACAGGTTCAGCTCCAGCATCCGCTCGGGGTACTTCAGTCGTTCCACGACATCCTCGCTCAGGTCGACGTAGGCGGCGGCGTCGTCGACCTGCTCTTGCATACTCTCGAATGGATTCACCTCGTTTGCCATACGTCTAACCAACACACTGCTCGGCAAAAGAGTACCGACAAATTGACCAGCTACTGTCAAATCGAATTCACACGTGGGAATTTACGCGTTCAACCTTCTGGTTCCGTCAACAATCGAAGTGCCTTACCCGGCGCTCGTCGGCACGCTGGTCGGTGTTGCAACGTTGATCCCGGTGGTCGGCATTAAACTGGTGTACGTCCCGGTCGTCTTCGGTCTCGGGGCTCGCGCGTGGGTCGCGGGTGAGCCCGGGCTGGCACTTCCCGTCGGAGCCTTGCTGGTCGTGAGCGCCGTCATGCTGGATTTCATTCCCGACATTTTCGCCCGGGCACAGTTCAGCGGGGAGCGGACCCACAACGGCCTCCTCATCCTCGCGTATCTCATGGGCCCAGCACTGTTCGGCTTCTACGGGCTGTTTCTGGCGCCGATCCTGTTGATCGCGACCACCGAAGCGATCCGGATTCTGCTGCCGTACGTGGTGTCCGGGACGTCCGCTGAGCCGACACAGGCGACCCTCGCGGAGTTTCCGGTGATCACCACTGGCGAGCGGACGGAGGGCACCGGACGGGTCGAGGGGGCCGACCAGACGATGGCGGCCGATGGGCAAGACGATTGATATACTGTCGGACGTAATTTCGTGGAGTCACGCGTCACGTTCAGCCGTTCACCCGTGCGAATACAGCCAGGAGAGTGTCACGATGTGATGCCGTCCCAACTCCCGTTGGTCGGGCCATGACACAGCCGATGGACTGTCCTGGCACTGGACGGAGTCACGTCTGGCTGTCTAGCAGAGACTGGTGAGTCAAAGAATTACAGCCACCAGTATGAGACACCTGTGACGGGGCGGGCACTGCGTGGATCGCTACCGTGTTAGATTCCCAACAAAAACTCGGTTCAGCGAACACTTTAGTTGGTTCCTGCTGAATTTACTGGCATGAGCGGAATTTCGGATCAGACGAGCGGGGAGACCGACGAGATCGCGCCCGCCGAGGCGCTGTCGGTCATCGCAAACGAGACGCGGCTGGACATTCTGGAGGCACTGTGGCGGGCAGAGGACCGCCCGGTGCGGTTCTCGGACCTCTTCGAGGAGGTCGACCTGACCGACAGCGCACAGTTCAACTACCACCTCAAACAGCTGACTGGGCAGTTCGTCGCCAAGACCGACGACGGCTACGACCTGCGGTTTGCCGGCGGGCAGGTCATTCGCGCGATCCGCGCGGGGACGTTCACCCGTCAGCCCAACGTCGAACCGTTCGAGGTGGAGGGCGCCTGTACCCGCTGTGGCGGGAAGCTCGAAGCCTCATACGCCGACGAACAGCTCCGGATCGAGTGTGGCGACTGCGGGAAAGCCCACGGCGAATACCCGCTCCCCCCGGGCGGGCTGGTCGATCGCACCCCCGACGAAATCGCGACGGCGTTCGACGAGCGGGTGCGCCACCTTCACTGCCTGGCAGCGGACGGCGTCTGTCCGGTGTGTAGTGGCCAGATGAGCACAGAGATCCAGCGCGAGGAGCCCTGCTGTCTCGACGTCTCGCTGCGCGCGGAGCACGTGTGCCAGCAGTGTCGCCACGAACTCTGTTCGCCTGTCGGGCTGGTGTTACTCGACGAGGCGACCGTTGCGGCGTTCTACGACGACCACGGGATCGACCTCTCCCAGCGCCCCTACTGGACGCTCCCGTGGTGCGTCGACGACGAGTACGCCAGCGTCGAGAGCTCTGACCCCTGGCGTATCAGCGTCAGGATCCCACTGGGTGAGGACGAACTCCGCGTCGTCCTCGACGGTGACCTGACGATCGAAGACGCGGAGTGTATCGACTGCTCGATCTGATGAGTGTCACGATGTGACACAGAATTACGTCCGACAGTATGAACGGGCGAGGTGCGGTCGCGGTCGCTGAGCGGGCCCTATCCGAACGAACGCAGTGAGTGAGGATATCCCGCTCAGCGGGATCCGCGAGCGCGCCGAGGGCGTTTTTCGATACGACGAATACGGCCACTCCGCAGACGATCTTTAGCGAGCGTGTCGAGAGATCCACGCAGACGTCGATAGCAACAGTTCAGGCGAGGAAGACGTGCCGGGGTCTGTCCACGAGGATGTCCCGGCCCCAGTCGATCGTTTCAGTGAACTCCTCGGAGCGGAAGAACTGCATCGCGTCCTCCTTGGAGTCCCACTGGCTGGCGATGAACATGTCGTTCTCGTCGTCGGTGTTGAACAGGAGCGCTGTCTCGCGGTGGCCGTCCATCCCCGCGAGCAGGTCGCCGACGGCGTCGAACTTCCCGACGAACTCGTCGCGGTGCTCTGGTTTGACGGTGTAGAACATCCCCATCGTGCCGAACCCGTCTGTGTCGTCTGCCCAGCCGACGACCCTCGGCAGGCCCTCCAGGTAGTCGCTCGCCGTGTCGGCGGCGTCGGCGGTCTCCCAGAGGCTGACCACGGCTGCCGTCGCGCTGTTGGGGTCGTCGTAGACGGTCGTTCCCTCGTGTGTGTCGTACCGGTCGAACCCCTCGGCGAGTTCCGCAACTTCCGCTTCCAGCGCGTCGAGGTCGGCCTGCGAGTACAGCACCAATGCGTAGATGTCCTCACCGTGGGGCTGGCCCGCGTACACATCGAGGTCTGCGAGGTCCTCTCTGATCGACGTCTCTCCGCCGTCGCCGTCATCGTCGCTGCCGCCACTTTCCGCTGCACCACCGGCGTCGTCGTGGACCTCGCTCGCTGTCTCGGCCTCGCCGAGCTGTCCCCGGATGCTCTCGGTGACGCCCGGCAGGTCGGTGAGGAAGCCGAGCGCAGTGTCGGCGGCCCGTTCGTTCTCCCAGACGCTGACGACCGCGGAGCGCCCGCTCTGTGCCCGAACGGTCGTCGAGACGTGGGTGTCGTAGTGGTCGAAACTCCCCCGCAGGTCGTCGACCTCCCCCTGGAGCTCCTGGGCGTCCGCCTCCGAGTACAGCACCAGCCCGTAGTTGCCCCCGGTGTAGTCCTCCCCGCGGTTGAGCCCGAGCGTCGCCAGCAAACTCACCAGGTCGTCGCTCTCTCTCGTTTCGACGTCGGTCTCTCCACCGGTCGGGGGCTCACCGCTGCCGGCTGCTCCACTGCTGCCGGACGATCCACTGCTGGACGACCCGCCGCTGGCTGTGTGTCTACCACCTGAATCGCCGGCTGCGTGTGATTGTGCCCCCTCAGCGTGTGCCTCGTCCGCATCCGCGTGCGCTTCCACGCCGTGGCCGCCGGCGTGTGCCTGCCCGGCCCCGTCGTCGGCGGGTACCTGCTGGCCGGCGAGCAGTGCTCGGAGGTCGGCCGGCGCGAAGCGGCGGCCGACGTAGAACTGCCCGAACTCCGCGTAGCGGGAAGTCGAGGGGTCGAACCGCATCTCGTACAGCAGGTCCTTCATGTCGAGGAGGTCCTCGCCCCAGAGGGTGACGCCCCACTCCCAGTCGTCGAGCGCGATGGCGCCAGTGATCATCTGGACGACTTTCCCGCCGTAGTCCCGGCCGATGTCCCCATGGGCCTCCATGTGCTCGGCGCGCTCCTCGAACGCGAGGTCGTACCAGTTGTGCTCCTCGCCGCGGCGTTTGTTCATCGGGTAGAAACAGACGTGGGTTACGTCGGGGATCGTCGGCTTCAGCCGCGTCTGGATGTAGTTCGCCAGCCCCGAGTTCTCGTCGAGGTCCCCCTCGAAGTAGTCACGTGCGCGCTCGGAGTACCCCGAGGCTTCGGTTACGGAGACGAACGACGTCTCGCGCTCGGTGAACGCGGCGAACTCCGTCCCCTCGAACTGGCGTTCGAGCGCGCCGATGTCGGCACTCGACGGTCGGAGGTGGACCAGCAGGAGGTCGGCTTTGTGGCCGAGCACGGAGTACAGCGCCGACTCGCCCTCGTCGGCGTCCTCGACGGCAAGACGTGCTTCGAGGTGGTCGACCACCTCCCCGAGCGCACGCTGGCGACGCCGCTCGGGTGCGTCCCGCCAGGCGTCCCAGTCGATCGTCCGGAAGTCGTGCAGCCCGTACCACCCCTCGTCGGTCGGTGGCGGATCGCGTCGGTCTGGCATACCGACCTGTTGGGATGGGGCACTAAGGAAGCTTTCTCTTGGCTGATCGAGTAGTAGAGGCGACCGCTGTGATAGAGAACGGTCTCGGCGGACTCGTTATAAATCGAGCAATCATTGCTACTGCTCTGACAGAGAAAGCCCTCGGCGCGCTCGCGGATCCCGCTGAGCAGAATATCCTCACTCGTTTCACTCGTTCGGATAGGGCCTGCTCAGCGACCGCGAGCCCGCCTCGCCCTTTCATAGTGACCGCACGACTGCGTGCGGTCGATCCCGTAACGACTCACAATAATCACTATCAGTCCACCAGGGACGATGTTTGTTGGGCTGGCAGATCCCGACGGGTGATCGGCCGGCGGATCCTGGCGGTTGGTTCACAGGCAGGAACAGCATGGAGAAATACAAAGCGCTGGGGAGCGCGGCCGCTGGCGCGGGGCGGTCACGACAGCAACATCGGTCCGAAGATCAGCACCAGGAGCGCACCGATCATCGCGATGGTCACGCTGAGCGTGACGGCAGTCACGACCTTTCGGCCGTGCGGGATCGGCAGCCGCGATGCGACCGCCTCGACGCTCGTCCGCATGATGTGCCCGCCGTCCAGCGGGAACGCCGGGATGCAGTTGAATAGCGCGAGGTTGAAGTTGATCCACGCGGTCCAGAACAGCAGGTTCGCCCCGAGCAGGATCGCGCCACCCACGAACGCCAGCGGCCCCTCGACGACGAAGAAGCCGGTGACGTCTGCGGTGAAGCCGGCGAAGTTGTAGTTCAGGTCCGGGCCGACCAGGCCGGCAAAGGGGAGGACGAGCAGCTGGATCAGGTAGAAGAACACACCGCCGGCGATCCCTACGCCGTCGGGGATCGCTTGCCCGGTCAGCATCGTGAGGAACTGGTTGGCCGGGTAGGCATCGACGCCGAAGTCGTCGAGGATCAGCCCGCTGTAGCCGTCCTGGACGCCCACGCCGAGGATCGGCTCTCCGTCGTCGTTCTCCCCGAGTTGTACGTCGGTCACCATCTGTTGGCCCTCGACGTACGCCTCGACGGCGACGCTCTCGCCCGGTTCGTACTGGTTCAGCGCCGGCCGGAGCGCCGAGGCGTTGGTGACCCGCTGGTCGCCCACCTGAGTGATCACGACTGCCGTGCCGTCAGTCGGCGCGCCGGCGTCAGCGAGCGGCCCGCCCTCGTTGACCTGGGCGACGAACGCACCGACCGGTATCGTGACGTTCCCGCGGTTCGTCGTCAGCGTCGCGACCGACTCCGTCTCGACGGCGGACGCGAACGCCGACTCCGTGTCGACTGGGGTCCCGTCGACTCGCGTGATGCGCGTCAGCGGATCCTGCCCGATGACGTCCTCGACGACGCCCGGCACGGCACCGAGGATGAGCAGCCGCCGCTCGACGGTGACCGGCTCGCCGTCGCGCAGCGACACCTCGACCGTCTCCCCCTCCACTCCGTCGACGATGTCCTCGAGGTGGGACTCGTTGTCGACCGGCTGCCCGTCGATGGCCGTGATCACGTCGCCGTGTTCGAGGCCCGCCTCCTCCGCGCCGGAGCCGGGGAGCGTATCGCCGACCGGCGCGCCGGGGGCGACGGCGACGGAGGCGGCGATCGGACCGACCAGCAGCAGGAGCGCGATCGCCGTGACGGCGAAGTTGTTGGTGATCCCGGCCGCGAACATCCGGGTCTGGGCGCCGCGGTCGGCCTCGCGCTGGTTGTCGGCGTCCGGTTCGACGAACGCGCCGATCGGGATCAGCGCGAACAGCGCCACGCCCATCGAGTCGATCTCGATGTCCTCGACCCGACAGAGCAGCCCGTGACCGCCCTCGTGGACGACCAGGCCGACCAGCAGCCCGAAGATGATCTCCGGGGCGGCCGACAGCGGCAGGCGCCGCTAAGGGCCATCACCACCACCGCGATGCCGACGCCGATGTTCCCCCAGGCCCGCCAGAATCGTTTCGGCTGGGCCAGCCAGTCGAGCAGTTTCCGGCCCCGTTGCGTGTGGATCGTCATTAGCGGCCCGGAGAGGCTGATGTACTCCGGGAAGTAGCCACAGGCCTTCAGCCCGATCGCGATCACTGTGTAGAGAGTGATCCCAACGAGGACCCACGTCAGGAGGCCTACCATTAGCTGTACCGTAGGGTGGTCGATAAAAGAGGGTTTGGTTCCAGGGATCGACCGACGACACCGTGGAGGCACTCCGGCAGTGGGTGGCGCCGAGTACAGTTACACAACCCCAGCGAGATCGAAAGCGAACGCGTCATCCTCCGGATCCGACCCGACCGCGTGATGAGCAGCGGCTGACCCGTATGCAAGCGCGGATGCTACGACTCGGCGGCGTCGCTCCCCAGGGAGCCGCGCAGTCGAGATGGCACGACTGTCAGTTCCAGGACCACCGCGGCGGTGGCACCGACGAGTACGCCGAGGATGAGGCCGTCGAGGAGCGTCCCGGTCCTGCTTGGTGGCACCAACGCGAGTCCGACCAGAACAGGGACCCCCACGGCAACCAACGCGACTGTGCCGAGGAACGTGCGCTGGTCCGCCGACAGCTGCCGCCGCGAGCACTCCCCACGGCATCGTCGCTGCCTGAACGAGTGACACGGCACTGCTCGCCGCAGCAGCGGCGAACCCCAGGCCCAGGAGGGCCACTGTACGAATCCTGTCGCGCCCGGTCATGTGTCGCGATTGACAGCCCTGTCGTATCAGGATTGCGCTCAGTGAGGATATTATCTCAGCACAAGTGCCGAACTCATACTGGTGGCTGTAATTCTTTTACTCACCGGTCTCTGCTATCTGCGGAGACAGACCCTCTCCGCCTGGATTCTCAATTCGAGATTTCACGTACGTACAGCCACTAGTATCAGGATTGTCAACAGAGCGCCTCCGCCCACAACGAGAAGGCCGCCAACGGTGCCGGCCACTGATAGTGATTATTGTGACTGTTTACCGGGTCGACCGCACGACTGCGTGCGGTCGATCCCGTAACGACTCACAATAATCACTATGAGAGCGTTCCTGGAAGCCACGGTAACTCCAAGCCAGCGTGCGCAAACATCTCCCAGCGGCAATGGCATGTCTTTTTAGGGAATGGAATCGTAGCTTCCGGCAACGATGTTCAACGCGATCGTGCGCGCCGAGACGCTCCAGGCGACGCTCGACTCTGTGGGTGTGCTGGTCGACGAATGCAAGATTCACCTCGACGACGGCGGGATCGAGATCCGGGCGGTCGATCCCGCGAACGTCGGGATGGTCGATCTCTCGCTCGACGCCTCCGCGTTCGAGTCCTACGAGGCCGACGGCGGACTCATCGGCGTGAATCTGGTTCGGCTGCAGGACATCGCGGGGATGGCCGACTCCGACCAGCTGGTCCACCTCGAACTCGACGAGGAGACCCGGAAGCTGCACATCTCGATCGACGGGCTGGAGTACACGCTGGCGCTGATCGACCCCGAGTCGATCCGCGAGGAGCCCGACCTGCCGGACCTGGATCTGGCGGCGACCATCGTCATCGAGGGCCGGGATATCGACCGCGCCGTCACGGCGGCGGACATGGTCTCCGACCACATCGAACTCGGCGTGAACGAGGCAGAGGAGGTGTTCTACGTCAAGGCCCAGGGCGACACCGACGACGTCCACCTCGAACTCGACGCCGAGGCCCTGATCGACCTCGTGGTCGGCCCCGCCTCCTCGCTGTTCTCGCTGGACTACCTCCAGGACATGAACAAGGCAATTCCGAAGGACGCCGAAGTAACGATGGAACTGGGCGACGAGTTCCCCGTCAAACTGCACTTCGACATCGCCGAAGGCGAGGGCTCGGTCACCTACATGCTCGCCCCGCGCATCCAGAGCAACTGATACTGTCGGACGTAATTTCGTGGAGTCACGCGTCATGTTCAGCCGTTCAACCGTGCGAATACAGCCAGGAGAGTGTCACGATGTGACACAGAGTTACGTCCGACAGTATGATACGGTCGTGCGTGACTGTTTACCGCTATGGAATCGCGTGTTGTGCGTTTCAGCCCGTGAAACCAACGATATTGGGCCCTAGTGCTGAAAATAATCACGCACGACCGTATGATTCATCGACCCTGAAAGTCCCGAGTTGTGTCGAGATGACCTAGGCAAATCACGTCCGGGTGTATATAAAGGAACAGTCATGTCAACTCGCGCGTTTTAATTTCATACAAATTATATTTATCGCCTCTGGTCCCCATTGTTATCTCATCCCTCTCCGACCCCGAGCCAGTCCGGGGGAGACGAGGGAGCAGGAAAACACCATGGCAACCTCACTAGCGGAGCACGCCACACTCGACTGGCAGTCCCTGACCACCGTCGTGACCGCCAGGGATACCGATATTGATCCGGGCATCACGGACATGAGCACAGTGGAAGACGGGGTGGCAATGTTGGACATGGTCGCCGGAACTCATACTGGTGGCTGTAATTCTTTTACTCACCAGTCTCTGCTATCTAAGGATACAGACCCGTTCCGCCTGGATTCTCAATTCGAGTTTTCATGTACTTACAGCCACCAGTATCACTGCGAGTCGCTGATGAATCTCGCGCCGACCGGCCAGCCGTTTGAGAGTTCGTACGTGGGGTTCTGCCGGATCGACCAGGGGCAGATGGGGGAAATCCGGTCGCTGCTGGGCGGCCTTGGGCCCACGCAGCAACTCGGTGTGATCCCCGAAATACCGGTAAATTGTTGCAACCGAGCGAGTGAATACGATCGGACTCCAGCCGTAGGGGGCGTTCGGATCGAGTACGTGACCCGCGTCACGGAGTACGCGGACGGTCACATGACTGTCGGGAGCATGTTCGCGAGGGGCTACGCAAGGAAAGGCGGCGAGCCCACGCCGGATGCGACCTGTTTCGACATCGACCGCATCGAAATCGTCACTCTGTGACGGGCCGACCAGCCTTAGAAGGAGGAGAGGCCCTTCTTGAACCGCGTGATGATGTCTTTCTGCTGGAGGTAACTCGCCGCGGCCAGCAGCGTCGGCGCCCACAGTCCGACGAAGATCCCCCTCTGTTTGTTCCCTCTGACGTAGAAGTTGAACCAGGAGTACAACACCGATCCAGCCGCGAGCGTCGCCACCGGGTCACCCAGCGACATCGGCGTCTTCTCGACCATCCGCTCGACTTCTTCTCTGCTCTCCGATTTCTCTTCTTCCTGCTGTTGGAACATTGCCATAGCATTTACACATCGGCTGTTCGCACTGTGTGAATTCTGCCGTCAGTTGCAAGCAGGTTATGTGATGAGCAGGCGCAAAACCTCGCGCTTCAGTGCGGGGAGGATGTCAAGTCTATCGGAGGACCGATCGAGCAGTGGCAGTGTTCTGACCCGACCTCGGGCTACTGTTCGACTCCGACCGTCAGCACGGGAGCGGTCGGTGCGACGACCGCGCCGAGCAACATGGCGGTCGGCACGGCCAGCCCGATCCCCCACCATCTGAGGAAGGCAGTGGCACCGATGGTCAGGGTCATCGTCACCGCCAGCAGCCGCCAGGTCGTTTGCCAGCGCAATAACCCGGGTGGTCGGTCGAGCTTCAGGGCGGCGGCAGGGTAAAGAGTCCAGTCCCTTGCCGGCAGCAGCCTTAGGTGCTCGACAGACGAATTTCCGGAGCATCGTCAGCACGCTGCTCACTCCACAACCCAATGACTGCACTCGGATACACACTGTCGAGCGAGGAGCACCGCCCGACCGATCTGGTCGAGTACGCGAGCACAGCAGAGGACACCGGATTCGACTTCGTCTCGGTCTCGGACCACTTTCACCCCTGGATCAGCGAGCAGGGACAGTCACCGTTCGTCTGGTCGACCCTCGGCGGCGTTGCGGCGGCAACCGACGATATCGATGTCGGGGTCGGCGTCTCAGTGCCGATCATGCGCATGCATCCCGCGATCTACGCCCAGGCGGCCGCCACGGCGGCGGCGATGTTCGAGGATCGGGAGTTCTACTTCGGCGTCGGCACCGGCGAGAACCTCAACGAGCACATCCTCGGCGATCACTGGCCGGAACACGCTGTCCGGTTGGAGATGCTGCAGGAGGCGATCGAGGTGATCCGGAAACTCTGGACGGGCAAGCAGGTGAGCCACCGGGGGGAGCACTATACAATCGAGAACGCGCGGCTGTTCACGCTGCCCGAGAAGGAACCGCCGATCTGCGTGTCGGCATACGGCGAGCGTGCGGCGAACGCCGCTGCCGACTGCGGCGACGGGTTCTGGTCTGTCGGGCCCCAGGAGGTGATCGAAACCTGGGAGGACAACGGGGGCGAGGGGCCGCGGCTGTGTCAGCTCCAGGCCTGTGTGGCCGACAGCGAGGCGGAGGCCGTTTCCACCGCCCACCAGCAGTGGCCGAACTCGGCGCTCGCGGGGGAACTGAGCGCGATCCTGCCGACGCCGGCTCACTTCGAACAGGCCGCGCGGATGGTTTCCGAGGAGGACATTGCCGAGGGGAGCATCCTGACGAGCCAGGACCCCCAGGATCACATCGACAGCGTCCAGGAGGCGATCGATACCGGGTACGATCACGTGTACGTCCACCAGATCGGAGATGACCAGGACGCCCTGTTTGACCTCTATCGCGAGGAGGTGATCCCCTCGTTTTGAGTTCCACCATCAGGAAATCAAACTCCCGTTCACAGACCTGCCGAGTTTCCCACACGGGCATTTAACTGACAGGCCGCCCTACGTCGATGTAGGAATCGGTCGGAACGGAGCGGATTCCGAGCAACAGTCCGTTTTCGGGGGAGGTAGAACGCTTCATTTGATACCTAACTGAGGGGTGTCCGGTAACCTCGGACATCGGCAGTTCGCATTGTGATAGGTTGTCACAGTAACAGTTCACTACGGAGTTCCCTCTCAGGAGTTCCGCTTTCCCTCTGGGGATTGGCGGAATCCAGCGACTGGAATTAACGGTCGGACAAGAGGTGGCTAGCATCTGACCAGGGGCCGGATTCGTAACCACGGCTGTCAGATCATCTTTTTCATACACGTTCGGACAAGTCGTTCAGTTTCCGATAGGTCGTCGACAGCGGCAAGTCACACTCCGCTGCGACCTCCTTGGCGGAGAGCTGTCTCTATTCGGCCGCCTCCATGATCCGGCGGGCATCCGGGTCGTCGAAGGCCTCGAACAGCGGGTCGAGGTTCTCCGGGTCGGTGATCCACTCCGATTCGCCGTTCCCGTAGTCCGGCTGCTGTCCCTCCGTCCTGCTGCTGATACTGGTGGCTGTAATTCTTTTACTCACCAGTCTCTGCTATCTGCGGAGACAGACCCTCTCCGCCTGGATTCTCAATTCGAGTTTTCACGTACGT
>PXSQ01000004.1:0-43267 GCA_003022725.1 Halobacteriales archaeon SW_7_65_23 | reverse complement strand
AGCCCCTCGACGCGGCAGGGCCGGCGCTGTCGACGGCGCTGGCCGCCGAACCCCGCGACCGGTATCCGACCGCCTACGCGTTCAAACTCGCCGTGCTCTTCGACGCGGGCGGACCGACGGACGAGGCGATCCCGGCTGCGATCGGGGTCGGCTCCGCCGGGGCGGCCGCGACGGGCGCCGGACGCGGGGAGGCCCGGCCCGCCGATCAGCTGGAGACACGAGCATCGGGAGGCGAGCCGCCGGATGCGGATCCGGATCCAGGGTCCGAAACGCCGGCCGACGGGAGCCCGCTGTGGGGCCGCCAGGATCTCGGCGCGGCCGTCGACGACGCCCTCGTGGTCGCGAACGGGTCGGTGTACCTCGTCGACAGGAACAGCCGCATCCGTGCGCTGAGCACGGCCAACGGGCGCGAACGGTGGACTTACGACGCCGACGACGAACTGCAGGGCCCGCCGATCGTCGCCGACGGATCGCTGTACGTCGTCGGCGACGAGTACAGTCTGCACGCGCTGACCGACCCGTCTACGGAGTGAAGGCCGTCGGATAGTCGGACGTGCTGTCCACGCACCCTCCGGAACGCGGGCGTAGCCCTTTTGATGGCGAGGCGAGAAGCGGAAGGTATGTTTGGAGGAGGCGGCGGCGGACTCGACCCACGCAAAATGCAGCAAATGATGGAGCAAATGGGCATCGACATCGACGAGATCGATGCCGAGGAAGTGATCATCCGGACGGCCGAGGAGGACCTCGTGTTCACCGACGCCGACGTCCAGCGCATGGACGCCCAGGGCCAGGAGACGTACAACGTCGTCGGCTCGCCGGAGCACCGCCCCCGCGGCGAGGGTGGCTCCGGCGGCGGCACAGCGGAGGCCGAGGACGACGCGAGCGACGACGGGGGCGACGGCATCCCCCAGGAGGACGTCGAGATGGTCGCCGAGCGCGCGGGCGTGAGCGAGGCGGAGGCCCGCGAGGCCCTCGAGGCGACCGACGGCATGCCGCTGGACGCCATCCAGCGCCTGAGCGAGTAGCGTGTCGCTGCTGTTGGTCCACGAGGCAGAAGGCCGGGAGTACCTGCTGGCGCCGGGTGACACCCTCGAAACTGATCTCGGAATTCTGGAGGTCCCCGAGGATGTCCAACCGGGTGACACGGTCCAGACGCATCTCGGAACGACGTTCACGGCCCGTCGATTGCGGGGCCCGGACCTGTTTCATCACCTCGAACGCACTGGCGCGCCGATGATGCCCCGCGACGTCGGCCTCGTGATCGGCCACACCGGCATCGGCAGCGACGACCGCGTGCTCGACGCCGGCACCGGCACGGGCGTACTCGCCGCCGCGCTCGGCCGGATCGGCGCGTCGGTCGTCACCTACGAGCGCGATCCGGAGTTTGCGGAGACGGCCCGGGAGAACATGCGCCTCGCGGGCGTCGACGACGCCGTCGAGGTCCGCACTGACGACCTCACCGACCACCTCGTGGAGCTGTCGGGGTTCGACGTCCTGACACTGGATACCGAGGACGCGGCCGACGTCGTCGCGCATGCGCCTAACCTGCTCGTCCGTGGCGGCTTCGTCGCCGTCTACTCCCCGTTCGTCGAGGACACCCGCGAGGTCGTCGAGCAGGCGCACGAAATCGGCCTAGAGGACGTCCGGACGCTGGAGACGATCCAGCGCGGGATGGATTTCGACAACCGGGGCTCCCGTCCCTCGACTGCCGGGGTGGGTCACACCGGCTACCTGACGTTCGCCCGCTTGCCGTAGATTGTTGACCGGCCGGTATCAGCTCTATCCCCCAAACAGTTTCGGGAACGACTATGCCAGCGCTCGGAGCAACGAGAGAAACGCCTGGCGGTAGTCGTTGCCACCCCTCGTCAGCGCCGGCTCCTTGGTGTCGAGGTCGAACCGGGACGCGAGCGGCGTCGCCGGGTACCCGGTCGTCACGACGGCGATCGGGTCGCCGGGCCAGACCGCCAGCCAGCACTCCAGGGGGAGCTCCCGGTCGACTCCCGGCATCGGATCGGTCGCGCGGTAGCGCGTCAGGCGGATCCGGCTGCGGCCGTCGCCCCGGATCCGTTCGGTCCCGTCGCGGGAAACGTCGGTCAGCCCGCGGTCGCGGAGCCGGTCGGCGAAGGAGCCCCGCGCCTCGGGCAGCAGCGTCGGGAGCAGCATTGCCGGCAACGTGGCGGGCGGCAACGGCGGCTCGAACCCCAATCGGGTCGTCGCGACGAACCGGACCTGGTGATCGATCGCCCCGTCAGTGGCCTCGCGAAGCGCCGCCCGGGTCCGCTCGTCCTCGTACCGGCGCATCGTCCCGCGCACGCGGACGCCGGGCAGTTCGAACAGGGTCTCGACCGATTCTTCGACGGGTTCCCAGCCCCCGGCTTCCCGCTGGTCTTCGGGCAGTTCCAGGGGATCGGGGTCGCTCGCCATCGCCGGTCAGTGGTCGTCCTCGCGCCACTTGTGGTCGCACTCGGTGCAGACGAAAAACCGGGTCTCGCTCTCGTCGGCGGCGCGGATCTGCTGCATGTACCAGTACGCCTCGTCGTTGTCGCACTCGGGACACTGCGCGGTCGTCCTGGGCCGGCCCTGATCCTCCGTCTCGGTCACGTCGACGATTTCGGTCTTCTCCTGGCCCGTCGTCGTCACCATCCCTTCCTCGCGCGCCTCGTCGCGCGGCTTCTCGTACCCACAGCTGCCACAGACCCACGCCCCGTTTTCCGTCTTCATCATCGAACCGCAGTCGTCACAGAACTCCATGATACACCACGTTGCACCCACCCGGAGTTAAAAGGCTGGTTTTCGAATGTCCCCGAGACGTCCGTCGATCGTCCCGTTACTGTCGGGTCAGTCTGGTGTCGATCGAGCCGTGTCTCTTCGGAGATCGTGATACTGGTGAGTAAAAGAATTACAGCCACCAATATGACAATTCATACTGTCGGACGTAACTCTGTGTCACATCGTGACACTCTCCAGGCTGTATTCGCACGGGTGAACGGCTGACCGTGACGCGTGACTCCACGAAATTACGTCCGACAGTATCAGCGCGGGAGCGATCCTGACTCGCGCTCCTCCCACTCCCGGCAGGCGTCCATGTCGTCCATCAGGTCCGCGTAGAGTCCACAGTAGGGTTCGATCTCGCCGTCGACCTGGACGTACTCGAAGTGCGTGCAGTTGCCACAGTAGCGGTCGGGCTGGCCGCGCTCCTCGGCAGCGTCGAGGATCTCCGCGTCGGGGCCGGACACGTCGGCCTGGTTGTCGCCGGTAACGGCGCTGTCCCCGCCGTCGCCGGTGATCGCGGTGCCGCCGTCGCTCGCCGGTTCCGTCATGACGATGCCGTCGTCGGTCCGTTCGGGCGACGAGAAGGACGAGGCGGTCGACCCCGTGGCGTTCGTCTGGGTCGGAACCGACCCGTCGGGATCGTTGCCGAACAGGCCGACGCTCCCGAAGCCCGGGATCGAGGGCCGCGAGCCCGACAGTTTGGGCTCGGGTTCGGGGTCGGCCGGGCCGGCGTTGATTACGCGGACCTTCCCTTCCTCGGTGATCTCGATGCGTGCGGTGCCGCCGGGATCGTTGCGGGTCTTGAACGTCGCGATGGCGACGAATAGACACCAGAACGTGAGCAACGTCCCGACGGAGTACAGGACGATCGTCCCGAGCGCGAACGTCGGATCGTTCGAGAGCCACCGCCGCGGGTAGGCGTAGGCGAACAGCACGACGCCGAACATGGCGAGGCTGGCGCCGATCGCCGCCGCGGCGCGCGTCGCGCCGCTCGCCGGCAGGACGACGAAAATGCCGACGAAGGTAGCTGGTAAGCCGACTCCGGCTAGCACGCCGGCGTGCCAGCGCGCCTTGATCACGTCGAACCCGAACCACGTCGAGAGATCCGTCGTCGCGACGGTGATCGCGGCGACGACCATCGACGCGCCCACGGCGAACAGCGTCATGCCGAGCCACCGCTGTCGGCGATCGACCACAGTCCTGACCCCCCCCTCGTAGACCTCGGACAGGCTGGTCATGGCGTTTACTTCGTGACTAACCCACAAAACTACCCGTCAGACACAGGTCAGACGCTGGATTTCGACGGGCTCGGGGGCTGATTATGTCGCCGGATTCAGGCGTCGCTCCCGTCGCCGTCGCCATCGTCCGCGCGCTCCCGGGCTGCTTTCCCGAGCTTGTCCGGCGTCTTGCAGCCGGCGCCGGTGTTGATCACGACGACGGACTCGTCGGGATCGGTGACCAGCAGGAGTTCGCGGTAGTTCCACATCGATCCGCCTCGCGACGCCCAGCCTTTGAGGGTCACCTCGACTGCGTCGTAGTCGCACTCGGGAGTCGCGTACTTAGGCGCGACGGCTACACGTTGCTCCCTCCTGTGGGGGGCCCGAAATTCGTAATGATTAATGCTGTCCAGAACTAAGCTAAAATAGGTATTTTAGCCCGGTTTGGTGGATAAGCAATCAATAATAGAAAGATACTTTCTACGTCGGTCCATATTTGAGCTTGCATAATGAACATGGTCAATCCCCAGCCGAGCAGCGACGCGCCGGATAAGGCGGTGCTGTTCTGTCCGGACTGTGGGCACCACAGCCGGTACGACGAGGAGTGGCACGTCGTGGACGCTCGCGCTGCGACACGGTATCTCTGCCCGTCCTGTGACACGGAGATCACGGTTCGGCCCCGCTTTGACTCCACGCCCTCCCTGACGGCCCGGTCCTGCCGCTCGCTCAAGGAAACGGTGGACGCGAACGTCAGGCTCTGGCAATCCGTCTGGCGGCGGTCGATGCGGCTCTGCGTCCCCGGATAGCTCGCTGACCGCGAGGCGGTCCGTCTCGCGGTGTCCCGGTGGCCACTGCTCGATCGGACGCTGGCCTCACTCCTCGTCTTCTGTCGGAAGTGCGCTCGCAAGCTGGTCGAACTGCTGGCGGAAACGTGCCTCGGCACGCCCTTTGGCGAGTTCCGAGAAGTCGGCGAAGGCAGCCTCGAAGCCGGCCATCCGCCAGAGCAGCGTCGCGAAGTAGTAGACTGCACGGCGTTTTTTGTACCCTTCATCGGGTTCGAACTCCCGGTACCCGTTGTAGAGTGAAAAGCACGTCCGCTGGAGACGATTCTACTCGTAGAGCCAGCCTTCGTCGATCTGTTCCCAGCCGACGAGTTCGTCGTCGTCGAAGAACAGGTCGATCTCGCGCTCGTTCGCACCGGGGTCCTCGTGGTCGGAGCCGTGGATGACGTTCCGCCCGAGGTCCAGGCCCAGATCGCCGCGGATGGTGCCGGGCTGGGCCTCCGCCGGATCGGTCGCGCCCATCATGCGCCGGACCTGCCGGGCCGCGTCCTGGCCCTCCCAGACCATCGCCATCACCGGACCGGCGGTGATGAAGCTCACGAGGCCGTCGAAAAAGGGCTTGTCCTCGTGTTCGGCGTAGTGATCGTGGGCGAGGTCCTCGTCGATCTGCATGAACTTCGCGCCGACGAGCGTCAGGCCGCGGTCCTCCAGCCGAGAGATGACCTCGCCGATCAGCCCCCGCTGGACGCCGTCGGGCTTGACCATCACGAACGTCCGCTCGTACTCGCTCATGCCTCGGCCTCCGTCTCCTCGCCGTCCTCGTCGTCCTGAGTCTCGTCCTCAGCGGCGTCGGCCTCGGCGTCCTCCGTCTCCTCGTCAGCCTCGTCGGCCTCGTCGCCCTCCGTTTCGTCGTCGCCCTCCGTCTCGTCGTCGGCCTCGTCGGCCTCCGTCTCCCCGGCGTCCTCCGTCTCCCCGGCGTCCTCCGTCTCCCCGGCGTCCTCCGTCTCCTCGTCAGCCTCGGCTTCCCCCGTCTCGTCGGACTCCGTCTCGTCGTCAGCTTCTTCGGCCTCCTCCTCGGTGTCTTCCTCGTCAGCTTCCGCCTCTTCTTCAGCCGCTTCGGCCGTTTCCGCTTCGTCTACGCTCTCCACCACTTGTTCCGTTGCTTTCTCGGATTCAGCCGCTTCTTCCTCGTCAGCTTCTTCGTCCTCGCCCTCCTCTCCCTCGGGTGCCTCGACTTCCTGGCCGGCCCATTCGAGGTCGCGGCTCTCGCGGCCGAGGTTGGCGTTGTTCTCGCATTTCGAGGAGCAGAAGTGGATCGTCGTCCCGTCGGTGCGGACGAACATCGTGCCGGTACCGGGTTCGATCTGGCTCTCGCAGAAGTCACAGCGCCGTTCTCGGGGCATTATTGTCCTCCCGGGTGATGATCCGGCCCTTGTTCGAGCCCTCGCGGATGCGGCACTTGACCTGCATGGCCTCGCCGTGCATCCCCGTCCGGCCCACGAGTTCGATGACTTCAGCGGGCGTGGAGCCGCCGTCTTCAGATTCCTCAGCGCTCACGCGAACCACCCCTGGTGGTGAGCGTGAGGTGATAAGTCACAGCCCGCGCAGCGTCGGAGACGCGAGCAGGAATATCTTAGCGTACTCATCCGTGGTCACCTCAGCGAAGCTCCTCGAGCTTCTCTGTGATGTCCTCGACCTCGTCCTCGGCGTCGCCGGTGTCGGTGATCGCCGCGGCGGCGCTGCCGACCTCCAGGCCCGCCGCGTGCCCCAGGTCGTCCTGCGCGCCGACGAAGATGAACGGGACGTTCTTCTCGTCGGAGAGTTCGGGCAGGTGCATCACGACCTCCTCCGGCTGGACGTCCTCGGCGATGTATACGAGGTCCGCGTTGCCTCGTTCGACCGCTTTCGTCGTTTCGTTGGTTCCTTTCTTTACCGTTCCTGTGTCCCGCGCTACCTCGAGGGCGTCGAGCGCGTCGTCCTCGAGATCCGCTGGAACGTCGAAGTTAACGTACACTGGCATGGTTGTATTCACCTCCTGTGCGCGGGCTCGCACTCCCCCGCCGTTGATCGCCGTCAGCGACGACGACCGTCGAATCCTATAGTGGCTGGGAGCATCATCAACCCCGCACAGGCTGTACCCTAAAGTGGCCCATCTTCCCCTAAAGCGCTTTCGAAGCCGCTATCGCGTGGTACGCTGTGACGGGGCGCGGAGCGATGCTGGCGAGTAGACCGGATCGGTGGCTCAATACGGCTTCCAGGGCCCCGCTCAGACCGCGGGCTGTTCGACGTGCTGGCGCCAGAACGCCGGCTGCGTGTACGTCGCGTACGCGCCCTGGTAGCCGGCCAGCCTGGCGACGGGTGCGAGTGCGCTGGCCGCCGACCCGGCCAGCGCCCCACCACGGACGAACACCGTGTTCCCGTCCAGAACGTCGGCGACGAGCACCTGCTGGAGCGGATCGTCCGCACTGCGCGAGCGGTCGTGAGCGAGCCCGCCGAGCGTGGGGAGCACCTGACGGAGCCGCCCCGGGGAACGGATCTCCGTCACGACGATTGCCCGTTCGTCGGTCTCGTTGCGAAAGCTGTGCGTGACCCCGGTGTCGACGGTCACCGTTTCGCCGGCCGAAACCGGCCGATCCTCGCCGTCGAGGGTCATGGTCAACGACCCCGCCTCGAGTTCGAACAGTTCGATGCTCTGCTCGTGGTAGTGTGCCGGCGGGCCATCGTAGCCGGGGCCGAACACGCTGACCGTTCGGATCGGCCCGTCGCCCTGTCGGGTGAGAGTTGATCGGTCCCGTCCGGTCGCGAAGCCGGCCCTCCAGCCAGCTCCCCTCCTCGACCTCGAACCCTGTGCCCTGGATCGGGTCACCATGCTCGTCGAGAGTTCGTCCGGTGACGTACGCTGACATAGCTTCCAGTTGGACTCCAGCGGTGAAAATCTTCGTCCGGAGTATAAGTAGGAAGATTCTTCCGACTACGCATCCCACCGATAAGCATGGACAAGTACACTGTCACCGGTAAGTGGAAAGCGCGGGACGGCTGGCAGCCCTTCGAGAAGACGGTCGAGGCGGAGAACGACGACGTGGCAGCCGAGTACGTCTACTCGAATTTCGGCTCCAAGCACGGCCTCCAGCGCACGCAGGTCGAGATCCAGGAGGTGTCGGCATGAGCCTCGGTGGTGGCGGAGGCCAGGCCCAGGAGATCCAACAGCAGATCGAGGAACTCCAGCAGCACCAGGCGGCGCTGGAAGAGGAGATCGAGCAGCTCCAGGAACAGAAACGCGACGTCGACGACGCCATCGAGGCCGTCGAGAACCTCGAAACCGGCGGGACCGTCCAGGTGCCGCTGGGCGGCGGCGCGTACGTCCGCGCGGAAATCGCCGACATCGACGAAGTGATCGTCGACCTCGGCGCCGACTACTCCGCAGAGCGCGACCGGGAGGGTGCAGTCAGCTCGCTGGAATCCAAAAAGGAAACCATCGACGGTCGCATCGAGGAACTCCGCTCGGAGATCGCCGAGATCGACACTGAGACCGAGAAGCTCCAGGACCGCGCCGAGGAGCTCCAGGCCCAGCAGATGCAGCAGATGCAGCAGATGCAGCAACAGCAGCAACAGCAGCAAGAAGACGAGTAAGCCCGCGCCATGTTCGACGGACTGAAAGAGAAACTCAGCAGCTTCACGGACGAAGCTGAAGCGGACGTCGACGAGGAGGCACTCGAAGCGGCAGAGGACACCGAGGAGGGGGCCGATGCCGATACTGAGGCGCAAGGGGCGAATGCCAGCGAACTACAGGAGACCGATGCGAGCGCGGAGCACGGCGAGTCCCCGTCGACGGACGAGAACGAGCCAGCGGCCGGGGAGCCGGTCGACCAGACGGCCGTCGACGAATGGGTTGGCGACGACTCCGCCGAGGACTCCGCTGCAGAAGATGCCGGGGAAGCCGAGACTCCCGATGCCGAAGACCCGGCAGCGGACGAGGCAGACGTCGAAGCAGCCGCCGAACCGGCGGATGCGGGCGAGGCGCCAACTGACGATGCGGACGATGAGGACGAGGAAGACGAAGACGAAGACGAGGGCCGCGGCTTTACCGAGCGCGCGAAGCTGTTCGCCACAGGGAAGACCGTCATCGACGAGGACGACCTCGAAGCCCACCTGGAGGAACTCGAGTTCGCGTTGCTGGGCAGCGACGTGGAGCTCTCGGTGGCCCAGGAAGTGCTCGACGGCGTCGAGGAGAACCTCGTCGGGGAGACCCGCCGGCGCCTGGAGAGCACCGGCAACCTCGTCCAGGACGCGCTTCGCGAGGCGCTGTACGACGTCATCAGCGTGGGCCAGTTCGACTTCGACCAGCGCGTCCAGGAGGCCGACAAGCCGTTCGTCATCATCTTCACGGGCGTCAACGGCGTCGGCAAGACCACGACCATCGCGAAGATGGCCCGCTACTTCGAGGAGCGCGGGCTCTCGACGGTGCTTGCCAACGGCGACACCTTCCGCGCCGGCGCGAACGAACAGCTCGAACAGCACGCCGAGAACCTCGACAAACGGGTCATCTCCCACGAGAAGGGCTCCGATCCGGCGGCGGTGATCTACGACGCCGTCGAGTACGCCGACGCCAACGAGGTCGACGTGGTGCTGGGCGACACCGCGGGCCGGCTGCACACCAGCGACGGCCTGATGGACCAGCTCGAGAAGATCGACCGGGTGATCGAACCCGACATGACGCTGTTCGTCGACGAGGCCGTCGCGGGCCAGGACGCCGTCAACCGCGCCCGCGAGTTTGACGACGCCTCGGACGTCGACGGGACGGTCCTCACGAAGGCCGACGCCGACTCCCAGGGCGGCGCCGCCATCTCCATCGCGCACGTCACCGGCAAACCGATCCTCTTCTTGGGGACTGGACAGGACTACGACGACCTCGAACGGTTCGATCCCGAGCGGATCGTCGACCAGCTGCTCGGCGAGGGGTAGCCCGCCAGCGTTTTTATCGCGCCGTTCGATGGCCACGTTGTGAGCGATGCCAGCGTGACCCTCCGGTTGGAACAGGCCGACGATCTCGAGTACGTCGAACAGTTGCTGGCGGAGAACGGCCTCCCCGCTGGGGACGTCCGGTCGAAACCGGACTGTTTTTTCGTCGCGGTGCAGGATGGCGAGCGGGTGGGAGTTGGGTCGGTGCCCATTCTGGTGCCACCCATCGGGTGGTAGCCGGGCTTGGCCTGTTCGATAAAGTCGTCGCTTTCGTCCAGCGTGTGTGTGCCCTGCGAGAAGGCGACACTGCCGCCGAGTTCTTCGACGCGCGGGGCTACGAGGAAGCGGCGCGGGAGGAGGCGCCCGGGGAAATCCGCAACACCACCGAGTTTTCCGATCTCTGTCCCGACTCTGCAGCGTGTCTTCGGAGGACGCTGTAACAACAGGACGGGAAGCTAAGTAGCGGCAGTCCTATCTACCTCGCGTGACAGGGCCAGTCGTCGGAAGCGCCGAGGGCTACGAGGTCGACGGTAAGGAGCGCATTCCGTGGGTGCTCGGGACACAGCTACATCCCGAAGTCGGCCCGCTGGGTCGCGCGCCAGCGGGGAGCCGTGTCCTCATGATCGAGGCCCGCGAGTTCGCGGCACGGAAACCGTACCACCACCAGAAGCTCACGCTGCTGTTCAGCAGCATGCGACAGTTCCGGGACGAGCTTCGGGACCGCGGGTACGACGTCGAGTACGTGCAGGCGCCGACGTTCGCAGATGGCCTCGCCAGGTATTTCCGGCAGTATCCCGACTCGATGCTCGTCGCGATGCGCTCGCCGAGCCACGGAAGCGCCGAACGGCTCCAGGAGTTGGCCGAGGTCGCCGGCGGATCGCTCGACGTCGTCGAGAACGAGCTGTTCGTCAGTACCCGACAGGCGTTCGACGACTGGGCGAACGACGCGGACGTCGATCCGTTCACACACGAAAACGTCTATCGCTGGCTGCGGCGCAAGACGGGCGTGCTGATGGCCGGCAGCGATCCCGTCGGCGGCAAGTGGAACTTCGACGAGGAGAACCGGGAGTTCCCGCCCGAAGACTGGGAGCCGCCGGCCACCTGCGACCCCGACACCGACGATCTGACGAGAGCCGTCAGCGAATGGGTCGGCGAGACGTTCGATCCGTGGGGGGACCCCGGGATTGGAAGCGGCTCGGACAGCGGATTCGTCTGGCCGGTCACACGCGAGGGCGCCCTCGCACGCCTGGAGCACTTCGTCGAGGAGCGCCTGCCGGCGTTCGGTCCCTATCAGGACGCGATGCGCCGCGGCGACTGGGCGATGGCACACTCCCTGCTCAGCCCGAGCATCAACCTCGGGCACTTCCACCCCTGGGAGGCCATCACCGCCATCGAGGACGCCGCCGAGGACGATCCGAACCTGCCGCTGAACTCGGTGGAGGGGGTCATCCGACAGCTACTGGGCTGGCGGGAGTTCATGCGCCACGTGTACCGCCACGCGATGCCGGAGCTGGCGACGGCGAATCAGCTCGGCGCGACACGTGCCCTTCCGGAGTTCTACTGGACCGGCGAGACGGGAATGGAGTGTCTCTCGGAGTCCGTCGGCGACGTACAGACACGGGGGTACTCCCACCACATCCAGCGACTGATGGTGCTGGCGAACTTCGCGACGCTGTGGGGCGTCGAGCCCGCCGAACTCAACGAGTGGTTCCACGCGACCTACGTCGACGCCTACCACTGGGTGACGACCCCGAACGTGATCGAGATGGGCCAGTACGCTCACGGTATCTTCGCCACGAAACCGTACGTCTCCTCGGCGAACTACGTCAATCGCATGAGCGACTACTGCGAGAGCTGCCGGTACGACCCCGACCGCGACACCGGCGAGGACGCGTGCCCGTTCAACGCGCTGTACTGGGACTTCCTCGCCAGGAACGAGGACGACCTTCGGAGCAACCACCGGATGGGGCTGATGTACGGCCACGTCGACGACAAGCGCGACAGCGGCGCGCTGGCCGAGATTCGTGAACGCGTCGAACGGCTCCGCGAGCGAGAGCGCGATGGAGGGTTGTGAGGGGATCGCTGCATGCAGCTTCCTTCTGCAAGAATGAATGCGAACTTCCCTCCCTGCAAGGGCGATTAACCGTCAGGCCGGGGATCAGACGGCGCTCTCGCAGATGGCGGCCCACCGGCCCTGTTTCTCGAGATACTGCTGTAGTTCGGTGGCGTACTCGGCGGTGAGTGCTATCGCGGCTTCCTTGCGCTCCTGGTCGACGCCCGAGTCCCCGCCGCCACCGCCGGGCAGCAGGTTCCCCAGCGAGTCGAGCAGGCCGCCGCCCGAGGAGTCGCTGCCGCCGCCGCCCGCCATACCGCCCATCCCCTGGTCGACCTTGTCGAGTTCCGGCAGGATCTGGTCGATCTTCTCCGTGTTGGCGACGAGGGTGGCCTGCTCGGGGTTTTCCGGGTTCTCGATATCGAACTCCACGGCAGTCATGATCAGCCCCCACTGCTGGTTGCTGAACTGCGAGTTCAGCACCCGGTCGTTGAACTGTTGGTCAACCTGCATTCGCGCGCCCGCGAGCTTGTCTGTCCACTCCTTGTCCATACCCCCCTCTACGGAGGGCACCCCTTTCAGCGTTTCCGGTCCGCGATTGGACACGTTTCGACCGGGGCGAAGCCGAAATCTTCAACCAGTCGCTGGAGCCACAGGAACCCAAATCCTTACACGACGAGGCGAGCAAGGGAGCGCCGTGACACTGCTCGGCGACCCCACGAAGCGACGCTGGCTGGCCTGGGCTGCGCTCGCACTCGTGTTCCTGCTGGTCAACATCCACCGGCTGTCCACAGCGGTCCTCTCCGAGCAGTTGACCGCAGACTTCGGGATCACCGCAGCCCAGCTCGGGACGCTGCACGCATCCTTTTTCATCATCTACGCGCTCACGCAGGTCCCTAGCGGGGTCCTGGCTGATCGGTACGGCCCTCGGTACGTCGGCAGCGGCGGGGCGGTCGTCCTCAGCGTCGGTGCGCTCGGCTTCGTCGCCAGTAACGGCTACCTCGCGGCGTTTCTCTCCCGGGCACTCATCGGCCTCGGCAGCAGCGTCATCTTCGTCACGATCCTCCGATTCTGCGCAAACTGGTATCGGACCGACGAGTTCGGTACGATGACTGGACTCACCGCGGGCATCGCCGGCCTCGGAGCCATCTTCGCGACGACGCCGCTGGCAGTCGCCATCGACCGCGTGGGCTGGCGGCCGACGCTCACCGTGCTCGGCGTGGTGGGTTTCGTCGCCGGCGTCCTCGTCTTTCTGCTCGCCCGGAAGTCCCCCACAGATGCGGGACTCGACCCGATCGAGAACGTCCCGGATCAGCCCTCTGTGACGCTCCAGGAGACGGGCACGTACCTCCGTGAACTGCTCGCCGACGTCGATCAGTGGCTGCTGTCGATCGTCTTTTTCGCCGCGAACGGGACCGTCCTGACAGTGATCGGCCTCTGGGGGGTGCCGTACCTCGTCGTAGTGTACGACCTCAGCGTCACGACGGCCTCGACGTACACGCTGTTCGGCTCGATCGGCATCCTCATCGGCGGCCCCGCAGTCGGGTGGATCTCGGACCGCCTCGGCCGGCGGATGGTGCCGATGATCGCCGGCCTCGGCGCGTTCCTGGTCGCACTACTGCTGGTGCCGACCCTCGGCAAACCGCCGCTGCCGGCCGTCGCGGCCTCGTACTTCGTCATCGGCTCCGCGATCGGGTTCGTCATGCTGTCGATGTCCATCGTCAAGGAGAAGTACCCGCCCGAGGCCAGCGGCGTGGCCACCGCGACTGTCAACACGTGGGGGTTCGTCGGTGCCACGGTGCTCCCGACTGCGATGGGGGTGGTGCTGGACCGCTACCAGACCGACGACACCGTCGCCGGCAGCGTCGTCTACACCGAGTTTGGCTACCGGGTCGCGTTTGCCATCACTGCCGCCGCCGCCGGCGTTGCACTCCTCAGCGCCCTCACACTGTACGTCCGCAAGCGACGGGCGGGCGTGGCGAAGCCGTAGTCCGATACCGGGAGGTCGAAAAGCGCCGCTCAGATGCCCTGTTTCATCAGGTGACTCCGGAGGATGTCCGCTTCCCGGTTTACCGTCGCTGGATCGAGCAGCACGACCGTCTCGCTCGCCTCGAACGCGCCATCAGCGGCGAGCGAGCGGGCACCGCTGACCGCCGCACCGCCGGTCGCACTTGCGGGAACGCCGGCGCCCGCAAGGTCGACGGCAGCCTGGAGGATCCCATCGTCTGACGTCGCTGCTGCGCCCCCGTCGCTCGCGCCGAGCGCGTCCAGTACTACGTTGCCCCCCGCGGGGTCGGGAACCTCGAGCGGGCCGCAGATGGCGTCGGGGTGTTCGACCGGGGTAACGGTCCCGGCGCCCTCCGCCCAGGCGTCAGCGATCGGCGCACAGCCCGCGGCCTGGGCGGCGTACAACCGTGGGCGTTCGTCGATCCACCCCGTGGCTGCGAGTTCGCGGAAGCCGCGGTCGAGCCCCACCAGTGCGAGGCCGTGGCTGACGGGCATGACGACCGCGTTGGGTGCCCCGTCGAGCGTCTCGACGAGTTCGTAGGCGACCGTCTTGTCCCCCTCGTAGCGGTAGGGTTCGGCCAACGGCGCCAGTGAGTGCCAGGACTCGCCGGGGATGGCGTCCTCGAACGCGCCGCGGGCGTCGGGGTAGCGTCCACCGACGACGGTCATGTCGCCGCCGTGGACGTTGATCATCGCCTTGTTGGCGAACGTCGTCCGCGAGGGGACGAAGCTGTGCGATTCGAGGCCCGCGCGCCCGGCGTAGGCGGCCGCGGCCTGGCCGCCGTTGCCGGTCGTCGGCAGCGCGACTGCGTCGGCGCCGTGCTCGCGGGCGGCGGCGACGGCGACTGCCATCTCGCGGTCGGCGATCCCGCCGGTCCCGTTGCAGCCCTCGTCTTTCACCAGCACCTCGCCGACGCCGAGGTCGTCGGCCAGCGTCGGCGCGTCGACGAGGGGGGTCGACGCTTCACCGGCAGTGACGAGCAACTCCCGGGGGAACGGCAGCACCGGCGCGAAACGGCCGAGGTCGCTGCCAATCCCGGCGTCCTCGAACACTGTCCCGTGTGCGCTCGCGAGATTGTCGTACGTGGGTGCCAGAGGGCCGCCGCAGTCGGGACAGCGGCCCGCCGTCTCGGGGTCGAACTGGCCGTTGCACGCCATGCATCGAAGGCCGGCGAACGCGTCGGTCGTCTCCATGACCGGGGCTCGGGGTTCCCGCGACTAATCGCTGTTCGTTCCGGGAGCGTTGGTAATTTGGTGAAGTTGGGTAATCGAAGATCGCTCCGGTGTTCGTCTGATCGCGCGAAGTCGCTCGCGAGGCCGCGCTCGCGCGGCGCATGGGCGTGGCGCGTCACCGCCGAGGAGTAGGCACAAATCCTCTGCCTGGGATTCAAGCTGTGTCGGAGCAGGCGGGCGGTTAGGCGGGGAACCAGTTATGATTGATCCTCAAAACTCCCTCCTCGACATCGATTAAAACGGAGTCTTGGTTCTCGTGTACTTTACTAAACAAGTCAGGAACACCGGGTTGCTGCGTGTAGTAGTATGACCCGCCCACATAACCGAGGTATTCTTTAGCGAACTTGAGTAAGGCGCTGACTTCTGAACGGGGAACCTCGGTTTGTTCGACAAGTTCCTCCGAGGTTATGATCTCGACGGCTTGATCGACTTCGCTCGGCCGAAGCCTGTCGAGGTGTAACTTTCTGTCAGGTGGCCCCCAACCATCCGGGTCGTCGTTGAGGTCATCGTCGGGATGCTCATCGGTCGTACTCGAGGTCAAAGGGATGAGTAACGGGAATAGTCCACCTGCGATGGACAGGAAACGGCGACGTATCATAGTTGAAACATCCGACTGTGACAGTAAAAACCCTCGGGCTCTATAAAGAATCACGAACGACCGTATCACAATATCCTTCACTTTCGGGCCGATGGTGGGGTCGTAATTCCGCTGATCTGGGTCGGGAAACTGTGGCTTCGCGACAACTGCACCGTGACTTTCCCATCGGTCGGGACGTCATCGAGTGTCCTCCGATCCGCTGTCGCCGTCCCCACGACGCTGCGCCACTCTTTTCAAAAGGATTATGATATATCCCACCTAATCCCCCGATCAGGTTATCGCTGTTCACCATGCCCGATTGTACGTACTGTGGGGAGTCGTTCGATGGCGAGGCGGAGTACGTCGAACACCTCCGCGATCAACACGACGAGGACGAACTGAGCAGGGTGGATAGACGTCGCGTGAAACAACAGGAGGGGAACGACAAAACCGATCTCCCGCTGGCAGCCATCGCGATCGGTGTGGCTATCGTCGCCGCGCTCGGTGCGATGGTGTATTTTTTCGCGCTCGGCGGAAGCTCGGCCGACGGCATCGAAGGTGAGCCGCTCCCGGACAGCGGCGACGAGTCGCTGCTCACGGACGTGGAGTCGTTCCCCTCCGAGGGGAATCAGCACGTCTCGGCGGGGACGGATATCGAGTACGAGACTATGCCGCCCGTGTCGGGGCCGCACTATCAGTCCGCCGCGAGCGCCGGCTTCTACACTGAGACGCCCCCGCTCGGCGAACTCGTCCATTCACTGGAGCACGGTGCCGTCGTGATCTACTACGACCCGGCGCAGATGACGGACGACGCGGAGGAGAGCCTTCGCAAGTTTGCGGAAACTCACATCGGGCCCTGGCGGAGCGTCATCGTCGCCCCGAACCCCAACGCCGATCCGGACGCTGCGTACGTCCTGACCGCGTGGCGCAACAAACTTGAGATGGACTCCTCCGATGTGGAGACAGTCCGGGCATTCCTCGCGGAATTCCTCGGCCGTGGGCCCGAGAATCCGGTGAGGTAACACGGCCGAGGCCCGAATTGAGAATCCAGGCGGAAGAGGTCTGTCTCCGCAGAGAGCAGAGACTGGTGAGTAAAAGAATAAATGTCGGCGAACCAGCGGCGGACCGGCGACGGCGCAACCGCGAGGCACGGCGGGAGTCCGACCCTGTGGGTCCCGGTGGCAGCGGCCATGCGCGGGTAACGCTCGCGGTGATCCACGACGAGGGCGTACTGCTCGTACTCACGGTAGGGGTGGGGACGGTCCGGTCCGGCGTAGGTGTCGAGAAATCCGGTCCGGACTGTCCCGGGGTCCGTCACGTCCATGTCTCCCCTGTCGCGGGCACCCGGATTATCTGTAGGCTTCCCACAGTTGTCCCGTCGCTAAGTGGATAGCGATTATCCTTTTTGTGTTAGCAACATACATGATAGATGGGCACGGGCACATGAGCATGCTACCATCGGTCACGACGGAGCTAGTGCGGGGAGCAACGCCAATCACAGTGGACCGACCGGGGAGGTGGCGACGGCAACCATGAGCGTCCGGTCGTTCCTCCTGTGGAACAGTTTCGGACCGCTGTCTTCTCACGGCGGTAGCGACTCGAACACGCTGGCGATCCTCGGTATCGGGTTCGTGATCGGGCTCGGACTCGTCTACCTCGGAGCGAAGAAGTGGCGCATCGCCCGGTTGATCAAGAACACGCCGGTCGAGCGGGCCCACTCGGCGGCTGTCGGCAGGACGGAACTCGACGGACGGGCCCGGGATGCTGGCCTCACCTACGAGCAGCCATACAGCGACGGCGAATGCGTGTATCGCCACTGGCAGGTCGAGGAGTACCAGAAGGACTCGGATGCCGACGACAACAGCAAAGACTGGGTCGTCGTCGACAGCGGGACCGACGTCGCCCCGTTCTACGTCGAGGACGGGACCGGACGAGTGCTCGTCGACACGACGCAGGCGCCGACGTTCGAGATTTCCGACGGGAACACGTACTCGGCGACGGTCGGCCGCGGCGAGGAGCCGCCGCCCGAGGTCCAGTCGTTCTCGGGCGACGAACCGAGTTTGAGCGATACCGCCGACATGATCGGCAAGGTACCGGGGCTCGGCGGCGTCGCTGACGCCTTCGGCAGTGGCAGCATGGTCGAGGAGATGGAGGAGAGTGACGACCCCGAGGCGACCAGCCAGCGCCACCAGAAACAGATAACGCAGCAGTATTTCGACGAGGAGATACTGAACGAGGACGGGTCGATTCGGGAGGACGTTTCCGACGAGGAGCTCCAGCGCGCCATGGACCAGGAGGCGATGGCCAATGGACCGACCGAGATCCTCGATCAGCTGCGCGGCGGCGGTCTCGACGAGTCTGGCGCCGACTCAGACGGTGAGTCGGGCGTCGCAGACGATGTCGCCGGCAACAGTGGGACAGCCGACGACGGGACACCCGACGTCGTCGAGGAACTCGGCGGCACGGGGACGGCGGGGACGCTCGGCACGGGGAACTCGCTCGGCGAGGCGATCGTCCAGCAGGGACTCTACAAAGCCAGCGGCGGCAGGCTCGGCAGCCCGTCCGCGTCCAGCACGTTCCTCGGCGGGAGTGCGAGCAGGGGGAGCTACAACAGACGCCGCTACTCCCACGAGGTACTCCCGGTCGACGAGGAGGTGCACGTGTTCGGCGAGGCGGAGCCGCGGGACGCGGCGTTCGGCTCGAACGCCGACCGGCTGAAACTCGGCGAGGAGTCGGTTACAGAACAGTTCATCGTCACCGACCTCGGCGAGGACGGCATCGTCTCCGGCTACACCCGGCGGGGGCCGCTGTACATCGGTTTCGGGCTGCTGGTCAGTGCCGGCTGCCTCGCTGGCCTCCTGTTCTCGCTGGGGCTGGCGTAGGGCCGCGCGGTCGGCCCGCCGCTCCCGCATCACGTCGCCGTCTCGAACCGTTTCGGTACGTATCGAGAAATCGGGTCCGCACCGTCGTGGGATCCGTGACGTCCATGCCCTAGCTGTGACTGGCACCCGATTATAGATTGTGAGTGCTCCGACGAGCGGACGGAAGGCAGGGTCGCCCCGGCTCAGGCGAACAGTTCTCGAGCGGCGTCGAGGGCGTCGACCATTGTGTCGATTTCGTCGGTGGTGTTGTAAACGTAGAACGAGGCGCGCGTGGAGGCGGCGACGCCCAGTTTGTCGTGCAGTGGCTGGGTGCAGTGGTCGCCCGCGCGGACCGCGACGGCGAAGTCGTTGAGCACCTCCGAGAGGTCGTGTGCATGCACGCTTTCGAGGTTGAACGAGACGAGGCCGCCGCGCTCGACGCCAGCCGGCGGGCCGTAAATCTCGATGTCGTCGAACTCGGCGAGTCGCTCGAGTGCGTACTGTGCCAGTTCGTTCTCGTGGCGCTCGATCCGCTCCATCCCGATGTCGTCGAGGTAGTCCGCGGCCGCGGCCAGGCCGATCCCTTCGGCGATCGGCGGCGTTCCAGCCTCGAACTTCCAGGGGAGGTCGGCCCACTTGGAGTCCTCGTAGGTGACCTTCCGGATCATCCCGCCGCCGTAGTAGAACGGCTCCATCCCCTCAAGCAGCTCCTTGCGGCCGTAGAGCCCGCCGATCCCGGTCGGACCGGCCATCTTGTGCCCCGAAAAGGCGTAGAAGTCGGCGCCGATTTCCTCGACGTCGACCGGCATCGTCGGCACGGATTGCGCGCCGTCGACGAAGATGTACGCGTCGTGATCGTGGGCGATCTCCGCCAGCGCGCCGACCGGGTTCTTTGTCCCGAGCGTGTTCGAGACGTGGACCACGCTGACCATCCCCGTGTCGTCGGTGATCAGTTCCTTTGCGTGATCCATGTCCAAGCGACCGTCGTCGTCGACCCGGACGTACTTGATCTCGGCGCCGGTCCGCTTGGCGATCTGCTGCCAGGTCACCAGCGAGGAGTGGTGCTCCATCTCCGTCGTGACCACCTCGTCGCCGGGGCCGAGCTCGTGGAGCCCCCAGGAGTACGCCACGAGGTTCTCGCCGTCGGTGGTATTCTTGGTGAAGATCATCTCCTCGCGGCCGCCGCTCGCACCCACGAACTCGGCGAGGCGGTCGTGTGCGTCCTCGTACGCGATGGATGCCTCCTGGCTGAGATGGTGGAGCCCCCGGTGGACGTTCGCGTTCGTCTCCCGGTAGTAGTCACTCATCGCGTCGATGACCTGGTTCGGCGTCTGTGCCGTCGCCGCGTTGTCCAGATACACCAGCTGTTCGCCCCCGAACTCCCGCTGGAGGATCGGGAAGTCCTCGCGGATCCCCTCGACGTCCAGTATCTGGGGCTCTGTCGTTGCCATTACAAAACTACAGGGACGCAACGACCAACTGTATTTCGGTTTACCGAAAAATTCCCGACTGCGCCGACAACGGCCCCGGCCCCTTACGACGGTGCTCCGTGCCGGTCACATCCAGAGCAGCTGTGCGTGGCGCGTCCCCTCGAAGTCGAGAACGTTCTCCTCGTCGACGAACCCATGTTCGATCGCGAGGCCGACCGCGCGGCTACCGACGAGGTTGGCGACGCTGCAGCGGGCGAGACTCTCGACGACACGCTGCTCGTCTGCGGTTTCGCCGTCGTAGAACTCCGGCGTGACCGACAGCGACACCTCCCCGGCCTCGAACTCCTCGCCGAGTACGTCGGCGTCACAGATCGACACCAGCCGCCCCTTCGGCGTCTCGCGCTCCTTCAACAGCAGCTCCGTCATGTCACTCCCTGAGCCGCTGGTTGTCTGCCGCGTCCATCAGCTGTTCTTCGTTCTCCGAGCGGAGCTGTTCGGCCTCCTCGGCGACTTCCTCGGCGCGCTCGTCCTCGCCGAGCTGTTCGAGCGCGATCGCCTTCTCCTCCAGCAGATCGGCGCTCCGGTAGCCGAGCCTGATCGCGTTGTCGAACGCCGTGAGTGCGTCTTCCGCGAGCCCGCGCTCGTTGAGGAAGAAGCCGCGGTTGTACCAGGCCTGGGCGAAGCGGGGGTCGATCTCGACGGCGCGCTCGGCGTGTTCGAGGGCCTCCTCGGTCCGGCCGAACTCCCAGAGCGCGTACGCGAGGTTCGTCTCGGTCGTCGCCGCGTGCTCGGACTCGTCGTCGATGTCGAGCGCCTCGCGATACGCGCCGATCGCGGCGTCGTACTCCTCCAGTTCCGCGTGAGCCACCCCCTTGTTGACCCACGCCTCCTGCTCGACGCGTTCGTCGTCGGCGTACCGCGCCGTCCGTTCGAACGCCTCGGTCGCCTGTTCGTGGCGGTTGATCCGCACGTACTCCAGGGCCACGTCGAGCAGCGTCTCCGCGTCGACGTCGTCGGAGGCGATCTGCTCTTCGTCCAGCTGGTCGGCCAGCGCGTGGGCGTCGACCGGATCGATCTCGTCGGTCCCGACGGAGAGTTCCGGGGGATCGAGGTCGAACTCGTCGTAGGGATCGCCGAACCCTTGCCCGTCCGAGAACTCGTGGTCCCGGGGTTCTTCGGTCATACCTCCCCTTACCGGGGCGTAGCATTAAGGGCTGCGTCACCAACCGACGCGTATGCGACTGTTCGTCAGCGTCGACCTCGACGGACTCGCCGCGGACGTCGAGCGCGTCCAGGACCTCCTTGCGGATGCGAGCGGCCTCCGCCTGACTGACCCCGAGCAGGCTCACCTCACCCTGAAATTCCTCGGTGACACCGACCCGGATCGTGTGCCGGCGCTCACCGAGGAACTCGAACTGGCCGTCGAGGAAAGCGGTGTGGAGCCGTTCCGCGCCGAGTTCAGCGGCCTCGGCGTGTTCCCGAGTCTCGACTACATCAGCGTGGTATGGCTCGGCGTCCCCGAGGGCAGCGAGTCGTTTGTCCGGCTCCACGAAGCGATCGAGGACCGGACCACGGCGATGGGATTCGACCCGGAGGAACACGAGTTCACTCCACACGTCACGCTCGCGCGAATGGACCACGCCGGCGGGAAGGAACTCGTCCAGTCGGTCGTCAGCGAGCGTGACCCCGACGTCGGGGAGATGACAGTCGACGCGGTCCGGCTAATGGAGTCGGAGCTCACACAGTCCGGGCCCGAGTACTCCACCGTGGAGGAGTTCGACCTCTAAAGCCGGTCCTCGACGACTTCGAGCCCGACGGTGACCTGGATCGGGTCGGCTGTGTCAGCCACCTGCAGGCTGCGCCCGTAGTTCGAGTAATCGATCATAAAGTAGTGTGTGCCGTCGAACTCGATGGAGTACCGGCCGTCGTCGGTGGGCATCTCGGCCTCGTAGACGTCCCGCTGTTCGTTGCGTAGCGCGATACTGGGGAACTGCTCTTCGGTGGTGAAACGCTGATCTGCTAGCATCTCGCTCATTTCATGCCAGTCGCAAATACTGAAGGAGGCCAGCTCCGGGACGGTTTCGGCCGAATCGGGACAGCAGGTGGGAGCGGGGCTCCGGCGAAAGGAACACACATTTATGCGACCGCGGGGTACAGACGGGTACTATGGGTAAGAAATCGAAAGCGAAGAAAAAGCGGCTGGCAAAGCTGGAGAACCAGAACAGCCGCGTCCCGGCCTGGGTCATCGTCAAGACGGACCGAGAGGTGACGCGGAACCCCAAGCGCCGCCAGTGGCGGCGGAGTAACACCGACGAATGAGCGCGAGTGACTTCGAGGAGCGGGTCATGACGATCCCGCTTCGCGACGTGAACGCCGGCTCGCAAACCACGGCGGCTGACAGGGCCATGACGCTGGTGCGCGAGCACCTCTCGCAACACTTCTCGGTCGCCGAGGAGGCCGTGCGGCTGGACCCCTCGATCAACGAGGAGATCTGGTCGCGCGGGCGCTCGAATCCGCCGAGCAAGATCAGGGTCCGCGCGGCGCGCTTCGAGGAGGAAGGCGAAGGCGTCGTCGAGGCCGAAGTCGCCGAGTAACGTTGCTCCGCGCGGCCTTCTCCGGATCGCCGTACGTCGGCGTGTTCGCCAGGGCGACCGACGACTGTCTGCTGATCCGCCCGGACGTCGACGCCGACCTCCGCGAGTCCTGCGCCGAGGAACTGGGGGTTCCCGCAGTCCCGACGACGGTCGACGGCTCCGGCACCGTCGGGGCGCTCGCTACCGGCAACGGGGCCGGCCTGCTCGTCAGTAGCAGGATCCGCGAGCGCGAACGGAACCGAATACAGGACGCCGTCGACCGACCCATCACGGAGCTGCCGGGCCGCATTAACGCCGCCGGCAACGTGGTTCTCGCCAACGACACCGGAGCGTTCGTTCACCCTGACCTCCCGCGGGAGGCCGTCCAGGCCATCAGGGACGGCCTCGACGTTCCCGTACTTCGCGGGACGCTGGCCGGCGTCCAGACCGTCGGCACTGCGGCGGTGGTCACCAACCGCGGTATCCTCTGTCACCCCAAATCGACGGACGAGCAACTCGACGAACTGGCCGAGCACATGGGTGTGCCCGCCGACATCGGGACCATCAACTACGGTGGCCCGCTGGTCGGCTCCGGGCTGGTCGCCAACGACGCCGGGTACATCGTCGGCGAACGGACGACCGGCCCCGAACTCGGCCGGATCGATGCCGCGCTGGGCTACGCCACGGACTGATCGGGGCGCCCCGGCCCCGTTGATCCGATTCGTGCCGACAGTTCGATTTTCCAACACTTCTCTGCAGCCAGGAAACTGCCGGGCTGACGGGCAGCGAACGCCCTCCCGTTCCGGTGTGTCAGTAGTAGGGTAGTACATTCGACCCGTCCCCGAGTTACGAGGGCTGTACCCACTCTGTAAGGCCGCAGTTTTAAGAATAAACCACTCCAATCCAGCCTGTGAACGACTCCCAGCGCAAAAGAGGCAAGGCGATACACAGGGAGACCGGTAAAACGTTCTACTACGCGACACGGCTCCTGCCGGAGCGGATCCGGGAGCAAACCTACGTCCTCTACGGGTTTTTTCGCATCGCAGACGAAGTCGTCGACGACAGTAGCGGGATGGAGCCGGGCGACCAGCGCGCCCGGCTGGAGGCGATCCGCGCGGCCGCGCTCGGCCGGGAACCGGCCGACGATCCGGTCATCGAGGCGTTTTCCGAGATCCGCGAGGAGACGGGGATTGCCGACGAGGAGGTCGACGCGTTCATCGACGCGATGATCGCGGACATCGACACCGACCGCTACGAGACGTACGAGCAGCTGGAGGGGTACATGCGGGGATCTGCCGCCGCGGTCGGGAACATGATGACCGCGATCATGGACCCCGACCAGCCGGAAACAGCCCGACCCCACGCGATGGCGCTGGGGGAGGCGTTCCAGCTGACGAACTTCATCCGCGACGTGCGCGAGGACATCGAGGAGCTGGGCCGCGTGTACCTCCCGCTGGAGACGCTCCGGCGTCACGACGTCACGGTCGACCAGCTCGAACGGGCGGCGGTGACGCCGGGGTTCCGGCGGGCGGTCCAGTCGGAACTCGCCCGGGCCGAAGCGTGTTACCGCCGCGGCATCCAGGGGATCGAGTACCTCCCCGCGGACTGCCAGTTCGCTGTCCTGCAGGCAGCGGTGCTGTACGCCGAGCATCATCGGCTGATCCGGGCCCAGGAGTTCGACGTGCTCTCCGAGCGGCCCTCGCTCTCCCGGCCGCGGAAGCTCTGGCTGATCGCCCGGACCTGGTGGAACTGGCGGCGCTACCGCGACCCGGTCACCGTCTTCCGCCGCGTCAGCGCCGTCCCGACGGAGGAGGCCCCGCCCGACGAGACGGCGACCCGCGGCCCGGACCGCGGTGTTCCCTCGCCCGACTGATAGTGATTGTTGTGACTCTTTACCACCGGGCATTCATCAGACTCCAGTTTCAGGCCGTGAAACCGCCGTTAGTGCGATGTAGCGCCGAAAACAATCACAACAATCACTATGACTGCTGCTTTTGGGCGCCAGCTTAGCTGAGCCAGGACGGTCGCACCGCGAAGTCGAATCTGTCGACGTGGACGAGCCAGGCGGCGAACAGGCCAGCAACGGCGACGGGAATCCACGCGCCGTAGACCGCGTTGACGAGCCCCCACAGCAGCACGAAACTCACCATGTCGTCGAGCACGTACGGGCAGGTCTCGACGCGTTCACAGAGCGACACCCGGTCGAAGGCGACGTCCAGCAGGACGGTCGCGACGACCGCACTGAGGATCCAGCCCGCGTAGTTCGACAGTGGGACGCCGTAGAAGCCGCCCTCGCCGAACGACCAGAACCCGAGCGCGACGGCCGCGGGATCCAGCACCACGTCGACGGCGACCACTGTTGCTGCGACGAACGGGATGCGGAGGAGCGCCCTGTCCGCTCGCGGCCCGAGCAGTAGCAGACAGAGAAGGTAGGCGTTCAGCGCGAGCGGAATGAAAAACACCGGCAGCCCGAGCGGGATCGTCCCGAACAGCATCGGTCCCAGCGGTATCTGGTAGCTGAACTCGCCGTAGGGGATGTCGGTCGTCGCCCCCACGTACTCGATCGCGTACGAGTACGCGACGAGGGCCGGGAGGGCACCGGCAACACGCCGGTCGACGAGGGGAGCCAGCCCGGAGACCAGCGGCAGTCGCATCACGGCAACGCCGAACAGCACGAGGTAGGGGTTGAACGACAGCGGCTCTGGTACCAGCCCCTCGGCGCTTGCGAGCAGGAGCATCGCGCCCGTTACCGGGAACACGACGGCGATCGTAAACCGGTTGTTCGCGACCAGCCGGTCGATGAAGCGCTCGAACGCCCCGCGGTCCCGCAGAGCCCGCCGTAGCCCGTCCCAGCCAGTCGGGATTGCAGCCGACTCCTCGCCCACCGGCTCCCCCGCTCTGTCAGGCATACACGAGCCTCCAGATGCCACCGAGCGTGAGCACCATCCCGGCGACGGTGTTCACCAGCGGGAACCACCAGTACGCCCGCGAGATGGCGACGTTCGCGGCGACGATCCCAGCGATGAACACCGGGAAGATCGCGAACACGCTGCCGAGGAACGGATGGAGCGTCGCCATCAGCCCGGCGGCAACGACCCAGCAGCCGGCGCAGTACGCTAGCGTCCGGCGCTCGCCCAGCAGCGTCGCTGTCGTCCGGATGCCCGCAGCGCGATCCGGCTCGACGTCCGGGATCGCGGAGAACGTGTGCATCCCCATCGCCCAGATCCAGCCGCCAGCGACCGCGACGAGCGGCGGGAACGATCCGCTCAGCGTGGCGTAGGCGACCACGCCGGGCAGCACGTACAGGCCGTTCGAGAGCGAATCGAGCAGCGGCGTCGTCTTGAACCGCAGCGGCGGCGCGCTGTAGGCGGCCCCGAGCAGGTAGAACCCGGCCAGCGCAGCGAGCGCCTCTGGCGGCAACAGCGGCAGGAACCCCGCACCGAGCGCGGTAGCGGCGACGACGACGGCCGCAACTGCACGGCTGCCGGTGTACCGCACCTCGCGGCCCTCGTCCGATTTCTTCGGGTTGATCTCGTCGATGTCGGCGTCGAAGATGTCGTTGACGCCGTACAGAAAGAGGTTCGCCGGGATCAGGAAGTACAGAAACAGCGCGACGGTGACCGGACTGACGAACTCGGCGGTCGTCGAGGCGCCGTAGACGACGCCAACGATCACAGGGCCGGCCAGGTACAGCCAGAACCGCGGCCGCGAGAGCCAGAACAGGTACCCCGGCAGGTTCCGCTCCGACGGGGCGATCGACGAAAGACGACCGGCCACGTCTGTCATGGCTGGCTAGGTGTGAGGGATCGAGTGGTTTGTGGGTTTTTATTTTTCACCTGGCTTGCCGCCAGTGGCTGGCGTCCGATGGCGGAGCCCCCCCGGAACGACCGGGTCGACGCGGACGGAGAAACTGACGGCGGAGATGGCTTTCGTCCGGCGTCTACGTCTTTTTTGCATGATAGATTACGAAACACTTAGGACGCCGTGCCCCTGCAACACCGGTAGGGTAGTGATAGAAATGCGCATGGTCGTACTTACCAAAGGCGTCCCCGACTTTCGCGAGGGAAAGGTGTCCTTCGACGAGGACGGGCACCTGGAGCGCGGGAAGACGCCGACGGTGATGAACCCGAACGACAAGACGGCGCTGCGGGCGGCGCTGCAGTCGAAGGTAAAGCACGGGGGTACAGTCTCGCTGATGAGCATGGGCCCGCCGGGGTACGCGGAGATCCTCCAGGAAGGGATGGACGACGTGTACGCCGACGACCTCTACCTCCTCAGCGACCGCGAGATGGGTGCTGCCGACACCTGGGCGACGGCGATGACCGTCTCGACCGGGCTGGAACACCTTGATGAGACGCCGGATCTGATCTTTGCGGGCTTCAAGACGGCCGACGGCGAGACGGGCCACACCGGCCCGCAGACCAAGTGGTGTCTGGACATTAACGACGCAATGCCGGACTATCCGCTGATCACGCACGTCGTCGCGCTCGACGTGGACGAGGAGGCGGGAACGGTCCGTGCCAAGCGCCTCGTCGAGGGCGACGTCTCCGAGATCGAGACGATAGAGGCTGACCTGCCGGCGTTCATCGTTACTGATCCCGAGTTCGAGGCCAACTACCGCCGCGCCGAGCACCGCCTCCGGCACAAGGACTTCCGCGACGAAACCCAGCAACGTGCTGCGGAGTTCGGGGAGTACCTGGCCGACGACACCGACAAGGAACCGACCGAGTACGAGGACTTCCACATGTGGAACCACGAGGTACTGAACCTCGATCCGGACTACATCGGCCTGGACGGCTCGCCGACGATCGTCGCCGGCGTCGACCCGATCCCGAAAGCACCCTCCGAGCGCGAGGCGACGATGATCCAACCGGACGACGACGAAGGAATGGAAGAGGTCTTCGAGGAACTGAATCAGTACGCGGTAGGTGACTGAGTATGCCCGAAATCGATCCCACTGAGCACGACATCGCCGAACTGGGCCCGAAGATCAAGGACATCGACGACGAGCAGGAACTCGAGGAGATGCTCGCCATGGAGAAAGGCGGCGAGGGTCGCGCCCCCGTGATCACCCTCATCGAGGACCGCCTCGAGAAAGTGGGCGGCGAGGACGAGGACGCCGACCCGAGCGAGGCCGACCTCACCGACATGACGATCGCGGACATCGCCAACATGATCCGCGACGTCGAGGACATCGAGGTCCTGCGGGACATCCTCGAACGCGAGAAAGAGGGCAAAGACCGGAAAGGCGCCAAATCGCAGCTCGAGAAGAAGATCAACAACCTCGAGGAGGACGACGAGGACCGCGAGGAGGTCGAGTACGTCCCGCCGGAGGAGAAACACCCCGACCTCAAGCACCCCACAGCGGACAAGCTGTACGTCGAGGGGACCGTTGACGGCGAGTACCGGGACATGTGGGTGTACTGCGAGACCCAGCAGGGCGAACTGCTCGACGTCTCCCGGGAGATGCTCGGCAAGACCCGGGAGCTGATGGACGGGTACAACGACGACTACGACGAGGACGAGGACGTCATCGCGGTGCTGATCGGCGACGGCGTCGACGACCTCACCGAGGAGTGTCTCGCCTATGGCGCTGACCGCGTCGTCTACCACGACGACGAGCAGCTCACGCGGTTCCAGCACGCGCCGTACACGGAAATTTTCTGCCACATGTGCCGCGACTGGGAGGCCGACTGGCGCGACTACCACGAGCCGCGGTACACGGTGTTCCCGGCGACGAACAACGGCCGTGACCTCTCGGCGCTCGTCCAGGGCGAACTCGACTCCGGGCTGGCCTCGGACTGCTCCGGACTGTACATCGAGAGCGCGGACATCTCGAACCCGGCAAAGACGGGCCGCCCCGGCGAGACGAAGACGTTCGAGAAGATCCTGCACATGAAGCGCCCGGACTTCTCCGGGTTCGAGTACTCGACGATCCTGTGTATCGACAAGCCCCACCGGGACTTCCACCCGCAGGGCGCCTCGGTCATCCCGGGGAGCTTCGAGATCCCCGAAGCCGAGCCCGAACCGGAGGGTGAGGTCGTCGAACACGACCTCGATCTGCCCGAGGAGTGGTTCCAGACCACGGTGACGGAGTACGACCAGCTCGACGAGGGCGTCGACCTCACGGGTCACGACGTCATCGTCGCGATGGGCCGGGGTATCGACCGCGTCGATCCAACGAAGGGGATCGAACTCGGGCTGGAGCTGACCGACCAGTTCGAGGACGCGGGCTTCGGGCTCTCCCGGGGCGTGATCACCGCCTCCTACGAGTTCGGCGGCCACGTCGAGCAGTACATCACCGAGGAGCGACAGATCGGCGAGTCCGGCCAGGTCGTCGAGCCGGAGCTATACATCGCCGCCGGGATCAGCGGCGCCGTCCAGCACAAGGTCGGCATGGACGAGTCCGACACGATCGTCGCGATCAACACCGATCCCGAGGCGGACATCCGGGACTTCTCGGATTACTTCATCGAGGGGGACCTCTTCGAGGTGCTCCCGCGGCTGACCGAAGCGCTGGCGGAGGGTAAACTCGGCGCAGCGATCGCGGAGGCAAGCGATGACTGAGCACGAACACTACGAGGCGGTCGTCGTCGGGGCTGGCCCCGGCGGCGCGGCCGCGGCGGCGACACTGGCACAGCACGGCGTCGAGACACTGGTTCTGGAGCGCGGCGCCGACGCCGGCTCCAAGAACGTCTCGGGCGGCCTGATCTACGCGGAGGAGTCGGCGCCGTACACGATCGACCAGCTGTTCCCCGGCTTCCGCGAGGGGGCGGCCGAGCGGCCGGTCGACGAGTACTACATCCACAACATCGCCGGCGAGAAGGTCGAGACGTTCGACCTGCACGACATCCACCACCACGACACGGAGTGGTGCGACGCCGTGCTCCGGCGGAAGATGGACTCCTGGCTCGCCGAGCGGGTCCACGAGATGACCCGCGAGACGGGCGGCGGCCTCCTCACGGGCGTCCGCGCGAACGGGCTCCTGCGGGAGGGCGGCAAAATCGTCGGCGTCACGTTCGACGAACTCGACCCGATCACGGCCGACGTCATCATCGCCGCCGACGGCGTCAACTCCGAACTCGCCCGCGACGCGGGCCTGATGGACTGGGAGGAGCCCGAAGACTGGTTCCAGGGCGTGAAAGCGGTCGTGGACATGCCACCCGAGGCGATCAACGAGCGGTTCGACGTCGCCGACGACGAGGGCGTCGCCCACCTGTTCTCGGGCGACCTGTTCGAGGGGGTCCGCGGCGGCGGCTTCCTCTACACCAACGAGGATTCGCTGTCGATCGGGACGGTGTTCCACCTCGACTCGCTTTCGGTCGAGCGCGCCGAGCCCCACGAACTGCTCGACAGCCTGCTCACGCACCCGTTGCTCGCCCAGTGGTTCCAGGGCGAGTATCACGAACGGGAGTACGCTGCCAAACTGGTGCCTGACTCGAAGAAGGTCGCACATCCCTCGCCCCACCGCGGGCGCCTGCTGCTCGTCGGCGACGCGGCCGGGCAGATGCAGGCCCAGGGGCCGATCATCAAAGGGATGAACCACGCGGTGACCGCCGGCGGACTCGCTGCGGAGGCGTTCGCCGAGGCAAAGAGCCGCGGCAACGAGGAGGCCGCTGGGACGCTGTACCAGCAGAAGCTCGAAAGCGAGGGCGTGATGGACCAGCTGCGGCCCACCCGGTACCGCGCCACGCGGTTCCTCTCGGAAAGCGACGCCGTCAACAGCATCGGCTCCAGTCTGCTGGACTCCGCGGTCGGCACGGCCGGGATCAAGCTGTTCGACGGCCTGCTGGAGAAGTCGTTCAACTCGCCGTTCGTGCTCGGGATGATCCCCGACACCAAGCTCTCGTACGTGACCGTCCCCACGCGCATCGCCGAGGTGCTCGGGGACCCGGTGTACGACGAGAACGACGTCGAGCCGCCAGCGCTCGATGACCGGATCGGTGACCTGACCTACGACGTCGACGACCCGCACATCGAGGTACTCGACAACAGCTTCGAGGCCAGCGGCACGGCCGTCACGGCCTGCCCAGTCAGCGCGAAGGACTTCGGCGGCGGCTGCTACCGCGAGGAGACAGTCGAGACGAACGGCCACGAGGAGAAGAAAGTCAGCCTCGACACCCAGCCCTGTGTCGAGTGCGGGACCTGCGCGGTCGTCGCGGACACCCACTGGGAGCACCCCAGCGGCGGCAAGGGCGTCGAGTTCAAACAGGGATAGATGGCCACCGACGCGTCGTTCGCGGACCGGATCGCCGACCTCGCCGATCGGGCGACGGCCGACTGTGCGGCGTTCGAGCCGCCGGCCGATCCGCCTGCCGACGAGCAGGCGATGTCGTACCTCCGGGAAGGTGCCGGGCCAGCGGTCTCCCTGTACGTCGAGGCGCGTACGGGCGGGCGGATGGTGCATTTCCCGCCCGATCAGTATCACGCGCTGGAGAACGCGATGAACGACTGGTTTGAACTGTACGCCGCCTGCTACGGCGTCGACATCGAGTCCGACGTCGCGCTCCGGAAAGCCGCCGAACTGCTGATCGACACCCACAACATCAAGGACGTCGCTCAGATCCTCACCGGCGTTCCGGAACGCTAAACGGGTTCCTTCGAGGGTAATTATTTTCGGGGAATCCGCGCAAACAATTATAAATCGGCGTGTGGTAGCAGTGGGCATGGAGGGACTGGAGAAGCCGTCGTTCGACCACAAAGATCGACGCGACATCTACGAGTACGTCGAACGGAACGGCGCGATGCGGCCCGACGAGGTACGCAAGGCACTGGGACTGGAGCCGCGACCGTTCGGGCACCACATGGCGATTCTCAAGCGCGACAACATTCTCGAGGAGCGGGATAGCAAACTCCGCGTCGCCTACGAGGCCGGGGCCGAAGAGGAGTACGAGACGGACGACGTCTCCTTTACGATCAGGCAGGCTCGCGAGGAGGACCTGACCGGGCTCGTCGGTGCGATCAGGCAGGCGATCGGCAGCGGCGAGTACGCCCGCGCCGAGACTGTCGCCGACGTGGTCGATAACGAGGGCGTGTTGCTCCGGCACAACGAGATCGAGTCGCGCATCTTCTTCGTCGCGACCGTCGACTCGGAGGTGGTCGGCTGGGTCCACCTCCGGCACGTCGATCTGGCCAAACTCACCCACACCGCGCAGTTGACTGTCGGCGTGCTCGAGGAATACCGCGGCCACGGCATCGGGAGTCACCTCCTGGAGCGCGGCCTCGAGTGGGCCACAAAGCAGGGCTTCGAGAAGATCGAGAACGCACTACCCGCGACCAACGAGAAAGCGATCGAGTTCCTCGATGAGCGGGGCTGGGAAGTCGAGGCGGTCCGCGAGGACCACTACAAGATGGACGGTACGTACGTGGACGAAGTGATGATGGCGGTGCAGCTCTAGTTGCTCGCCCCGTCGGGCAACTCCTCGTCGGCCGAGGCCAGCGGATCCGCGACGATCCCGTCTTTCTGCCCGTAGACTCGCGCGTGCCCGGCACAGACCCGTCTGTTCTCGGCCCACGGAATGTACAGCTGGAAGGTGGCTTCGCTCTCGCAGCCTTCCTCGCTACACTCCATACTCGGTGTGAGTCTTTACCGCTGTCGACCCATCAGACTCCGGTGTCAGCCCGTGAAGCTCCCAAAAATGCGATGCGACTCCGAAAATAATCACAACAATCACTATGAGGAGTACCCGGCGGTAAAGAGTCACAACAATCAGTATTAATGGTGTAGCTCGCCGGAGCTGCTATCCCGCCGTGGTTCCGACCCCGGTGTATTCGATCAGAAGATGCGGAACGAGCACGCTGACGAGGAACACCGCTCCGAAGACGACTTCCGAGGGAAGCTCGGTGAATTGTGAGAGACCGAACAGCAAGCCCATCGCCAGCAGGACGAAGACAGCGATGATTTTGTTCTCCGGGGTCACCAGCCCCTCCTGATAGACGACGAGCGCGAGGGAGACGAGGATCACCCCCAGGATCCCGACGAGGACGGCAGCGATCAGCGTGATCGAGCCGATCGCCAGGCTGGCGAACAGCCCGACGCCGACAAGGAGGTAGGCGACCCCCAGAATTGGCGGGAGTAGGCCGTCGGTCAACGTCGCTCCCGATTCGGAGCGTTGCTCACTCATAGTTTTACCGTCAGGTGATGCTTCAAAAAGCTTTGTGCACGGTTTCACTCCTGGAGACGGACGGTCGATCCACCGCAGAAATCAGAGGAAGATCACGAGCAGCATCGTGACCAGTATCGCGACCGTCAGGAGGACCGTCACCAGTTTGTCGGCGAGGCGGGCCAGCGCGACCACCAGCGCCGCCTTCAGGCTCCCCAGCGCGTCGCGACCGCGCAGAAACTCCAGAATATAGACGGTTACCATCAAGCCGGCGATGAACCCCGCAGTGCCCCAGAAGATCGAGAGAACGGCACCGACTGACGATCCGATCGCGGCGGACTTCGTCGCCACGCCGCCGACCCGCGAAACCACGACTGGGCGGATGATCCCGCCGGAGACTGCCAGCAGGCCAGCGAGCGTGAGCACGATCAGCGTGAGTGTTCCCGGTTCGGCGAAGCCGGTGTCCCACCAGTGGAGGTAGACACCCGACAGCGACACCAGCGGGCCGGGGACCTTCGGAACTCTGTACGCACCGACGCCGGCGACGAGCAGCCCGATCACGAGGGCCGTGAGGAGTGACACCATGGGGACTTTGCCTCGTCACTACTGGCCGCTGTCACTTCGATCCTTCGGCGGGTTCGCGCTCAGGCTGATCCCTCGTCAGTGTCCCCCCACGCTCCCAGTTTCGCGCCCGTACAGCGACAGCAGCCGATCGATACACTCACCGAGCGCACGCATGCACGCCGAGGCGGACACGTAGTCCAGCTCAGCCGCAACCTCGTCCCACGGGTGGGCCTGGAGCGTCTTCCGAACCAGCAGCCGCTCCTGGCGGGGTGCGAGCCGCTCCTCAGCGTCGACGGAGCCGTCGGTCAGATACCGGAACGCGAGCAGTGTCACGGGCCCCGGAGCAGTGTCGAAGATCGCCGTTCCATTGGGAATGCCCTCCAGGATCCGCCACTCCCAGTCTGTCGGCTCGAACGCCGGCGTCCCGTCGATCGAACGGCAGACAGCCCGGACGTTGTCTGGCTCGATTTCCGAGAGCGCGTTTGCCAGCGTATCGGGGAACCGCCGCAGGAACCATCGCGTGTGGCGGTTGTGAAGCTGCTCACCTGTGGGTGAGAGCGGGTGGAGCATCACGACCGAGTGTTCGCCGCTCCGCTCGTTGCGGGAGATGCCCAGATGGACTGCGCCGTAGCCGTTTTTCCGCCAGAACGGGACCAGCTCCGGCCTCGCGCCGTAGCCGACGCCGATCCAGTCGAGATCAGTCGAGGCAGCCTGCTCGCGGAGTTCCGCCAGCAGCCGCGACCCGAGGCCGCGCCCGCGGACCGCACTGTGGGTTGCAATGCGCATCACGCGTGCGCCGACAGGCTCGCTAGCCGCTTCGTCGCGGAGCTGACTGGTCAGGAGGTCCGGGATCAGGTTCCCGCGGACGCGCTCGCCGTCGTAGATCCGTGACCGCAGGTCGGCCGGGAGGCCGCCCTCACGCGCCAACAGCGCGACAGAGACGACGTGATCGTCGGCCAAGAGCGCGTGGACGGAGACGTTCGGCGCGTCGAGCAGCCGCGCAAAGTCGTTCGGCTCTGTCCGGTAGTGGGCGAGCACGAGCAGGCCGAACACCTCCCGCAGCAAGTGTTCGTCGCCGACCAGCTCGGTTGGGTCGAGTTCGCGATAGCTGACCGTCTCAGGGGTGGCATCCGCGACCACCTGGTCCGGTGGCGGGCCAGCGTTCAGCCCCAGCGCCCGGAACGACCACACCTCGACGGGGTCGGCCGGCGCGTACCGGATCGGCTCCGAGAGCCACCGTTCCGTGACGGTGGACTCGCTTTCCGCGAGGTGATCCCGGAAGCGGACCGAGAATCCGCGACCAGCTCCCTCGTAGCCGTGTATCGTGGTGGTGAATGCGATGCTCGTGGCAGCAAGCAGCGATTCCAGCAGCCGTACGGGGAGGGCAGCCGCCTCGTCGACGATCACCCGATCGGGGTTGCCCGGCAGTTCCGCCGCGGCGGTTGGCCTGCTGAACCGCACGCAGCCTGAGTCGCGTTCGGCATCGACGTCAACCCGCTTTGGTTCGTTCTCGTCGTCGACGCTGTGGGCCACCGTCATCGTGTCGAGCAGTTCCACCGCGCGCTCGAACAGTTCGGCCGCGTTGCGGTAGCCTGGCGCCGTCACGAGCACGTCGTGGCCCTCGGCCGCGAGGCAAGCCGCTGCGATCCCAGCGGCGCTGGACTTGCCGCGGCCCCGGTGTGCCTCGACGACGACGGCCTGGTCAGGGTCACGGAGCTGTTCCAGACCGCCGACTGCCTCCGCCTGGTCCCCGGTCAGACACGCCTCGTAGGCGGCTGCGGGGAATCCAGATTCCTCCGTTGCAGTACTCCGGTGCCTTGCCGGCCCCGACGAGTGCTCCCTGCCGACCAGCCGCGGTGCCGGGTTCGTTAGCCCGTCGCGTTCGACAGTTCCGGAATCCACGTCGACGATGGCGATTCCCCGGTGTGCTCGGAGTGTCTCGACCAGCCGCTGGCGGAACCGGCCGGAAACGTCGTCGACAGCAAACGGCGGGACTGCGAGCGTCTCGTCGAAGGCGTCCCGCTGCTCGGGCCAGGCGTCCAGCGGCGGCGTCAGCAGGACGAGCAAGCCGCCGCCGTCGACCATCCCGGTGACCTGCCCGAGGACGTTCGGTTCGCAGCGCTCGTGGCAGTCGAGGATCACAAGCTCCTGGGTGGTACCCATGAGCCGGTCAGCGTGCCGGTAGCTGACCGAACGGCAGTCCAGCGGGTCGTCGGGACCGACGTACGCCGCGTCAGTCGGCTCGACACCCAGTGCGTCGAGGATGTCGCTGCTCCGGGAGAGCGACTGCGAACGGGCGCCGGCGAGCACGAGCAGCCGGCGCTCGCTGGTCGGGAGAGCTTCCCGGCGCAGGCGCTCGGCTACCTCCATGTGCTCGCTCCGTGTGCGACGGGCATGGGGGTTGTGGTCGTCGTCACACGAGCGGGGCTCGCGCCCTCAGAACAGCGCCTCGCCTCCGTCGAGGACCCGCGCGGGGCCGCCAACCTCCCAGACGCGGGTATCGACGCCACAGTCGGCGACGGCCGCTTCCACGCGGTCGACGTACTCGGCGGTGGTGTTGACGTAGACGCTCGCGCCGGTGTCGACCGAGAAGTAAACAGGGATGTCCCCTTCGCTCCGAAGTTCGCGGACGGCGTTGAAGATCTCGATCGTCCGGGGCTGCCAGTACACCCAGCCCGAGGGTCCGGTCATCGTCGTCGCAGCCAGCGACAGCGAATCGTGCTCGGCGGTCTCGAAGGTGCGGTCGAACTGGCCGGCCCGCAGCGCGTCCCGCACGTCGGCGATCTGGCCGTGGATGTGCGCCATCCGCGCGTCGAACATGTGGCTCTCGGCGGCTTCGCTGTGGGCGTCGTCCGTCTCCTTGTAGCTTGGGACCATCCCGGCGACGATCCGGAGGTCCGATTCGAGTTCGTCGGCGACGTCGATGCGCTCCGAGCGACAGTCGTAGTCGTTGAGGCCGGTGTGGAGGTGCGAGTAGCCGCCGGTAACGGCCCGCGCCGCCGAGGCGGAGCCGCGCCGTGCGATCGTCGATAGCTCAGGGTGGGTGCGATCCATCCCCGCTGCGTCGGCGAGCGCGACGGCAGCGGCGGCAAAGCCTGACGCCGAGGAGCCAAAACCGATGTTCGTCGGGAAGGAGTTCTCCGATTCCAGGCGCGCGCGGTGGTCGATCCCAGCGAGGTCCCGGACGTGGTCGACGACGGTCCGGATCCGCTCGGCCCCACGGCCGTCGACGACCTCGCCGTCGACGACGTAGCGGTCGGCGTCGCGGTCCGGGTCGAACTCGACAGTGGTCTTCGTGTGGCTCGGTGCAGTGCAGACGCTGATCGAGTCGTGGTACGGCATCCGGAGCTCCTCGTTGCGCATCCCGTGGTACTTGACCAGTCCCTGGATGGGGTGGGCCGTCGCCGTCGCTTTCATACCGGGTAGGTTTCCCCCGGCCCACTTGGCTGTTTTGAAGCGTTATTTGCGTTCTCGGCCGTCGAGAGGACCGTCGCGTTCTTGATTTCGAAAGCCCTCGCCGCGCTCGACCCTCCGGGCCTTGCTGCGCTCCTCACTCCGTTGCGGTGCTTACTGCGGCCGGGAGGGATCGACCGCGCCTCGCCCTTTCAGTCCGCCAGGGACGGTGCTAGTGTCGCCGGCAGCAATCCGATGCTTGTGCCGACAGTAGCTACTCGGTGGTTGTGTCGTCAGCCGGAAACCAACAGAAAGCCGGAATGCCAGAACCAGGGTAGGGAAGTGGCGGAAAAGCGCGGTTTCAGACCAGCATCTCGGCAGCAGTGTTGGCCAGGTCGACGACTGGGCCGAACGCGGGCAGCAGCAGCACCGTCGCCAGCGCCGCGAGCGCGAGCGCTGCGTACAGCCCGGTGGGGTACTGCTCGATTTCGAGGTCGGCCGCGGGGTTCTCTGCCCAGATCGCCCAGAGGACGCGGGTGTAGTAGAACAGCGAGACGACGCTGTTGACGATCAGTGCGATGGCGAGCAGCGCCACCTCGCCCTCGATGGAGGCGAGCAACAGGTAGTACTTCGAGACGAAGCCGCCGCCGATCGGCAGGCCCGCCAGTGAGAACAGGAAGACGGTCATCGTAGCACTGGCGAACGGCGCCTGTGCGCCGAGGCCGTTGTAGTCCTCAATCCGGCGGCCAACGCCCCAGTACTCCGCCAGCGCGACGTACAGGAACGCGCCGGTGTTCATGAACCCGTACACGAGGAGGTGTGCCATCCCCGACCCCAGCACGAACGCGTGGTCGGCGCCGGCCGTCAGCCCCGCCAGCGCGATCAGGACGTAACCGGCGTGGCCCACCGAAGAGTACGCCAGCATCCGCTTGACCTTCTCCTGTTTCAGCGCCGCGAAGTTCGCGACCGTCATCGTGACGATCGCCAGGATCTGGATCGCGACCACCCAGTCGATCGTCGGCTCGACGAACTCCCAGGTGAACACGTCGACGAACACCCGGAACGCGAGGACGAACCCCGCGGCCTTCGACGCCGAGGAGATGAACGCCGAGATCGGCGCCGGCGCTCCCTCGTACGCCTCGGGCGCCCAGAAGTGAAACGGTACTGCGGCGATCTTGAACGCGATCCCGCCGAGGATCATCAGCACGCCGAGGCCGAAGATCCCGCCGAGTTCGCCGCCCTCGACGACGGAGGTGACGGCGTCGAACTGCAGCGAACCGGTCGTGACGTACACCAGCGAGATACCGTAGGCGAAGATTGCCGAGGAGAGCGCGCCGATCAGGAAGTACTTCAGCCCCGCTTCGACGCTGCCGCGGTTGTGCTTGAGCGACGACACGAGCGCGTACGATGGCAAGGAGACGAGTTCGATCGCGATGAACGCGGTGACGAAGCTGTTGGCGGCCGTCACCATCGTCATGCCGGTGGCCGCGAGCAGAACCAGCGAGTAGTACTCCGCCTGGTAGGGGTGGTCCTGGAGGTAGTCGTAGCTCGCGAGCACCACCAGCACCACGACGCTGGCGATGATCGCCGAGAAGAACAGCGACATCCCGTCGACGACGAGGGTAGCGTCGAACAGCTCGATCGCGCCCGCGTCGCTCGGGTCGCCCTCCCTGGGCTGGCCGGTGCCCTCGACGACGTACCAGACGGTAAAGCCCAGCGAGACCAGCGCGCCCGAAAGCGAGATTCCGGCCAGCGCGACGGGGTTGCCCTCCTCGGGTGAGACGGCGTCAGCCAACAGCAGCAGGAACGCCGCAGCCGCGAACGTCAGCGCCGGCGCCAGCGCCGCCCACTCAGGGAGCGTCGCGATTGTCGCCATCAGTGTCCACCTCCCAGGAACGCGCTGGCGGCGTCACCGGCCACACCGGACTGGACGATCGGCTGGACCGCGTCCTGGATCGCGCCGTAGATCAGGTCCGGGTTGACGCCCAGCAGGATCACCAGCCCGAGCAGTACCGCCAGCGAGGCCAGGTCGTGCAGCGGCGCGCGGCCGATCTCGTAGTCGGTTTCGAGTTCGAACGGTCCGAACAGGCTGCGCTGCATCGCCCATAGCAGGTAGCCCGCGACGATCACGATGCCGAACATCGCCAGCGCGGTGAAGATCGGCGCGCCGTCGACGGTCGCCGTGTTGAACGAGCCGATGAACACCAGCACCTCGCCGGCGAACCCGCTCATCAGCGGCAGCCCCATGTAGCCGAACGCGCCGGCGACGAAGATGCCGGCCGTCCAGGGCATCCGGTCGGCCAGCCCGGACATGTCACCGACCATCCGGGTGTGGGTCGCGTTGTAGAACACGCCGACGCCCATGAACATCAGCCCGGAGATCAGCCCGTGGCTCACCATCTGGAACGTCGCGCCGCCCATCCCGTGGGGCGTCAGCGCGGTCAGACCGATGATCACGTACCCCATCGAGGAGATCGACGAGTAGGCGACGATCCGCTTGAGGTCTCGCTGGGCCAGTGCCAGCATCGCGCCGTAGATGACGCTGACGAGCCCGATGGACATCAGGATCTCCGCGTTCCAGCCCGCGTCCAGCACGTCGTTTAGCATCGTGAAGTTGAAGCGCAACAGCGCGTACGTCCCCATCTTCAGCAGCACGCCCGCCAGGATCACCGACACCGGCGAGGGCGCCTCGACGTGGGCGTCGGGCAGCCAGGTGTGGAACGGAACGACCGGCACCTTCACGGCGAATCCGAGGAACAGCAGGACGAACGCCGCGACCTCGATCACCGCCGGGTCGAACCCGGCCAGCTCGCCCAGCTGCCCGTTCTGGATCCCGGCCGAGATGTCGACCAGGCTGAGCGTCGTCAGCGAGTCCCCGAGCCCGAACACGAGCAGGAACACACCGACGAACATCAGCAGCGACGCCAGGTTGGTGTAGATGATGAACTTCATCGCCGCGTACTCACGGCGCGGCCCGCCCCAGATCGCGATCAGGAAGTACATCGGGATCAGGACGGCCTCCCAGAAGACGAACCACAGGAAAAAGTCCAGCCCGACGAACACGCCGAGCAGCGCCACTTCCACGATGAGCATGAGCCCGTAGAACTGCGACTGGCGCTCGTCGATCGGCGTCCACGAGGAGACGATCGCAAGCGTCGTCAGCACCGTCGTTAGCGCCACGAGCGGGAAACTCACGCCGTCGACGCCGACGTGCCACTGCAGCGCGTAGCTCCCGAGGTCGAACCACTCGAAGCGGCTCTCGAAGGCGATCTCGCCGCCGCGGAGTGCGTTGCCCGAGGCGTCGAACCCGAGCCACATGACTCCTGCCGTGCCCAGCGGCAGCAGGCTCAACAGTGCCGCCAGCTTGCCCGCGATCCTGTCGGGTGCCATGAACACGAGCAGCGCCGAGGCGAGCGTGATGCCGAGCAGGAACTCGATCAGCATCTAGAACCACCCCCCTGCGAGCCCGAACACCAGTATGAGCAGTACCAGGCCGAGCGCCAGCAGGGCGGCGTAGTTCGTCACCACGCCGGTCTGGATCTTCCGGAACCGTTCGCCGGCGACGACGCTCGCCGTGCCGACGGCGTCGACCAGCCCGTCGATGACGCCCTGGTCGAACATGTTGGCGACGCGGGCGATCGGGTACGTCAGCCCGGTGGCGAGCCACACCTGGTACTCGTCCTGGTAGTAGTTGTGGACGAGCACCTGCCGGACGCCGCCGAGTTTCTCCATGTGCGGGGCCGGCTCTGCGCCGCGGTAGAGGTACCACGCGGCGGCGACGCCCACCAGCGCGAGTACCAGCGCAATCGCGCCGTTCGCCAGCGCCGGGAACTCCGCCGCCCCGTAGCCGGCGTGGACCTCCAGCACCTCCTCGTAGTGGTGGACGGACAGCGCGCCTTCCTCGCCGAGGTCGCCGGAGAGGGTCGCGCCGTCGAGCCACTCGTGGAGGAACAGGTTCTCCTCGCCGATGACCTCCTTGATCGTCCCGAGGTTGAGCGCGCCGGCGACCACGGCGAGGACGCCAAGCACCACAAGCGGGAACTTCACGTTCCAGCGCACCGGCTCGGGGTCCTCCGCGACGTCGGTCCGCGGATCGCCGTGGAAGGTGAGTAGCACCATTCTGATCGTGTACAACGCCGTCAGCACGACCGCCAGGAGGCCGAACGCGAACCCAACCAGCAGCAGCGGGCTGTCGCCGAGGCCGTGGATCAGCGTTTCGTACAGCACCTCGTCCTTCGACCAGAAGCCGGCGAACGGGAAGATGCCCGCAAGCGCCAGCGAGCCGGCGAGGAACGTCCAGTACGTGACGGGCATCCGCGATTTCAGCCCGCCCATGTCCCACATGTTCTCGTTGTGGTGCATGGCGATGATCACCGAGCCAGCGCCGAGGAACAAAAGCGCCTTGAACACGGCGTGGGTCGTCAGGTGGAACACGCCCGCGACGTACCCCCCGCCGCCCAGCGCGAGCATCATGTAGCCGTACTGCGAGATGGTCGAGTATGCGAGCACCTGCTTGAGTTCCTGCTTGACGAGCGCCATCGTCGCTGCAACGAAGGCGGTGAAGCCGCCGATCAGTGCGATGATCCCCAGCGCGGTCGGCGAGAGGGCGTAGAAGCCGTAGATCCGTGCGACCAGGTAAACGCCGGCCGCGACCATCGTCGCGGCGTGGATCAGCGCCGAGACGGGCGTCGGACCCTCCATCGCGTCGGGCAGCCAGGTGTGCAGCGGGAACTGTGCGGACTTGCCGATCACGCCCCCCAGCACCAGCAGGCCCAGGACGGTGATCCAGGCCTGGTTGCCGAGGCCGAGGAAGGTGTTCATCTCACCCTCGCCGTCGAGGACGGCCTCCGCAGCGGTTACGAACGACTCATCGCCGGCGAAAGCGGTGGTGCCGAAGGTGGCGAAGATGGCGACGACGCCGATCAGGAAGAAGTAGTCCCCGAAGCGCGTCACGAGAAACGCCTTCTTGGCGGCGCTGGCGGGGGCGCGCTCGCGGAACCAGAAGCCGATCAGCAGGTACGAGCACAGCCCGACGAGTTCGAAGAACATGAACGCCATCAGGAGGTTGTCGCTGTAGACGAACGCGAGCATCGAAAACGTGAACAGGCCGAGGCCGGCGTAGTACCGCGGGAGGCCGGTTTCGCTCTCGTCGTTCATGTAGCCCAGCGAGAACACGTGCACGAGGAAGGAGATCAGCGAGACGATGACGAGCATCAGCGCCGAGAGCGGGTCGATCAGCAGGCCGAAGGAGAGGGTGACACCCTCCCCTTCGACGCCGCCGATAAAGGTGTACAATTCTTCCTGATAGGGGCCGTTCCCGCCGGCGAGCTCGGCGACCATCCACAGCGAGAGCACGAGCGAGCCGCCGGTGGCGGCGATGCCGGCCAGCGCGCCACCTTTCGGCATCCGCGAACCGAGGAACAGCGCGATGACGAACGCGAACAGGGGGAACAGCGCAATCGCCGGAGCGAGATTGAACACGTCCACCATGTTACCACCTCATCGAGACTGCGTCCGTGACGTCGATGTTGTCGAAGTTACGGTTCAACACGAGGATGATCCCGATTCCGACCGCCACCTCGGCGGCCGCGAGGCCGATCAGAAACAGTGCGAACACCTGCCCCGTCAGGTTGCCGTGGGCGAGCGAGAACGCCACCAGGTTGATGTTGGCGGCGTTGAGCATCAGCTCGACGGACATCAGGAACATGAGGGCGTTCGAGCGCACGAGGATGCCGAACAGGCCGATACAGAAGACGGCCGCCGACAACAGCAGGTAGAACTCCATCGCGACCGCCATCACCGCCCACCTCCCTCCTCGCGTTTCGCGAGCATCAGCGCGCCGTCGAGGGCGGCGTCGAGGAGGACGCCCAACAGTAGGAGGGCGACGACGAAGTTCTCCGTCGCGCCGTAGAGCGCCTTTGAACCTGCCGCGCCCGCCGAGCCGATCAGCGCGTAACCGATGCCGAAGATGACGCTCGCATCCGGGAAGCCCTCCGTTTCGAACGCCGACTCGAACGGGCCGGTGTCGTTCGCGGTCAGGAAGATCACGGCCATGATCGCAAACAGGCCGAGCGCGATAAGCCCCGGGACGAGGCTCCTGTTCAGGTCGATGAGGCGTGGCCGCGAGGTCATGCACCGACCTCCTCCGGTTCCTCGCGCCGCGTGAGCATCACGCCGAACGTGATCAGGATCAGCACGCCGCCGATGTAGACGAGCACCTGCATGGCGGCGATGAACTCGGCGCTGAGCATCACGTAGTGGATCGCCACGCTCGAGAGCGCGACCCCGAGTAACAGCGCCGCGTGCCAGACGTCCCGTACGAGGACGACACCCAGGCTGCTGGCGATCGTGACAAACGCAAACAGCCCGAACGCGAGTTGCTCCAGTACCATCGTTATCGGAAATGCCACCGGCTGACTTTTGAAGATTCCCTTTTCGGTCGCTCCACGGGGGTTAAACGCGGTTCGCGTCCGCCGCCACGTCGGGTCGACCCAGGCTGCAGTACTGGGAGTGTGTTGTGTCCCGTTCTCATGGGCACTGTACTCTGCGTGCGGTGGTGTACCCCGTGTTTGATACTGGTGGCTGTAATTCTTTCACTCATACTGTCGGACGTAACGTGAATTTCGAGCGCAAGCCCCGTCCTTCAGGGCGGGGAGGATGTCAATATCCGGGTTTTGACCTTCTCCTGTGGTCAGACCGGTCGTAAAGAGTTTTGTGGTGTACTGTCGTAGCCCGACGCATGA
>PXSQ01000008.1 GCA_003022725.1 Halobacteriales archaeon SW_7_65_23 | reverse complement strand
CTCTGTGTCCTCGGTTCGGCTCTGGTTTGACATATATTATGCTACGTCTGAGATGTGTTAAATCTGTTGGACACTAAGGCACGACCGATCAGTTCACAGACGGACTGAACGGTCAGTCCGTCCGCATCGGGCCGAACACAGCCCCTCTGAACTGTCGTCTCTCGTCCCGACGGACCAAGAGTTAACAGGGAACAGGCATCGGTTCCAGACATGCGACGGAGCGTCCGGCTCGGTGCCGTCGCGGTCGCCCTCGCACTCGCACTGGGGCTGTGTGTCCACTACGGAGCGACGTACGACGAGAACTGGCCGTATCCCACGGGCGACCAACTGGCCGAGGAGCCCGGCGGCTGGGACGGCGAGCAGGTGCTGTTGGTCGGCGTCGTCGAAACGGTCGGCGACGATGGGTTCACGATGACGGTCAGAACCGACGACGGCGAGGCCGCACGACTCGTCGAGGTCCGCGGCCGCTCCGTCGACGCCGAGCCGGGTGGCACGGTGCAGGTGTACGGCGAACTCTCCGAGGAAGGGACCATCCAGGACGCCGACCGCGTGGTCGTCGTGGTGGAGTCACCGGACGAGCAGTTCTCGAAGTACGCGGTCTCGGCCGCCGCCCTCCTGCTCGTCGCCGGGGCGTTCCTGCGACACTGGCGGATCGACCTCCGGAGGCTGGCGATCACCGCACGGGGTGATCGGGATGAGTGAGCGACACTCGCGGGGTGATCGGAATGGGTGATCTGCTCTCGCACGTCCTGTTCGCGTTCGCGGCGTTCACCGTCGCCGGCTGGGCGGTGTCGTGGCTCAACCGCCGCTGGGTCGCTGTCGGCATGGTTGGAGCGATCCTGCCGGATCTGGACGTCCTCGGGGCGTTCCTCGACGGGGCTGCCGTCAGCGCGGCGCTGGGCGTCCCCTTCGACTGGGCGGCGACCCACACGCTTGGCGGGGTGCTACTGCTGGCTGCCGCGCTGGCGCTGCTGTTCGAGCGATCGAGTCAGCGTCGGCGCGCCTTCGGACTCCTCGTCGCGGGCGGGTGTTTACATCTCCTGATCGACGGGCTGAAAGCGTGGGCTGACGGCGCAAACGGCGTCTCGCTGTACCCGTTCACGTGGTGGCGCAATCCGACGCCAGGCCTGTACCTCGCTGCGGACCGCCGCATGCTCGTGCTTGTGGCCCTCCTCGTGGGCGGCGTCTGGCTCGTGGATCGGTACCTCGATCCGGCGGGTCGCGAGTGATACTGTCGGACGTAATTTCGTGGAGTCACGCGTCACGTTCAGCCGTTCAACCGTGCGAACACAGCCAGGAGAGTGTCACGATGTGACACAGAGTTACGTCCGACAGTATACACCCGGACGTGATTTGTCTAAGATATCTCGACGCAGATCGGGACTGTCAGGGTCGATACTCGTGGATATCGTGTCCTGACGTGTAATAGAGTCACGTCCGGGTGTATATGAGAACCGGGGTCGTTCGGACGTGAATCGAGAACACCGGCAATCAGTGCGTCGACGGCTGTCGCAGGTGCAAAGCGTTTTGCGGCTTCGTACCGGTTGCTCACTATGAGCAACGCCGACACCGATCCGATCGCCGCCGCACGTGATCGCTCCCCACTCCTGCAGTCCTACGCCGAGCAGTACGGCGAGTCGACGCCGTTCGCGGGGCTGGCGGTCGGCGTCTCGGCGCCACTGACGCCCCACACCGGACTGTTCATCGACGTCCTCGCGTCCGGCGGCGCCGAGGTGTTCGCGACCGGCGAGGCCGGCAGTACCAACGGCAACGTCGTCGCCTGGCTCCGCGAGCAGCCGGGGGTGACGCCCCTCGCCGACGCCGGAATGAGCCACGAGGACCTCGTCGACGCACGCCGGGAGCTGCTCGAACAGGAGCCGGACCTGCTCGCCGACGACGGCGCGCACCTGCTGGGCATGGTCCACGAGGAGTTTCCCGACGTGGCGGCGGGCGTCCGCGGCGCCTGCGAGCAGACGACCGGCGGGATCACCCGACTGCGGACGATGGACGAGCAGGACGCGCTCGCCTTTCCAGTCTACGACGTCAACGGGACGCCGATGAAACAGCACTTCGACAACGTCCACGGCACCGCCGAGAGCTCGCTGTCGGCGATCACGTCGCTGACCGACGCGATGCTGGCCGGCTCCGTCGCGGTCGTGGCGGGCTACGGCCATTGCGGCCGCGGGATCGCCCGCAAGCTCCGCGCGCTGGGCGCCCGCACGGTCGTCACGGAGGTCGACCCGCGGAAGGCGCTTTCGGCGCTCGCCGACGGCCACGACGTGGCGCCGATGGGTGAAGCGGTACAGGACGCGACGTTCGTGATCGCCGCGACGGGCCGGTACCACGTGCTGCGCCGCGAGCACCTCGACGCCCTCCCCGACGGAGTGGTGCTGGCCTCGATCGGGAGCGCCATCGAGATCGACACCGGGGCGCTGGCCGACGAGGCCACCCAGATCGAGGAGCGCAGTCCCGGCGTCGAGCGCTACCGCCTGCCCGGCGGGCGGGCCGTGACGCTGCTCACCCGGGGGCAGGTGGTGAACCTCTCGGCGCCGGACAGCGACGGCAACCCCGGCGAGGTGATGGACACGACGTTCGCGATGATGGCCCGCGGGCTCGCCGCGCTGGCCGACGGCGTCGACCTGCCGCCGGGACTGCACCCGGTGCCGGACCGCCTCGACAGGGAGGTCGCCCGCGAGAAACTCGCCGCGATGGGCGTCGACATCGACGAGGTCAGCGACGAACAGCGCGCCTACCACCAGCAGTGGGAAGCTCACGCCGGCGCGGGCGCCGGAGCGAATGACGGGAGCGACGACGACCCGTCCGAGTAATTCTTCTGAACCCGAAAAAAGCGGAGTCTACGAGCGGTCGCCCAGCGAGAGTTCGTTGTACTGGTGGGCGTACTGCGGGCCGTGCATCTCCCAGTCGTCGACCCAGTCGTACCAGTACAGTTCGCCGACGGGGTGCCACAGCGGGAGCTGGGTCATGTCGGCCCAGTTCGCACGCTCGAGTTCGAGGTAGGACTCGTTGCGCACCTGCTGGTTCTGTTCGCCGGGGGTGCGGTGGCCCTCGTAGCGCTCCCAGGCGTCGGCCGCCTGCTGGGCGGCCTCGGAGAACCCGTCGTCGCCCTGCCCCCAGCGCGTCCACGTGAACGGGTTGGGGTAGGCGAACTGCAGCGTCGCGTCCGCTTCCTGCCACTCGAGCTCGTTCCAGACGCCGTAGATCTCGATGTCGCCCTCGATCGCCCGGTTGGTGAGCGTCGTCGACGGCGCCTCCTCGATGCTGAGGTCGATGTGGATGCTCTCGCCGAGGTCCCGGAGGAGGCTGGCGATCTCGCGCCACTCCGATGCCTGCGAGTCCGAGGGGTGCTGGAAGCTCGTCTCGTAGGGGTTGTCCGAGTCGTACCCCGCCTCTTCCATGATCTGGCGGGCCTGGTCGAGGTTCGACTGGCCGTACCCATAAGGGTATTCAGACTGTGCGACCTCGTCGTAGTTCGACGGACCCTCGGGGAACGCCGCCGGCGGCGTCAGGAAGTACGCCGGCTGGCCCTGCCCGCGGACCGCCGTCTGCGTGATCGTCTCCTGGTTGATCGCGTGGGCGATCGCCAGCCTGGCCGGCTTCTCGACGCGGAGCGTGTGGAAGAGCAGATACTGCGTCCGGAGCAGCGTCGTCTCGCCGTAGTTGACTGTCTCGCCGTTGTCGAGGGGCCCGTACGAGCCCTGGCGGCGGCCGCCGCCGAGGTCCTCCTCGATCTCCTTGAGACCGGGGTCAAACCGCGACCGCGGGAGCTCGAAGATGTCGGCGTTCTTCTCGTTGACCGCGCGGACGTACTGGGCGTTGGGATCCTCGGTGATTTGCCAGCGCGCTCCCGCGATGTTGGCGACGGAGCCGTGGTAGTCCTCGAAGCGCTCGATGATGATCTCGTTGCCGCGGTCCCAGTTCGCGAGATAAAAGGGCCCAGTGCCGTGGACGTGTTCGGTCGACCACTCCTCGTAGCTGTACTCGCCGTCGTAGCCTTCGATGTCGCCGACGACGCCCTCGGGGATCGCCGAGAACCGGGGGTCGGTAAGCAGGCCGAGCGTCCCGTGGAACGGCGTTTCGAGCGTCATCTCGACGGTGTAGTCGTCGACTGCCTCCAGCGCCAGGGAGTCAGGGACGAGCTGCTCCTCCTCGCCCTCACCTTCGGTCTCGTGGACGACCGACATCGTGCCGCCGACGATCCGGTTGCCGTGGCCGCGGTTGTTCGGGGATTCGGCGAGGCGCCGCCAGGAGTAGACGACGTCGTCTGCGGTGAGCTCGTCGCCGTTGTGGAACTGGACGCCCTCCTGGAGCTCGAACGTGTAGGTCCGGTAGTCCTCGGAGATGCTGTAGTCGGTCGCCAGCTGCCCGACGACCGGCGCAGTGCCGTCCTCGTAGGTGAACAGCTGCTCGTGGAGCTGCCAGTTCGCGCGGGCGGACGCCGGCCCGGCGATCCCGATGGGGTCCAGCGTCTGCTGCTGGATCTGCATCAGCTGGAGCATCGAGTCGCCGCCGTCCCCGTTGCCGTTGCCGTTTCCGTTACCGTTCCCATTCCCGTTACCGTTCCCATTCCCGCTGCCGTCGCCGTTCCCGTTGTCGTTGCCGTTACCGTTCCCATTCCCGTCTCCGTTCCCGTTGCCCTCGACGGGGTCCTCGTCGCTGCAGCCCGCGATGGCGGCAGTCCCTACTGCGCCGATCCCGGTCAGAAACGTCCGGCGGTCGATGTCGGGTGACATGCGACGTATAATAGATCGCGTACGTATAATTCTTCTCACTCGTTATGGCCGTGTGACCGACACACTGGCGTCGAACGTCGCGGAGACCGACGAATGGGCACGAGAGTCCCGCGAGGGGACAAACGAACGTCTTTTTAGGCGCGGTGGCCGACAGTGGGGTATGGCGACGGAGACGAGCGACGGGGCCGACGCGGGCGGCGTATCCGACACCGGCGGGAGTGCCGACGCCGGCGAGGGCGCCACGGACGAGGGGATCGATCCCTACATCCGGAGTATCACCGTGACGACCGTCGCGACAGTACTCGGGATGATCGCCGGGATCGTGGCCCATTTCGTCGCGGCCTCGCCGGACGACATCACTGGGGTGCTGGTGCTTGTGGCCGCGATCGTCCTCCAGTTCCCCATCTACCAGCTTCGCGGCATCGACACCGGCGACTTCGGCACGAAAGACCAGCTGTACATCGGCTTTATGACGTTCACCCTCTGGTTCGTTACCTGGGGTATTCTGATGACTGCAGGGGTGTAACATGGCCGACGACAGCATCGCAGTCGTCGACCTGGAGCTGTGCCAGCCCGACAGGTGCAACTACGAGTGTGCGAACTTCTGCCCGCCAAACCGGACAGGCAAGGAGTGCATCATTACCCGCGAGGAACGCTTCGAGGAGGGCGACGTCTACCAGGGGACCGACGACCAGATCTGGATCTCCGAGGAGATCTGTCTGGGCGAATCCTGCGGGATCTGCGTCGAGAAGTGCCCGTTCGACGCGATTCAGATCCTCAACCTCCCGCAGGAGCTTGACGAGGACCCGGTCCACCGCTACGGCGAGAACGCATTCGCGCTGTATGGCCTGCCCGCACCGGAGGAGGGTCGCGTCACCGGCATCCTCGGCCCGAACGGCATCGGGAAGACGACGGCCGTCCAGATCCTGGCGGACGAACTCGCGCCGAACCTGAGCAACGTCGGCGAGGAGCCCGACTGGGACCGGATCCTCGAGGCGTACCGCGGGACCGCGCTCCAGGAGTACCTGGCGGCGATGCGCGACGGCGACGTGACAGTGGCGCGCAAACCCCAGTACGTCGACCAGATTCCCGATCAGTTCGACGGGAAAACACGCGAACTGCTGGAGCGCACTGACGAGCGCGACGCGCTCTCGGAACTGGTCGAGCGCCTGGGGATCGCGCCCGTGATCGACCAGCCGATCGACACGCTATCGGGCGGCGAGCTCCAGCGGGTCGCGCTCGCGGCGACGCTGGCCCGGGACGCCGACTTCTACTTCCTCGACGAGATCACGCCGTATCTGGACATCAGCCAGCGGATGACTGTCGCCCGCCTCGTGCGGGAACTCGCCGAGGAGAAGGGCCGCTCGATGCTCGTCGTCGAGCACGACCTGGCGATCCTGGACCTGCTGGCGGACGCGATCCACGTCGGCTACGGCGAACCGGGCGCGTTCGGCATCATCACGCCCCCGAAATCGGTCAAGGGCGGCATCAACGAGTACCTCTCGGGGTACCTCGAAAACGAGAACATGCGGATCCGCGAGACCGACATCGAGTTCGAGGAGCACGCCCCGCGGACCGCGACGGCCGGCGACGTCGTCGTTTCCTACCCCGCCCTGGAGAAGAGCTACGGCGAGGGCGAGTTCTCGCTGTCGGTCGATGCGGGCGAGATCCGCGAGACCGAGGTGCTGGGCGTCGTCGGACCGAACGGGATCGGGAAGTCGACGTTCGCCAAGCTGCTCGCGGGGCGGCTCGACCCCGACGAGGGCACCGTTGCGGAGTCGCTGGACATCGCCTACAAGCCCCAGTACATCGAGATCGACCAGTCGATCCGCGTCGACGCCTTTCTCGCGTCGATCACCGACGACTTCGGCTCCTCGTACTGGACCACCGAAATCGCCCAGCCGCTACAGCTGGAGCGGGTGATGGAACAGCACCTCACGGACCTCTCCGGTGGTGAGCGCCAGCGGGTCGCCATCGCGGCGTGTCTCTCGAAGGACGCCGACCTGTACCTGCTGGACGAGCCCTCCGCACACCTGGACGTCGAGCAGCGGGTGCTCGCCACCTCCGCCATCCGGCGCTACGCCGAGAACCACGACGCGACGGCGATGGTGATCGACCACGACATCTACATGATCGACCTGCTCTCCGACCGGCTGCTGGTGTTCGACGGCGAGCCCGCAGAACGCGGCCACGCCGCGCCGCCCCAGGGGATGCGCGAGGGGATGAACGAGTTCCTCTCGAACCTCGACATCACGTTCCGCCGCGACGAGCGGACCTCCCGGCCGCGGATCAACAAGCCCGGCAGCCAGCTCGACCGCGAGCAGAAAACCGCCGGCGAGTACTACTACGCGCCCTGAATTCGTTCGAGGGAATCGCAGGACGGATGTTGTCTTCTCCAGCCAGTCAGCCGATTACGCTGATAACGTCGGCGCGCGCTGGCGAGCGTGTCCGAACGGAGTGAGGACCGCGAGCTGACACCGTGCGAGGGATGAGAAGCGCAGGCCGTAGGCCGAGCATCGCAGTCGGCTGACTTGGTGAGGAATCCTGCTAACTCCCTGGAGCGTGATGTACGACAGGGAGTGAAGAGGTCGTACCTCCCGCACAC
>PXSQ01000007.1 GCA_003022725.1 Halobacteriales archaeon SW_7_65_23 | reverse complement strand
AACTCTGTGTCACATCGTGACACTCTCCTGGCTGTATTCGCACGGGTGAACGGCTGAACGTGACGCGTGACTCCACGAAATTACGTCCGACAGTATCAGCGACCGCGACGTGACCTCGCCCTTTCATACGGTCGTTCGTGATTCGTTACCGCTACGGTGTCACAGTTCGTGCGTCAGAGCCCAGCAAACGCCCGATATGACGAGGCAGTCCCGAAAATACTCACGAACGACCGTATCAGTCCGCCAGGGGCGTGGTTTGTGACAACGGCAGAAACCCGGCGGCTGATCAGCCGGCAGAAACACGGTCGAGGGCTGCTGCGGCTCTGCGGTCGAATCGCTGGCGCGTCACCGGAGTTCCGGTGCGACCTCGTCGCCGAGCCGGTGGATGCACTCCCGCATCTCGTCGGTGCCGACGCCGGGGTGGTAGGTGCGGAAGATGAAGTGGATGTCGTCGCCGCCGCCGAGCGCCTCGCGGTAGGTGTCGAGTTTGTCGACGACCTGCTCGGGCGTGCCGAAGATGGCCTGGTCTTTCAGCTCCTGCTTGCGCTCGGCGTCGAGTTCCTCGACGGTCTCGCCGGAGAAAATCTCGGCGTAGCGGCGCTGAATGTACAGATACCCATCTTTCATCGTCTCCCAGGCCTCCTCGCGGGAGTCGCCAACCCAGCCGTGCTGGAGCACGTAGAAGGTAAAGTTGCCGTCGATTCCCTCCTCCTCGCGGACCGTGCGGATGTCGTCGACGCGCTTTTTGACGCCGCCGATCGACAGCGACGAGGGCGCACACCAGGCGTCGGCGGTCCGGGCCGCCCGCCGAACGGCGGGTCTGGCCGCGCCGCCGAGCATGATCGGCGCCTTGTTGTTGACGGGGCTCGGCGTGATCGGGACGTCCGTCGGGATGTCGTGGAACTCCGAATCGTAGTCGAGGTCGCCCTCGCTCCAGGCGTTCCGGAGGAAGGCGACGAGGTCGGCCAGTCGTTCGGCGCGCTCCTCGCGGGGGACGCCGAACACGTCGAACTCGCGGGGGTTCGAGCCGATGGCGAGACCCAGCGTCATGCGGTCGTCGGCGAGCAGGTCGACCGTGACGGCGTCCTCGGCGAGGCGGATCGGATCGTACAGCGGCCCCAGGGCGATGCAGGTGCCGATCTCGACGTCGTCGGTGGCCGCCGCCATCGCGCCCAGCGTCGGCATCGTGCCCGAGAGGTAGCCGTCCTCCATGAAGTGGTGCTCCGAGACCCACGCGCTGTCCAGCCCCGCGTCCTCGATGGTGCGGGTGATCTCGAGCACCTCGTCGTAGAGTTCGCTCGGCTCTCGGTCGTCGTCCGGTCGCTGCTGCGCCGTGAACAGGCCAGTCCCGAGCTGCATACTCCCTCCTTTGGCGCCCTGAGGTTAAGACCTGCCGAAGCGCTCCGAGAGATGCCGTCGTGGGAAGGGCTTCACGCCGACCCACTAACCACTGTTTCTGCCGGTGACACAGTCCACGTCCTGGCGGACTGAAAGTGTATATGTTGGCAGTAGTCACACCCGAGTACTAGCGAGCGTATTTTACTCGTCCACCGGAAACGTAGGGACATGATCGACCTGCGAAGCGACACCGTTACACTGCCAAACGACGAGATGCGCGAGGCGGCCCGGGACGCCGAGGTGGGCGACGACGTCTACCGCGAGGACCCGACGGTCAACGAACTCGAAGCCCGGGCGGCCGAGATCCTGGGGATGGAGGCGGCGCTGTACGTCCCCTCGGGGACGATGGGAAACCAGGTCGCCGCCAGGACCCACACCGAGCGCGGCCAGGAGGTGCTCTGCGAGCGCGAGAGCCACATCTACAAGTGGGAGCTGGCTGGGCTGGCCCAGCACGCCGAGGTCCAGCCCCGGACGATCGACGGCGACGAGCGTGGCGTCATCACGCCCGCACAGGTCCGGGCGGGCTACGTCGAGGAAAGCGGCCACCGGCCCGGCACGGGCCTGTTGACCCTCGAAAACACCCACAACAGCAAGGGCGGGACAGCCATCGCGCCCGAGCAGATCGCCGCGACGGCCGAGGCGGCCCACGACCTCGGCGTACCGGTCCACCTCGACGGCGCGCGGCTGTTCAACGCCGCGGCGGCCCGGGGCTGTCCGGCGGCGGAGATTGTCGAGTCCGTCGACAGCGCCATGTGCTGTCTCTCGAAGGGGCTGGGCGCACCTGTCGGGTCGATGCTCGCCGGCCCCGAGGCGTTCGTCGAGCGCGCCCGCCGGCACCGCAAACTGCTCGGCGGCGGGATGCGCCAGGCCGGCATGATCGCCGCCCCTGGACTCGTCGCACTCGAAAACCGTGACCGCCTCGCCGAGGATCACCGCCGCGCCGAACGCCTCGCGGATGGCCTCGGCCGCTTCGACGGCCTCGCGGTCGACCCGCCCGAGACCAACATCGTGCTCGTCGAGACCGACCGGCCGGCAGAGGCGTTCCTCGACGACTGCGAAGACGAGGGCGTGCTCGGCGTCCCGTTCGACGAGCACGTCGTGCGCTTCTGCACCCACTGGAACATCGACGACGAGGACGTCGACGCTGCCGTCGAGGCGGTCGACCGGGCGGCCACGAACGACCGTATGAATCCAGGAGAATGAGCGAGCACACGTCCATCACCGAGCGGACCAGAAGCAGGGTCGACGGCATCCTCGAACGGTTACGGGAGGAGTACGGCACCTTCGAGGTGGTCGAGAAGACCTGGGAGCGGTCGCCTTCGGAGTTTGCCCGAATCAGAACCCAGTTCGAGCAGGACAGGCTGGACGGTGCCGGCGTCTGGCTGACTGACGCTGCCGGCGAGGTGCTGTTGGTTCGAAACGAGGGGGATGCGGGCTGGGCGGACCCGGGCGGCAAGGTCGAACTCGGCGAGAACTACGCGACCGCTGCCAGGCGGGAACTACGAGAGGAGACTGGCGTCGACTGCGAGCTCACGGGAATCCGGGAACTGCACAAAATCGAGAACGTCGAGGGGGACGCAGATGGGGAGTCAATTTTCGAGGTGATCGTCGTCTTCGACGGCGACTACGCCGGTGGGGAACCCCGACCCAGAGATGGTGAAATCGCAGAGATCGGGTGGTTTTCCGAACCACCGGAACCGGTGTTGTACGAGGAAGTGCGGACGAGACCGTATCCGGCATCGGAGTAGAGAGTTTCCTCGACGTGGCGACTCCCGGCGTGAGTTATAGGTGGAGCAGGCGCAATACCACGTCGGTTACGGCGTGGATACGCGCCGTCACTCAGGGAACCAAACTCCCCTCTATAGTCTTGCTGAGTTTCCAACGCTACCATTTAATTGGCAGGCAGGCCTATCATGATGGAGGAATCGGCCGGAACGGAGCGGATTCCGTCCCGTCCGACAGAGGCGGCCTGCCCGCCCACAGCAATGAGACAATCTCTGGAACGTGGTCACAAACGCCGGATGCTCGACCCGTCCGCCACGTGGTGACTGCGCTGCGGTGCGGTCTTCCGCTACCGTGGACTCCGTCGACGCCTGCTGGCGTCCCCGTGGCACAAACAACACCGAGACGCCAAACATGGTCGAGGATACACGTACCGGCGGCGTGGCACCGTCCTCAGAAATCTTCGATTTCTGATGGGCGAACGAGAGCGAAGCTCTCGTTAACGCCAGCAGTCCCGCCCGCTCAGATCATGAGCATCCCACGGATTCCAACCGTGGTATTGTTAACAATTGCTAAGTACTCGCCACCAGGATATCACTGTATGCAGACGTTACTTCTCGATTCCGAAGACGTCACGGAGAGCACACAGATCGGCGACGTCATCGATGCCGTCGAGGGAGCCTTCGCCGCGTACGCGCGCGACGACACGATCATGCCGGCGAAGTCCTACGTCGAGCTGCCCCAGCACAGCGGCGACTTCCGGTCGATGCCGGCCTACATCGCGGCCGAGGACTGGGAGGCCGCCGGCGTGAAGTGGGTTAACGTCCACACCGACAACGAGGACCTGCCGACGGTGATGGGGACGATCATCTACTCCGACCCGACGACGGGGTTCCCGCTGGCGCTGATGGACGGGACGGACCTGACGCGGCTGCGGACCGGCGCGGCGGCGGCCGTCGCGACCCACTATCTCGCCCGCGAGGACGCCACCTCCCTCGGGCTGGTCGGCGCCGGCGTCCAGTCGTACACCCAGCTCGAGGCGATCGCCCACGTCCGTGACATCCGAACCGTGGTCATCAGCGACCGCAACGAGGACGCGATCGCGGCGTTCAAGGACGTGTTCGGCGACGCGTTCGACGTCCGCGAGGGGTCGATCGCGGAGGCTGCCGCCTGCGACGTCGTCTCGACGGTCACGCCCGTCCGGGAGCCGATCGTCCACGAGGTCGGCGAGCGCACCCACGTCAACGCCATCGGCGCTGACGCCGAAGGCAAACACGAGATCGCCGACGAGATCCTCGCGAACGCGACACTCGTCATTGACGACTACGAGCAGTGTACTCACTCCGGGGAGATCAACGTCCCTTGGAGCGCGGGCGTCCTCGGCGACGACGACATCCGCGGCGAACTCGGCGACGTCGTCACTGGCGCCGCCGAGGGTCGGACCGCAGAGGACGGCGTCACCGTCTTCGACTCGACCGGGCTGGCAATCCAGGACATCGCCACCGCGCACGTCGTCTACGAGTACGCCAACGAGCACGATGTCGGCACGCCGTTCACGCTGGTCGGGACCGACACCTGATCGTCCTCGGAGCGCCCTCGCCCGCCGGGAACGGGTACCGTCTTTTATTTGCCGGACCCGCGAACTGTCAGCCATGTACCGCGTACTGATGCCGGTCGACAGCAGCGAGACCCGCGCCCTCGCGCAGGCGAGCTACGTGGCGGACCTCCCCAACGCGGCCGAGGAGGTCGAAGCGATCCTCCTGTACGTGTTTACCGAGGAGGATGCCGGCTCCGAATCGCGTGACGTCACGCGGATCGGATCGATCAAGCGCGCCCGGGAGTACCTCGAAGAGCGCGACGTCACGGTGCGCATCCGCGAGGACAGCATCAACGCGGTCGACGCCATCCTGGCACAGGCCGACGAGCAGGACGTCGACTCGCTGGTGCTCGGCGGCCGCAAGCGTTCCCCCGCGGGCAAGGCGCTGTTCGGCAGCGTCACCCAGTCGGTCATCCTCAACACACACCGCCCGGTGGTCGTCACCGGCGGACAGGACGACGACTGATAGTGATTGTTGCGATTATTTTCGTGACCACGTCACAGAAACGGTTGTCTCGCGGGCTGAACCCCACGAACTGTGACTCCCCGGCGGTAAAGACTCTCGACAGCAGTGCAGTCAGTTCGAGGGGGAGGGTCGGCCGTCCGGGCTTACATCATGCCGCCCATGCCGCCGCCCATCCCGCCCATGCCGCCGCCCATCCCGCCGCCGGGGCCGCCGGCGTCCTCCTCGCCCTCGGTCGAGAGATCGCCGGCGGAGATGATGTCGTCGATCTTGAGCACGAGGTTCGCGGCCTCGCTGGCGGAGGCGAGCCCCTGCTTTTTGGCGCCGGGCGTCTCGACGACGCCGGCCTCGAACGTGTCCTCGATCTCGCCGCTGTAGACGTTCAGGCCGGCGCGTTCGTCGCCCTCGCTGTGGGCCGCCCGCAGGTCGACGAGCGTGTCGATGCTGTCGATACCGGCGTTCTCGGCGAGCATGCGGGGGACGACCTCCAGGGCGTCGGCGAACGACTCGATGGCGAGCTGCTCGCGCCCGCTGACGCTGTCTGCGTACTCGCGCAGGCGGGCGGCGACCTCGACCTCGGGTGCGCCGCCGCCGGGCAGGGCCTGACCCGTGCTGATGGCGCTGCCGACGACGTCCAGCGCGTCGGAGACGCCGCGCTCGAGTTCGTCGACGACGTGGTCGGTCGAACCGCGCAGCAGCAGCGTCACGCCGTGGGTCCCGTCGCCGGCGCCCTCGACGTAGAACAGCCCCTCGTCCCCGTCGCGGGTGACGCTGCCGTGGCCGAGGTCGTCCTCGCTGGCGGTCGCCAGATCCGACGCGATGTCAGCCCCGAGCACCTCGCGGAGGAACTCCATGTCCGACTTCATGACGCGGCGAACGGCCAGGATGCCCTCCTTGGCGAGGTAGTGCTGGACCATGTCGTCGATGCCTTTCTGGCAGAAGACGACGTCGGCGCCGGTCGCGACGATCCGGTCGACGATCTCCTGGAGTTGCTCTTCCTCCTGGGAGATGAAGTCCTGGATCTGGTCGGGGTCGGTGACGCTGACCTGGGTGTCGACCTCCGCCTCCTCGAGTTCGAGGGCGCTGTCGACGAGCAGCACCGACGCGTCCTCGACGTCGGTGGGCATGTCCTCGTGGACGGGGTCCTTGTCGACGACCGCGCCCTCGAGCAGTTCGGAGTCGCCGGCGCTGCGGCCGGTCTGGGTCTCGGTCTTCAAAAAGGCGAGGTCGACGATCGTCGAGCCGTCGTCGGCCTCGACGGTTACCGCCTGGCACGCCTCGACGGTCAGCGCCGAGAGCTGCTCTTTGTACTGCTCGGCGCCCTTGCCCGTCATCGACGTCTCGGCGATCTGGCGGAGGGTTTCGGTGTCCTCCTTGTCGATGTCGATCGCGACGTTGTCGATCTCCTCGCGAGCCTGCTCGGCGGCCATGTTGTACCCCTTGATGATCGCGGTCGGGTGGATGTCCTGTTCGAGCAGGTCCTCGGCCTCGCCCAGCAGTTCGCCCGCGATCGCGACCGCCGTGGTCGTGCCGTCGCCGGCCTCGTCTTCCTGGGTCTCGGCGACCTCGACGACCATCTCGGCGGTCGGGTTGTCGATGTCCATCTCCTCGAGGATCGTCACCCCGTCGTTGGTGATGACGATGTCCCCGAGGTTGTTGACGAGCATCTTGTCCATCCCCTTCGGCCCGAGTGTCGAACGTACCGACTCCGCGACGGCGCGGGCCGCGGCGATGTTGTGCTCCTGGGCACTCTTGTCTTTCATCCGCTGTGCGTCCTCGCCCAGAATTATCATGGGCTGGCCCTGCATCTGCTGCTGACTCATAATCAAGCGAAAGTTTGCATGTGGTTCTATATAAATCTATGCCTTTACCTCTCGTCGGCGGCCGACCGGTCTGAACGGGGGACCGCGAGAATCGCCCGACAAAGAAGCGTGTGAACGAAGAACACGTGAATAGATACCACACCATCCAGTCGGATCAGCGTCCATTTTTATACCGGATTTGCCGGCCGAACGGGCGCGATCGAGGGGCCGATCGGGGGGATCCGCGGGGCGGGGCGGCTGGGTGTCAGTCACGCCGCGTCCCCACCCTGGTCCGCCCCGTTCCCGTCGTCCACCTCGCTTTCCCCGTCAGGCAGGTCATGTGTCCAGCGCGCCTCGATGTCGCCCATGCCCAGCAGCTTCAACAGCGTCAGCCTGACGGCGAACCACAGCACGATCGCGACCAGCGTCACCCCGAGGTCGGCGACGAGCTGCTGCTCGGCAGGGTCCCAATCGCGAGGAATAATAAACCACCAACGACTGTCCCAAAGTGCAAAACCTCTTAGTCCAGTCCCGTCGAATCACTCAGTATGAACGTCACCGCCGCACTCGCGCTCGCTCTGATCTCTCTCGACGCGAACACGATCATCGTCCTCGCTGTCCTGCTGTTGATCCTGGGATTTGTCTTCTTCGTGTACCTGCTGCTCCGGCGGACAGCCCAGGGATTTAAAGAAGGGATGAACCAGTAATAGCCGCTCAGCGACCCGGCGATCAGTAGCCCAGCTGCTCGCGCACGAGCACGACCGTCGTCCGGCCCTCCTCGAGTTGCCGGCATCGCGGTGTCAGCCGCGGCAGCCGCCTGGTCGGCCCTGGCAGGCGGACCCAAAGCGGTTTGGGCCAGGAACCCCCCAGCACGGATATGGACCCACGGATCCGCGAACACGCCGAGATCGTCGCATCGCACTCGGTCGACCTCCAGGCGGGCGACGACGTCGTCCTGCAGCTTCCGCCGGCGGCGGCGGGCCTCGGCGTCGCGCTGCACGAGGTGATCGGCGACCGCGGGGCGAACCCCGTCCCGCTCGCCGCGAACGACCGCTTCGACCGCGCCTTTCGCCGGTCGAGGGACTCTTTCGAGACGCCCGACCACCTCCTCGCCCTGATCGAGGAGTGTGACGTCTACATCAAGGTCCGGGCGGACACGAACGTCTCCGAGACCAGCGACGTCGACCCCGAGACGACGGCAGCGTACTCCCAGGCCCACCAGCCGATTCTCGACGAGCGGCTCTCGAAACGCTGGTGTCTCACGCAGTTCCCCGCGCCGGCGAACGCCCAGCTGGCGGAGATGAGCACCGACGCCTACGAGGACTTCGTCTGGGACGCGATCATCAAAGACTGGGACGCCGTCCGCAAACACCAGCAGCAGCTCGCCGACATCCTCCAGCCCGCGAGCGAGGTGCGGATCGTCTCCGGCGACACTACCGACGTCCGGATGTCGATCGAGGGCAACCACGCGCGCAACGACTACGGCGAGTACAACCTCCCCGGCGGCGAGGTGTTCACCGCCCCCGTCGTCGACAGCGTCGAGGGCGAGGTGCTGTTCGACAAGCCGCTGTACCACCAGGGCCGGGAGGTCATCGACGCCTTCCTCCGCTTCGAGGAAGGGGAAGTCGTCGATCACGCCGAAGCGAAAAACGAGGACGTGCTGCGGGAAGTGCTTGACACAGATGACGGCGCACGGCGCCTCGGCGAACTCGGCATCGGGATGAACCGCGACATCGATCAGTTCACCTACAACATGCTGTTCGACGAGAAGATGGGCGACACCGTCCACATGGCCGTCGGGCGCGCCTACGAGGTGACGGTCGGCGAGGACAACGAACAGAATGAGAGTGCCGTCCACGTGGACATGATCGTCGACATGAGCGAGGATTCCTACATCGAGGTCGACGGCGAGCGCATCCAGGAGGATGGGACGTTCATGTTCGAAGAAGGCGGAACCAACTGATACTGTCGGACGTACGTACGTGAAAACTCGAATTGAGAATCCAGGCGGAAAGAGTCTGTCTCCACAGATAGCAGAGACTGGTGAGTCGGGAGCAGCGCGCCGACCGTCCCGGCTCGCGAGCGGGGCCAAAACCCCGAGCACTCTCGCTTGCGGTCGACACCGGAAACGGGGGCGCACGCCTTTCGTCAGGCCTTTAGGTAGGAATCGACTCTAAAGCCCATGGACTACGAAAGCTCACTCGACAGAGCGTACGACTCGCTGCCGGAGCAGGCGGGGTCGGAGGGGAACCGGCTCTCGATTCCGGACCCGGCCGGCGAGACCGACGGCGCGTTCACACGGCTGACGAACCTCGACGAGATCGCCGACGCGGTCAACCGCGACCCCGAGCACCTCCATCGGGCGATCCAGCGCGCACTCGGCACGAGCGGCCAGTTCGAGGGCGACCGCGCCCGGTACAACGGCTCGTTCGACGTCGCGGACTTCGAGGCCGCCATCGACGGCTACGTCGCGGAGTTCGTCACCTGCTCGGAGTGTGGCCTCCCCGACACAGTGCTGAAAACCGAGGACGGCATCGAGATGCTGCGCTGTCAGGCCTGTGGCGCGTTCCGCCCCGTCCAGAAGAAAAAAAGCCGCCGCTCCGGCGGCTCCCAGAACGAGATCGAGGAGGGCAAAACGTACGAACTCCAGATCACCGGCACCGGCCGCAAGGGCGACGGCGTCGCCGAGCGTGGTTCCTATACGATTTTCGTCCCGGGCGCACGCGAAGGCGACACCGTCCGCGTCGTCATCGAGGACACCAGCGGCAACCTCGCGTTCGCTCGGAAAGTCTGAGTTTTTCGACTGCTTGCGGTTCTTCTGTTGCAGTTTTGGTGTGGTACTGGCATTGCGATCCTCCGGGGCTCTCACGGCTCGCTCCGCTCGCCGTTCGAGCATTCAGCGGCCTCCCTGCGGTCGGCCGCCCGCTTGCTGCGCGCTTCCCTCGCTCACTCCGTTCGCTCGGTCCAGTGCTTGCTACGCCCGGGAGGGATCGACCGCGCCTCGCCCTTTCAGTCCGCCAGGGATGATGGCTGTTCAGTCGGCAGAAACCTGGCGGTTGGCCAGCCGGCAGAAACCCGGTGATTAGTCAATCGGCAGAAAAACGGTGGCACGCCGTTCACTCGTGGAAGAACGCTTCGAGGCGCTCGGCGGCCGTTTCGACGCGGGGGGTGACCAGCGCGAAGCGGATCCACTCGGCACGGGACTGTCCGAACGCCTCGCCGGGCATCCCCGCGACCCCGGCCTCGTCGATCAGGCGCTCGACGTTGTCGAACGTCCCGGGGTAGTCGGGGAACCGCGCCATCACGTAGAAGGCGCCCTCCGGTTCGGTGTACTCGGCGCCGACACCGTCGAGTGCGGCGGTAATGGCCTCGATCCGATCCGTGAGCAGCTCGCGGGTCGCCTCGTAGTACTCGGGGCCGGTGTTCCGCAGCGCGTGCAACACGGCGGTCTGGGCGGGGCGCGAGCCAGTCACGTTCGTCAGCATGTGTCGGGTCCGGGCGCGCTCCATCAGCTCCCCGTTCGGGCCGTCGGGGTGCGGGAAGACCGCGTAGCCCACCCGCCAGCCCGTGATCGCCATCGACTTCGAGTAGGCGTTGGTGACGATCCGGTTGGGCGAGTCGACTGACAGCACCGACGCGAACCGGTCGGCGTAGTCGAAGTGGTCGTACACCTCGTCGCTGAGGAGGACGGCGTCATTCTCTTCAGCAATCTCGACCACCGCGCGGATCGTGTCGGCGTCGTAAGTCACCCCCAGCGGGTTGTTGGGGGAGTTGATCACGATGACGCTCGTCTCCGCGCCCGCGTACTCGGCGACGGTATCGGGATCGAGGTGGCCCGTCTCGTCGACCGGGACGTAGCTGGCGTCGGCACCGATTATCGACGCCCGCCCGGCGTAGTAGGGGTAGACGGGGTCGACCAGCAGGATCTCCTCGCCCGGCATCGTCCGGTACCCCTCGGTCATCGCCAGGTGGTTGGCCTCGCCGGTGCCGTTGGTGATGATCACCTGCGAGCGCTCCACGCCGCGGCGGGCGGCGATCTCCTCGCGGAGTTCGGGGAGTCCGACGCTGGCCTGGTACTGGAACTCCCCCGGCGTCGCGTCGGCGTAGGTGTGCAGCCCCTCCCGCAGCGCCTCGGGCGGCTCCCAGTCTGGGCTCCCGCTGACCATGTCGACCACGTCCCGGTCGGCCTCGCTGGCGTACTTCATCACCCGGAAGAACTGCGGCGTCTCGTAGTCCATACCCCTCCCTGAGGTCGCCCGCTACCTGGCTTTTTCCCTCCGACGTGGCGGCCCCGGCCGCAGGGCGCGTGCCGACCAACTGATAGTGGTTATCGTGACTCTTTACAGCCGGGCAGACGCAATACCGATGGTTCACGCCCCAAAATCCCCGTTTTTCCGGGGCGAGCTGAAAATAATCACAACAACCACTATGAGGGCTGCTCAGTCACTCACCCGGTCCCGGAGTCCGGCCGTTCCGCCACCCCGATCCGGAATCGAGCCATTTTACCCTGCGCGGCCGCTCGGGAGTGTATGGGATTCGGAAGCTACGATGAGTCCGAGCAGAAAGACCAAAACGTGGACGCCGACGGGAGCAAGGCCGTCAACATCCACGAATCGGATCACGACGGCGAAGTCAGCTTCGAGACGGAGCTCTCGACCGGGGATCTCGTCGACAAACTCGACGAGATGAAAGACGACGACGAAGAGTAACTTTCGGCTCAAGGGTCCAGATCCGGAAACCGGCCGGTCTGGAACACCATCGGATAGTCCGCGATCAGCCCGTCGACGCCCGCCTCGATCGGCGCGGTCGCCTCCTGCCAGGTGTCGATCGTCCAGACATTGACCTCCCGGCCCTCCGCGTGTGCCGTCTCCACGAACGCCTCGTCGACGAGTTCATAGTGGGGGTTCACCGCCGCTGCGCCGAGGTCGCGGGCGAGGGCGACGTGCCGCTCCGGGTTCCCGGCGAACACCGGTGCCACGTCGACCGACGGATCGACGTCACGGACCGCCCTCAGCGCGTCGGGATCGAACGACGAGACGTAGAACGCCCCCGGATACTGGTGTGCGATCCGCAGCGCCCGATCGGCGAACTCCTCCCAGTCCAGCGGGCCGGGGTCCTTGAACTCGAGGTTGACCGTGACCGTCGGATCGGTCGCGTCGAGTACCTCCGACAGCGTCGGGATCCTCTCCCCGGAGTCGAGCACTTCGGCCCCGCGCACCGTTTCAGCGGGCGTCTCGGCGACCGCGCCGGATTCGTCGGTGAGATCGTCCAGCCTGGCGTCGTGGAACACGACAATCTCGCCGTCGCTAGTCGCCTCGAGATCGATCTCGAGCCGGTCGGCGCCGAGGCGGGATGCCCCGACTGCCGCAGCGACCGTGTTCTGCGGGAACAGGTCCCTGTACCCGCGATGCGCCGTCACGTGGACCTCGTGGCTCCCGGTCCGGCCGCCGTCCCTCGCGGCCGCTCCGCCCGCCACCACCGTGCCGAGTGCCAGCGTCGTCGTCTTGAGCGCGTTTCGCCGCGACACGCCGTTCGATCCGTCGCCGACCATCGACGGCTGCTACACCGCTCCCCCACAGGTGCTTTTATAATAGCCGACCGTCACAGTACAGTCGCCTACGTAGTGGGACGTATAGCGTACGTACCCGTCCGCGACCGTATCACAACAATCAGTATGATACTGGTGGCTGTAAGTACGTGAACACTCGAATTGAGAATCCAGGCGGAGAGGGTCTGTCTCCGCAGAGAGCAGAGACTGGTGAGCAAAAGAATTACAGCCACCAGTATGAGCCGTGGTCCAGTCGAGTCACTCGCCAGGTCAACCAGTCGGAGGATTGAAATCCGGGCCGGGAATGTACATCGATAGAGGGTTCCACAGGTATGTCTTCCGAGCAATCTCCGGACGAGCTCGCGACCACGGCGAAGGAAACGGGGCAGTCGGTGTATGCTGGTATGCGAGAGACACTCCTGACGGGAATCGCGATCACGGTTCCCCTGATCCTGACGCTTTACGTATTCACGCTGGCGCTGGACTTCGTCACCAGCGCGCTCACGCCGTTCATGGAGTTGCTGCAGTGGCTCGGGGTGATCGAACGGATTGAGAGTGTCCAGCTCATTGTGTTCCTCATCGACTTGGGCATATACAGACTCGTCGTCGACTTCCTCACCGAACTCATCGTTATTGCGGTCCTGTTCGGGATCGTCTTCTTCCTCGGGACTGTCGGGCGCAACCGGTACGGGGAGCGCCTCATCGGCGTGTTCGACCTCGTTATCGCCTCCATTCCGGGGCTCGGAACTATCTACAAGAGCTTCCGGCGCATGGGCGACGTGATGCTCGGCGAGGGCGGGGAGAACTTTCAGGAAGTGAAGCTGGTGGAGTGCTTCGGTGACAATGTCTTCGTGCTCGGGTTCAAAACCAGCGACTCCCCCCAGACCATCGAGGACGGCGCGAACCAGGGTGAAATGGTGTCGATGTTCCTCCCGCTGGCGCCCAACCCGGTCACCGGCGGGTTCCTCACCTACATCCCGAAGGAGGATGTCCACGATGTCGACATGACCGTCGAAGAGGGGGTCCGGAGCATCCTCACCAGCGGGGTCGCGACTGCCCCAGAGGGGGTCAATTCCCGTCAGCTAACGATGGACGACGTGAAATTCATCGGCGGAATTGAGTCGCTCAAGCCTGGGTCGGACGGCGACGAAGATGGCACGTGATACTGGTGGCTGTAATTCTTTTACTCACCAGTCTCTGCTCTCTGCGGAGACAGACCCGTTCCGCCTGGATTCTCAATTCGAGTGTTCACGTACGTACAGCCACCAGTATGAGCAACGCAAAGCGAAGGACGAGCCGAGGGCGGCTGATCACGGGCGGCGCTCGATAAAAGGGTTCTGTCCTGTCACCACCTGTCAACAGGGAGTCAGAAGAACTCCCGTAGACAGACGGCCCCGCCGGGGAACGCGTCTGCGAGTGGGTCCTGCAACGGCTCCCGCCGGACGGCTAGCTCGCCGAACCGCTGCGCCTCGCGGGCGTCATAACTGCCGACGACCAGTTGGGAAAGTGTCGCGACGTCGACGGCGATATCGGCCGAGTCGTCTACAGCCACGACGGGCGAGCCCTCTTCGCTCGATTCGACAGCTTCGACGGTAGCGTCGCCCCCGGCGACGGCGACGGCGAACTGGCCGTCGTTGCGGTCGAGCAGCGGGTCGGACACCGACAGTAAGAACTCGACGTCGACGCCCTCGGGCCAGGGGTACGCCTCGATCCCGGCGGCGACATCAGTCAGCCGGACCATCGGGCCGGATTCGATCCGGCAGTCGACTGCGCCCGGGTCGTCGACGCGGTCGAGCAGTTCGGTTTCGGTCGCGCAGCGCAGTCGCACCGCGTCCACCTGCGAGTCGTGGTCGGCGAGGAACCCGAACAGCCCGTGGAAGGCGTCCTCGTCGGCGTGCGCGAGGAGCTGGACGTTCAGTACCCGCCCGTCGGCGTCGCTGTCGACCGTGTAGAGGACAAAGCCCCGGAGGTCACCGTCGCGCTCGTACCCGTAGATGTACGGAGCGGCGTCGCCGGGCCAGGCGCCCAGCGTCCGCTCGCGCCACCACCGCTCCGAACGGCGCACTGAGAGTGCGGTCCCCTCACCGAAGGCGACTTCGACGAGCCGCAGGCGCTCCCAGTCGTCGGGTGACAGCCGCCGGACCTCGCCCGCGGCGCCGCGTGCGAACGAGAGTTGCGCCGGCGGGAGTTCGTACTCGGTATACTTGTTGGCGACGCCCCAGCCGAGGTGCCGGTAGAACGGCGTCGAGAACGGCCACAGCGCGACGATCGTGACCCCCTCCTCGCGGTACTCCGCGAGTGCGCCGGCCGCGAGCGTGCGGACGTGGCCCTTACGGCGGTGTTCGGGTGGCGTCGCGACGCCGCCGAGACCGCCGATCGTCACGTACCCGTCGTGGAGGGACGCGTCCAGGTGGTACCGCTTGCAGACGCTGACCAGGCGGCCATCGTCGTCGAACACCCCCCGCGGCGACGACAGTGCCGGCGGCCACTCGTCGTCGGCTTCGTCGGCATCGTCGCCGTCTCCGTCGTTGCCGGCGGGATCTGTGGTCTCCTCGTCCCTTTCAGGCCCACTTTCGAGTGCGAACGCGTGCTGAAGGATGTCCTGAAATCGCTCCCGGTGCTCGGCCGTCACGGGACCGTACTTTGGCATGTCCCTGTCTGGGAGAACCAGCTACATGTGCGCGTCGATCCGCTCGTTCACCACCTCCGGTAAACTACCCCGCCACGCCCCGCTCCGCTGTCAACTGCCTATCTCGTACCGACAGCCATCCGGCCGGGCACGGCTGCCGTCCCAGCGAACGGCATCCTCGACGGCGAGTTTCTCCAGGTGCGCGACGACCGTCGCGCGGGCCAGGTCGTACACGTGTGAGACGTCCTTGTCGTAAGCTGTCTCGACGATCGCCTCGGGCGTCCGTGCGCCCTCCTCGACGGCCGCGCGGATCCGCTCCTCGCGGTCGAGCCGGTGCTCGATCAGCCGCCGGCACGTCGCACGCGGGTCGTCGATGATGGGGCCGTGGGCGGGCAGCAACCGCGCCGGGTCACGGGCGTGCACCCGGCGGAGCGAACTCAGGTACGCGCGCATGTCGCCCCCGGGCGCGCCGACGACGACGCTGCCGCTCGCAACCGCCAGGTCGCCGGTCACCAGGTCGTCGCCGACTGCAAACGCGACGTGTTCGGGGGCGTGCCCCGGGGTATCGAGTACGGTCACCGGCGGTGTCGTCGGGAAGATGTCGCCCGGCGAGAACGTACGATCGGGACGGACACCGGTTGCGTCCGCGAACTCGTCGGTACGACCGCGGCGCGCCCAGACGGTGAGGTCGAACTCGCGGGCGTACGCCGCGACGGCACCGACGTGGTCCGGGTGGTGGTGGGTCACCGCGATGTGGGCGGGTTCGCGCCCCGACAGTGCGTCGTCCAGTTCGGCGGACCGGTCGGCCGGGTCGACGAGCAGCGCGGCTCCCTCCCCGACGACGTGGGCGGCGGTCTCGCCCTCCGGCGCGCGGGTCGGTGCGGCGACGGGAACGCGGCACAACGTCATGATAAAACAGAACAGCGTCGAACCGCGCTATCGCGCCAGCGTGTAGACCTGCTTGCGCGGGTCGGTGATGCTGCGCCGCGACTCGATCAGTTCCTCCTCGTCCAGCCGGTTCAGCGCGTAGCGCACTGTCCGATCCGGGAGCAACGACTCCTCTGCGAGCTCCCCCTGCGGGAGCGGTCCGTCAGTTTCCAGCACCTTCACGACGAGCTTCGCGCTCGGCGGCAGTTCCCGCAACCGCTCGCGGAACTCCGATTCGGATAGATCGTCGGTCGCTTTCCCCGGGTCCTCGACTATCGTGCCCATATGTCCGGTTATCTCATTCTCTCTTGTAAATCTTGGCTATTGCCCTTCCCGAATCCTAAGAATATTAATTCACTTGGCTAGTCCTTATACATAGCTGCGAGAGATATTTTCTTTACGGGTACAGCCGCCAACGGGCATACTATTATCCGTTCCCGAGTAAATACTACAAATACTTGTAGTATCGCTTCGATTACTGTATCGTCTCAGCTAGTATTTGTTTCTCGGCGTGTGCGTGGGCGCGAAAGCGGGTATTCCGAGCTGTTTCGGAGTCGGGCGTGTTTCATACTGGTGGCTGGTTTTAATCCGGGGGGCGCGAGAGAGTGGTACGTGAAAGGGCAGGAATGGTATCAGGCCGATGAGGTCGCCGAGGCCTACGACGAGAAGCGGTTCTCCCGCGGCGGGCGCCTGATCGACAGGCGCGAAAAGGAGGCCGTCCTGCACGCGCTGGGGCCGGTCGAGGATCGGGAGATCCTCGAGATCGCCTGTGGCACCGGCCGCTTTACAGCGATGCTCGCCGACCGCGGCGCCGACATCGTCGGCCTGGACATCTCGGGGCCGATGCTCCAGCGGGGGCGCGAACGTGCCCGGGAGGTCGGCGTCGCGGACAACCTCGAGTACATGCGCAGCGACGCTGGCCGCCTCCCGTTCCCCGACAACCGGTTCGACGCTGTCTTCGCGATGCGGTTTTTCCACCTCGCGGATACGCCCGAGACGTTCATGTCGGAGATGCGCCGGGTCTCCCGTGAGCAGGTCTTTTTGGACACGTTCAACCGCTTTTCGGCGCGGTCGCTGTACAACTGGGCACTCCCAATGGGGTCGCGCCTGTACTCCGGGCGGGAGGTCCAGGAGCTGCTCGACGCCGCCGACCTCGACCTCGTGGGCACCGATCACGACTGGATCGGGCCGTACGGCTTCTACCGGAAGCTGCCGAACACGCTCGCCTCGGGCTTCCGGACGCTCGACACGGCACTGGGGTCGACGCCGATCGGGCCGCCCCTCGCCTCCGTCTCCTACTGGAACGCCCGACTGTAGACTGTCCTGACACTGTCCGGAGTCATACTGGTGGCTGTATAGGGACTGGTTACCGCCGTGCGGTTCGGACCGGCACACCCAGCAGGTCGCGTCGCGCTCCCTGGACAGTGGTGTCGCTCCGGCGCGACAGACAGCCGCAGCCGCCGCGCCAGCGGCGGACCGAAAAGCCATGACAGAAGGCTTTTTGCTTGTGCCATCGGATCTCGTGCTAGTATGCCAGACGATCTCAACTGGGCCATCGGCGGGGAGGCCGGCGACGGGATCGACTCGACCGGGAAGATCTTTGCGCAGGCACTCTCGCGGGCGGGTCGGCACGTCTACACCTCCAAGGATTTCGCCTCCCGGATCCGCGGCGGGTACACCGCCTACAAGATCCGGACCTCCGTCGACCGCGTCGAGAGCGTCGTCGATCGGCTAGACATCCTCATCGCACTGACCGAGCGGACGATCGACGAGAACCTCGACGAACTCCACGAGGGGAGCGTGATCATCTATGACGGCGAGCGCACGACGATGCAGGACGTCGAGATCCCCGAGGGGATGATCGGGCTGGACGTCCCCCTGAAGGGCCTCGCGGAGGACGCCGGCGGCGCGATCATGCGCAACGTCGTCGCCCTGGGCGTCGCCTGCGAGATCGCGAACTTCCCGATCGAGAACCTCGACTCGGCGCTGGAAAAACGCTTCAAGGACAAGGGCCAGGCGATCGTCGACAACAACTGCCAGGCCGCACGCCTCGGCCAGGAGTACGCCGCCGAGGAGTTCGACCACGAGTACGGCTACGACCTGGAGACGACCGACGAGGACTACGTGCTGCTCAACGGCGACGAGGCGATCGGGATGGGCGCCATCGCCGCAGGCTGTCGCTTCTACGCCGGCTACCCGATCACGCCGGCGACCGACGTCATGGAGTACCTGACAGGCCGCATCGACCAGTTCGGCGGCACGGTCGTCCAGGCCGAGGACGAACTCGCCGCGATCAACCTGGCGCTGGGCGCCGCCCGCGCCGGCGCTCGCTCGATGACCGCCACCTCGGGCCCCGGGATCGACCTGATGACCGAGACGTTCGGGCTGGTCGCCACCAGCGAGACGCCGCTGGTGATCTGTGACGTGATGCGGGCCGGCCCCTCGACGGGGATGCCCACGAAACAGGAGCAAGGCGACCTCAACATGCTCGTCTACGGCGGCCACGGCGAGATCGACCGGATGGTAGTCGGTCCCACCTCCGTCTCGGAGTGTTACTGGAAGACTGTCGAGGCGTTCAACCTCGCCGAGAAGTACCAGATCCCCGTGTTCCTCGTCTCGGACCTCTCGCTGGCGGTCACCGAGCAGACGTTCCCGCCGGAGACGTTCGACATGGACGAGGTCGAGATCGAGCGCGGCAACGTCGTCGACGAGGCGGAGATCGACTCCTGGCTCGACGAGCAGGGCCGCTTCCAGCCGCACTTCCCCGCCGCCGACGGGATCAGCCCGCGGGCGCTGCCGGGGACGACCGACGGCGCGCACATGACGACGGGCCTGGAGCACGACGCCAACGGCCGGCGGACCGAGGACGAGGAGATCCGCGTCGAGCAGGTCGAGAAGCGCAAACAGAAGTTCGAGACCGCAAAGGAGCGCGAGGAGTGGGACTACCGCGAGTTCGGCGACCCCGACGCGGAGACGCTCGTGCTCTCCTGGGGCTCCAACGAGGGGCCGATGCGCGAGGCCCTGGACTTTCTCGCCGAGGACGGCATCGACGTTCGGTTCATCTCCGTCCCCTATCTGTTGCCCCGGCCGGACCTCAGCGAGGAGATTGCGGCCGCAGAGACGACGATCGTCGTCGAGTGTAACGCCAACGGGCAGTTCGCGGACCTGATCGAGCACGACGTGCTCAAGCGGGTCGAGCGGATCAACAAGTTCACCGGCGTACGGTTCAAGGCCGACGAACTCGCAGACAAGATCAGACGGCTGGTCGAACCACAGGAGGTAGCACAATGAGCTCCGACATCCGATTCACCGACTTCAAATCCGACAAGCAGCCGACCTGGTGCCCGGGCTGTGGCGACTTCGGGACGATGAACGGGATGATGAAAGCGCTGGCCGAGACCGGGAACGACCCGGACAACACGTTCGTCGTCGCCGGCATCGGCTGCTCGGGCAAGATCGGCACGTACATGCACAGCTACGCGCTGCACGGCGTTCACGGGCGCGCGCTGCCCGTCGGCGTGGGCGTGAAGCTCGCCAACCCCGACCTCGAAGTGATGGTCGCAGGCGGCGACGGCGACGGCTACTCGATCGGCGCGGGCCACTTCATCCACGCCGTCCGCCGCAACGTCGACATGAGCTACGTGGTGATGGACAACCGGATCTACGGGCTCACCAAGGGCCAGGCGTCGCCGACCAGCCGCGAGGACTTCGAGACGTCGACGTCGCCGGAGGGGACCCACATGTCGCCGGTGAACCCGCTGGCGCTGGCGCTGGCTTCGGGCGCCTCGTTCGTCGCCCAGACGTTCTCCTCGGACAGCCAGCGCCACACCGAGGTCGTCAAGGAGGCGATCGAACACGACGGGTTCGGCCTCGTCAACGTCTACTCGCCGTGTGTCACGTTCAACGACGTCGACACCTACGACTACTTCCGGGACGCCATCGTCGACGTGAGCGAGACCGACCACGACCCGAACAACAAGGACGCGGCCCGGGACCTGATCACCGACGGCTCCACGGAGTACGTCGGCGTGCTCTACCGGGACGAGGATTCGGTCCCCTACGAACAGCGCGAAGGCATCGAGGGCAACATGGCCGAGATCCCGGACGGCGCCCCCGAGGGCGCGATGGACCTCGTCCGCGAGTTCTACTGACCGCTGTCGAACGTCGGCGGGGCGAGGGGATCAGGCGGTTGCACGATCGGCGGGATTGACGCCGACGTCTACGAGGCCGACCAGCTCGACGCCTGGCAGCCCGACGCCGGGGGCGTGTCCGACTTCGAGCGCGCCATCGACAGCGACGTGTTCGACGTCCTATTGGCCCGGGTCGACGGGGAGGACGTCGCCTACGGCGTGCTCAACGCTGATGCCGCGCGCATCGACGCGCTGTACGTGCGGCCCGACTACAGCGGCGAGGGGATCGCGACGTCGCTGGTCGGCCAACTGGAGTCCCGCGCCCGGATGTACGACCTCGACCGGCTGGAGATCGTCTCCTCGCTGAACGTGAAGTCCTTCTACGAACGGCTCGACTACTGGCAGTTCGACACCAAGACCCGGACTATCAAAGGTGTCGAGCTGCCGTTCGCGATCATGGTCAAACACCTCGACTCCTCCGGCCAGGCCGGGCCGCAGGGCGACGCCGATTCGGACGCCGACTCGTGCCCGCCACCGGAGTCGAGGGGCTGACACAGGGCCCGAAAGCGGCGGGTCCACGGTCGTCGTGGCTCGGCAAACGGGTCGTCGACAGCGAGTCCGGCGGCGCCCGCTTCGAGATTCGCGGGATTCCGGTCCGGTGAGAGGCGTCGCTCGCCCTCACCTGGGCTCGTCAGGCATCTTCCCTTCGGCTCTGGCCTCCTCTTCGGCGTGGTCCTGCAGTTCCGTCCGCCGTATCTTGCCGGTGACCGTCTTCGGGAGCTCCTCCCGGAACTCGACCTCCCGGGGGTACTCGTGGGCCGCCACCTCCGTTTTGACGTGCGCTTTGATCTCCTCGGCGAGTGCCTCGGACGCCTCTGCGTCGCTGCTGGGCACGACGTACGCCTTGACGATGTTCGTTCGCTCGGCATCGGGCTTGGGGACGACCGCACCCTCGGCGACATCGTCGTGTTCCCCGAGCGCGCTCTCCACCTCGAAGGGACCGATGCGGTAGCCCGACGAGATGATGACGTCGTCGGCCCGCCCCTCGAACCAGAAGTACCCGTCCTCATCGCGGTGTCCCAGGTCGCCCGAGAGGTACCACTCGCCGTCGGGCCCGTCGACGAAGCAGTCGGCAGTCTTCTCGGGTTTCTCCCAGTACCCGGCGAAAAAGCCGGGGAACTCCGGCCGCTCGGCGATCTCGCCAGTTTCGCCAGGGTCGAGCACCTCGCCCGTGTCCGGGTCGACGACGGCAGCCTCCACGCCGGGAATCGGTTTGCCCATGCTCCCGGGACGGACCTCCATCGCGGGGAAGTTGTTGATGATGAAGTTGCCCGTCTCCGTCTGGCCGTACGTGCCGAGGATGGTCACACCCAGCGCGTCCTCGCCCCACTCGACGATGCCCGGCGAGAGCGGCTCGCCGACCGACCCGGCGAGGCGGACGTCGAGCGACGCCTCGGCCAGCAGCTCCTCGTGTTCCCGGAGCATCCGGTAGGCCGTCGGCACCGAGAAGAGGATACTGATCGGATACTCGTCGAGCAGCTCGGCCCACTCCTCGGGGTCGAACTCGCCCTCGTAGGTGAACATGGCTGTCCCCCAGAACCAGGCGCCGAGCGTGTTGATCAGGCCGGTCAGCCAGCCCAGATCAGCCGTCGACCAGTAGAGGTCGTCCGACCGGACGTCCATCGTGTACCGCTGAGTCGCCGCGACGCCCGCCAGCCACCGGTGTTTGTGGCGGACGCCCTTGGCCGGGCCGGTCGTCCCGGACGTGTAGTACAGCATCGCGTCGTCCTCGCCGCCCGTGTCGGCGACCTCGTACTCGCGGCTCGCGTCGGCCATCCGGGCGGCGAAATCGACGTCCCCGTCCGGGACGCCGTCACCTCGGTCGACCGTGACGACGTGCTCGACGCTCGGCACCTCCGCGACGGCCGTCTCGACCGTCTCGCGGTTGTCCGTCGTCGTCAGGACGACTTTCGCGTCACAGTCGGCCAGGCGGTAGGCGACCCCGTCCGGCCCGAACCGCTCGTTGACGCTGCCCCAGACCGCGCCCCGCTTCAGCGTCCCCAGCATCGCGACGTAGTGGTCGGGGAGCCGGGGCATGTACGAGAACACCCGGTCACCGCGCTCGACGCCCAGCTCCTCGAGGACGTTCGCGAACTGGTTCGACTGCTTGGCCAGCTCCCAGAAGGTCAGCTTGGTCAACTCGCCCGCCTCGCTCACCTGGTACAGTGCCACGGCACCCCTGTCTTGGGCGTGCCGGTCACAGACCTCGTGAGCGATGTTCAGCTCCGATGGTGCTTCCCCGTCGAACTCGCGGTAGATGTCCCCCCACGACAGCTGTTCGGCGGCCTCGTCGTAGTCGCCAAGATTGTATCTCTCTGACATCGGTACGTAATGACACCCAACAATTGTAATAATTTTTTGATTCAAACCGCAGCTGCCTCCCACGCGCCGACCGGCCCGGGGTACCTGATTGCCCCGCCCGGCCCGGGGGTTTCCGTCTCGTCTTTCACCCGCGGCAGCCAGCACACCGTCTGCGACGGCACTGCCAGCACCGGGCCACTGTCGCCGCAGGATCCTTCCCCTACCGGGTCACTGTCACCGCTGGGTTGCTGACCTTTTTCGGGCTGTCGGCCGACGTGTGTCCATGACCAGCGTCAGCGAGACGTACATCGAGAACCGCGAGCGCGTCCAGCCCGACGACACAAACAACTACCATACCGCCCACGGCGGCAACGTCGTCAAGTGGATGGACGAAGTCGGCGCCATGTCGGCGATGCGCCACGCCGGCGAGAACTGCGTCACCGCCCACATCAACAAGCTGGACTTCAAGCAGCCGGTCCCGCAGGGCAACGTTTGCGTCATCCAGTCGTACGCCTACGCCACCGGCCGGACGAGCATCCGCGTCCGCCTGCAGGCGTTCAGCGCGGACCCCCGGACCGGCACCCGCGAGCAGACGACCGACTCCTACTTCGTGTTCGTCGCCGTTGACGAGGAGCTCTCGCCGACGACCGTCCCCGACCTGACTGTCGACTCCGAGCGCTGCCGGGAGCTGCGCGACGAGGCGCTGGCGGGGGAGTGACCGTCGCCACCGCGGTCTCCGGGTCGCGTGTGAATTTTGCGGATTGGGAAAGATTTAATACGGTCCGTGCCATTAGTTGACAATCCCCACTGCGGACGTGGAGCACACGGACGTCCCGTCCGGATCGGCGAGAGCCGAGACGGAGCGGGATGGGGGCCGACGCCAACACAGCCGGGAGGCTGTGGAGGCCCAGGTTCCGAAGGAGAACCGCACCGGCCCGGCGCGTCGCCGCCGCGGCGGTGGCGGGAGAAGGCCGAGTACCGGACCACGCGCAAGCGGGATTCGGGAACACGACAGCACGTCGGTGAAAGCCCGACTCACGCCGGCTTGCGTCGGCAGTGCCGGTGGAAACCGGCTGCCGCCGACAGAGGGCCGCCGACGAGTCCGACGCCCTCGCGGGCGCTCGGGCGAACCCGACCGGCCCGCCGACGTCGGCAACATCCGGTGGGACTCCGGGCAAAGCCAGGCGAGCCGGCAACGGCGGTGAAAGCCCGCCGAAAGCTGTCACCGGCCGTGCGGGTCGCGGACAACGTCTCCCGTCCGGTGCATTCCCCACGTTCGCGGTGGGACCCATTCATACCGCATTCACGCTACACAGCGGCGCGTCCGCCGACGAATGTGGGAAGTCCAGTGCGTCTGCTGATACTGGTGGCTGTACGTACGTGAAAACTCGAATTGAGAATCCAGGCGGAACGGGTCTGTCTCCGCAGATAGACAGCCAGACGTGACTCCGTACAGTGCCAGGACAGTCCATCGGCTGTGTCATGGCCCGAACAATGGGATTTGGGACGGCATGGCGTAACTAAATCACGTCTGGCTGTATACCAGAGACTG
>PXSQ01000006.1 GCA_003022725.1 Halobacteriales archaeon SW_7_65_23 | reverse complement strand
TCTGTGTCACATCGTGACACTCTCCTGGCTGTATTCGCACGGGTGAACGGCTGAACGTGACGCGTGACTCCACGAAATTACGTCCGACAGTATGAGCAAACGAATTACAGCCACCAGTATCAGTCCGAGCCGCCGGTCCCTTCCGCACCCTCGACGCCCTCCGGCGCACCCGGTCCAGTATCGGGCACGCCCGTTTCCTCGCTGGGCGTGCCCGGTCCCTCATCGGGTGGACGTGACTCCCCCTCCTGGACGAACTCGTCGCGGTAGACGTCGAGCACGGCCCGGAACAGCCCCAGCAACACCGGGCCGAGGAAGATGCCGATGAAGCCCAGCAGGTAGACGCCGCCGATCACGCCGAGGATGATCACGGCGGGGTTGAGCGGGCTCTCGGAGTGGCGCTCGATGAACAGCGGCCGCAGGAAGTCGTCGGTCAGTCCGACCACGATCGCCCCGTAGACGAACAGGAACGCGCCGGCGACCGGCCGGCCGCTCGTGACCAGCCAGACGGCGGCCGGCCCCCACACCAGAAACGAGCCGATGACCGGCAGCAGCGCGAGGAAGATCATCACGATCGTCCAGAAGACGGGCTCCGGGACACCGATGGCGAGCAGCCCGAGCCCCGCGACCAGTCCCTGCACGACCGCCACCAGTACGTGGCTGTACAGCACCGCCGACATGACGTCGTCGAACTCGTCGCGCAGCTCCTCGAAGATGTGATCCTCGATCGGAACGGTCCCGCGCAACCACCGGTCCAGCCGCTGGTGGTCCTTCAGGAAGTAGTACAGCAAAAACAGCGTCAGCGCCAGCCCGATAAGCACGTGCGAGACCAGACTGAGCGTACTGAGTGCGCTGTCGAGTCCACCCACCTGCAGTCCCTCGATCACGCTCTGCAGCCGCGCCATCAGGTCGACTTCGACGCCGGTGAGGTCGGCGATCGTGCTCTCGAGGCCCTCGAAGGTGATCTCGCCCTCCCGGATCCCCTCGACGAGCGTGCGGACGTTCTGCACGACGATCCAGAAGGCGAGCGTCAGCGGCACGACCACCGCGACCGTCGCCGCGAGCACGAGAATCCCGGCCGAAACCTGCTCGCCAGTTCGCGGTGTCAGCCGCCCATGCAGCGGCCTGAGAACGTACGCCAGCAGCACTGCCAGGAGGACGTACTCCAGGAACGGCAACACGATCAATAGCGAGACCACGCCAAGGATCACAGCCAGTCCCAGTACGACCGCGCGTGATCGATCCATGTCGACACTTGTCGGGTTAGCTGTATAAACTGCCGGTCGATCAGCTTCTCACTTTCATTTCGGCCGTTCAGAGGGTGCTATGAGCCAGCTGGTCGGTCCCGGTGACAGCGTCGGACCGTATCACTCATGAGACTCCTGCGCAAAACAGGGAGTATGGTGGAGCGTCCGGCGTTCGACCGATACGACATCGCAGCCCTCGCAACGGCGGCCGGGCTGCTCGTGCTGGGCTACGTCGTCTACCCCGACCGGATCTTCCAGTACGGCGTCTGGCTCGCCATCTTCATCATCTGGATGATGTGGTTCGTCTACTACGGGACCAAGTGGGTCTACACCGTCGATACCGAGCCGTAGGCACCCCGAGCGGTACACACGTCTGGCTACGCACGCGACTGGTCGCGATCCTGTCCCTCGATCTCTTCGAGCACCCGCTGGTGGAACTCCTGAAGCACTGCGGACTCGTCCTCCGCGAGCACGACATCGGAAGCCATCAGTGTCGCCAACCCGAACGCCTTCGGCGTCGGCGAGTCGACTCGCGTCGACGCCACCGTTACCTCGCCGGACTGGATCCCCGCCACGACCTCCTCGATGCCCGCGACGTTGAGTTTGTCCTCCAGGATCTCCCGGTAGGTCTCCTCGATCACCGCGAAGTCCGCCAGATCCTCCGCAAAGCCCAGCAGCATCTCGCTGTTGACCTGCTGTTCGCTCGCGGACTTCTCGTAGCCCTTGTAGCGTTTGAGGATCATCAGCGAGCGGGTCGCGTTGATCCGGAAGTACCGCTGGAGCAGGTCCGTGCCGTCGAGGCTCGCGCGCAGATCCGCCCGCACCTCGGTGGGTTCGACGGATTCGAGGATGCCGGCCAGGTCGACCTTCCTGTTCAGCGGTAGCGAGAGCGTGAAACCGTGGTCGGCGACGGCGACTTTCACGTTGGCGTTTGCCTCCTGGGCACACCGGTAGGCCAGCAGCCGCGAGAGACCGTCGTTGAACCGCCGGCCGTAGTTCGAGTGGACGTAGTAGTGGCGCTCGTACTCGTCGTGATCCAGTTCCTCCTCGATCACGAGGCGACTGTCGGTGCTCACGCTCTCGGATCCCGCATAACGCACTTGCTCGTCGAACATCCGGGTGATCGCCTGGACGCTGTGCTCGTCCAGCGGCAGTTCCCGGACCCAGACGCGCACCGCCGAGCGGCCGCCCTCGGCGAGCCGGTCGAGCAGTTCCCGCTGGAAGGCGAGGATCTCACGAGCCAGGTCGTAGGAGAGAGGCAACCGCTCGGAGAACCACGACGGCACCGTCGGGCGGGCGGCTGTCCGGTCGACGTACACCTTCGACCCGCGGCGGTAGCGGTACTCGAAGCGGTCGCCCCCGAGGACGAACACGTCGCCGCTCTCCAGCGTGTCGAGGTACTCCTCGTCGAGTTGCCCGACCCACTGGTCGCCAGATCGCGTGAACACGTCGCACGTGAACGAGTCCGGGATCGTCCCGATGTTCGTCATGTAGATCACGCGAGCGAGGCGCCCGCGCTTGCCGATCAGCGGCTCCCCGACGTCGAACTCGTCGTAGTGGTACTCGCCGTCCGGCGGGTCGTTGGTGTCCCGCCAGATCTTCGCGTAGACGTTCTTCGCCTCCATACCCTCGTAGTCCGCCGTGAGGTACCGACAGAGCTGCTCCCACTCGTTGTCGCCGTACTCGCGGTAGGGGTACGCACGCTCCAGGATGCCGCGGATCTCGGCCTCCGGGCGGGGCCCGTTGATCGCCATGCCGTAGACGTGCTGAGCGGCAACGTCCTGGGCGGTCTCGGGGACGAACACGCGGTCGACGAAGCCCTCCTCGGCTTTCGTGAGCATCACCGCACACTCGATCAGTTCATCGCGGTCCAGGGCGAACACGCGCCCGGTGACCGTCTCGCCGAGCTGGTGGCCCGCCCGCCCGACCCGCTGGAGCAGCGCCGCCACGGATTTGGGCGACCCCACCTGCACCACCAGGTCGATGTACGGCATGTCGATGCCCAGCTCCAGCGACGTCGACGTCGTGACGACGTCCAGTTCCCCGCGCTTGAGGTCCTCCTCGATGGCCTGGCGTTTCTCCTTGGCGAGGCTGCCGTGGTGACAGCCGGAGTTGTCCTCGTCGTAGGCGTCGAACCGCTCGCGGAGGTTGTGCAGCACGCGCTCGGCGCCCGAGCGGGTGTTCGTGAACACGAGTGTGTTGGTGTGGTCCCCCACGAGGTCGTGCAGTTGCCGGTAGAACCGGTCGTTGACCACGTCCGCGGGCGTGTCGATGAGGTCCTCCGCCGGGCAGGTCAGCTCGATGTCGAACTCGCGGACGAAACGGGTGTCGACGAGTTCGTACTCTCGGGGCTCACCGCCCGGTGCTCTCCGACCCACGAGGAACTCCGCCATCGCGTCCAGGGGTTCGACCGTCGCCGAGCAGCCGATCCGCGTCGGCGAGCCGTCCGCGAGCGCTTCCAGGCGCTCCAGTGAGACCGAGAGGTGTGTGCCCCGCTTGTTCTCCGCGAGGCTGTGGATCTCGTCGACGATGACGTACTCGACGGTTCGGAGTTTTTCCTTGAATTTCGGGGAGTTCAACAGGATCGCCAGGGTTTCGGGCGTCGTGTTCAGGATGTGCGGCGTCTCGGTGAGCATCGCCTGGCGCTCGCTGTCGTCGGTGTCGCCGTGCCGGATCGCATGGCGAATCTCGACATCCTCGCCCCGATCGGCGAGCTTCTCGGTGATCCCGTCCAGCGGGACCTCCAGGTTCCGGTGGATGTCGTTGGCGAGCGACTTCAGCGGCGAGACGTACAGGCAGTAGACGCTGTTGTCGAGGCCCTCCTCTGTCCGGTCGCGGCGGAACAGTTCGTTGATGATGCTGCAGTAGCCCGATAGCGTCTTGCCACTCCCCGTCGGCGATGCCACGAGCGCGTTTTTGCCCTCGTGGATGAGCGGGATCGCCTCCTTCTGTGGCGGCGTGAAGAAGCCGCCGTTCTGGGGAACGAACTCGCCGAACTGCTCGACCCACCACTCCTGGACAACCGGCTCCAGCAGTTCGAGCACATCGGCGTCGTCGACCTCTCGGCGGTCGAACTCACCTGCGTCGCTGGCGATCCCGTCGGCGTCTCCCATCCTCTCTGGTCGATCCGACGGGCTGCAGTTCCTTGGACGTTTGGAGTGTCCGGTGAAAGTGAAGCGGGACTGTACTGCAACGGTCCCCGGGAGCGATCGCGGGCGAGGTCTCGCGCCGCCTCACCGATCCGTTGGTCGGTGGATACCCGAGCCCGCCGGACGAAGGCGGAAACTCCGGGTACCAGGGCTTATTATCGCGGCCGAAAAATCACAACTATGGATTTCAGCCTCACGACCGAGCAACGCCAGATCACGGAGATGGTCGCGGAGTTCGCCGACGAGGAGATCCGGCCGCGGGCTGCCGAGATCGACGAGACCGACGAGTTTCCCTGGGATTTGGTCGAGGAGATGGCCGAGCTGGGGCTGATGGGGATGCCGATCCCCGAGGAGTACGGCGGCGCCGGCCTCGACTACCACTCCTACGCGGCGGCGCTGGAGGAGATCTCGCGGGGCAGCGGCGGCCTCGGCACTGTCGTGGCGGCGCACATCTCGCTGGCCTGCAACATGATCTACGAGTTCGGCGACGAGGCCCAGAAGGAGGAGTTCCTGACGCCGCTGGCCGAGGGCCACGAAATCGGCGCGTTCGCGCTGTCGGAGGCCGGCGCGGGCAGCGACGTCCCCTCGATGGAGACAACCGCGACCCGGGACACCGCCGAGCAACGCTCGGCGAGCCCTGAACCGACCGAAGCAGTTCAGGACGGCGACGAGTACATCATCGACGGCGGGAAGCTCTGGATCTCCAACGGATCGGTCGCGGACACGGTGATCGTCTTCGCCAAGACCGACCCCGAGGCTGGCGGCAAGGGTATCTCCTCGTTCGTCGTCCGGCCGGAGGAGGACGACGGGTTCGTCGTCGAGGGCACCGAGCACAAGCTCGGCGACAAGGGCTGTCCGACCGCCGAACTCCGGTTCGACGGCCTCCGCGTGCCCGCCGACCGCCGGCTGGGCGAGGAGAACCGGGGGCTAGTACAGGCGCTGAAGACGCTCAACGGCGGCCGGATCACCATCGCCGCCCGCGGCGTCGGGATCGCACAGGCCGCACTCGACGAGGCGCTGCAGTACGCCCAGGACCGCGAGCAGTTCGACCAGCGGATCGGCGACTTCCAGGCGATCCAGCACAAGCTCGCGGACATGGACACTAAAACCAGCGCCGCCCGGATGCTGATGCACCGGGCTGCCGACAAGAAGATGCGCGGCGAGGAGTTCGTCAAAGAGGCCGCCCAGGCGAAGCTGTACGCCTCCGAGGTGTCCCGCGAGGTCGCAAACGAGGGGATCCAGATCCACGGCGGCTACGGCTACACAAAGGACTTCCCTGTCGAGCGGTTCTACCGCGACGCGAAGCTCAACGAGATCTACGAGGGCACGAGCGAGATCCTCCGCAACACTATCGCCGACCAGCTGCTGGAGTAGCCCTTCCCAACTCGTTACTCCTCGAACGCCTGCTTCAGGTCCTCCGGGCGCCGTCGAACTCGATGGTTAACTCGGTCTGCGGCCCGTCGCTCGCGGAGACCGTCTCCAACAGGCTGGAGCTCGGCGAGATCCGGACTGTCGTCACCGGCACCTACACCGACGCCGAGCAGTTGCGGGCCAGAAGCGACATCAAGTACGTCGAACGCGACGAGGAGATGCAGGCGCTGGACAGTAGAGAACAGCTACAGTAGCTGACTGTGCGCACCCACGAGCGCGCCCGAGAGGTCGATGTCGCGGACGGTCGCCTCGCGGTCGACGATCGAGTCGCGGAGGTGGCCGCGTTCGACGGTGGCACCCGGGAACACGATCGAGCGGTCGAGGCTCGAGTTGACGACGGTCGCACCCGACATGACGTGGACGTTGTCGCCGATCTCGGAGTTCTCGACGGTGGCGTCGGCAGCGACGACCGACTGGCCGTCGAGTGCCCAGGAGACGGCGTCGAGGTAGCTCTCGGGCGTACCGATGTCGAACCACGCCTCCTCGAAGGTGAACGCGTGGATCGGGCGGCGGTCCTGGAGCCACTGGATGAACCAGCCGGGCTCGTCGGGGTTGTTGCCGCTGTCGAGGTACTCCGCGAAGCGGACATCGTTCGCCGGAAACGTATAGCAGGCGATCGACACCAGCGTGCTCGGCGGGTCGTCGGGTTTCTCCTGGAAGTCGACGACCTCCTCGCCGTCGAGGTCGACCAGTCCGTAGGAACTGGCCCGCTGCCGGGAGCCGACGTCGTAGGCGGCCAGCGTCGCCGTCCCCTTCTCCTCGAAATGATCGAGAAACGTCGAGAGATCGAAGCTGATGAGGTTGTCGCCGGCGACGACCAGCAGGTCCGAGGAGTCCAGCCCCTCGCGATCGACGAGCTGGGCCAGCGCACCGATGACGCCCAGTTTCTCGTCCTCGTCGATGGTCTCCTCGACGCTCAGCTGGGGCTTTTTGAACTCCGAGTGCTCGACGTGGCGCTGGAAGTCGTCGGCGAAGCGCTCGTTTGTACTGACGTATACGTCCTCGATGCGGTCGTCAGATTCGAGTTCGCCGAGAATCCGGTCGATCACAGTCCGTTCACCGACCGGGAGCAACATCTTGGGCCGGTTGCGCGTCACCGGCCAGAGACGGGTCGCGTACCCACCAGCCAGTACGACTGCGTGCATACAGGAGCCAACGCCGGCACGGGTAAATCGCTTTCCTTCATCGGGCGAAAAGCGCTTTGTAACGGCGCCCGCTACATCCGGTATGCGAGAAGCCAGTCGGACCACGCGCGAACGGATTACGGATCGGCTGCGCGGCGAGACGCTGTCGGCCGGCGCGCTCGCACGCGAGTTCGACATTCAGACCGCCGAAGCGCTCGATCACGTCCAGCACATCGCCCGCTCGCTTTCGGGCAGCGACGAGACGCTGCTCGTCGCCCCGCCGGAGTGTGCCGACTGCAGGTTCGACGACTTCGACGACCTCGTCAACCGCCCCAGCCGCTGCCCGGAGTGCAAAAGCGAGAACGTCGAGGAGCCCGCCTTCCGCGTCGAGTGACGCTCGCCGACAGCCTGCGCCCAACGACGCCTGAACTCTGTGTCACATCGTGACACTCTCCTGGCTGTATTCGCACGGGTGAACGGCTGAACGTGACGCGTGACTCCACGAAATTACGTCCGACAGTATCAGACGCCAGTTTCGGGCCGTGAAACTGCCGCTATTGTGACATGGTGCCGAAAATAATCACAACAATCATCTAGGTGAATCCTGCTAATGAGACTAACCACGTTGAGCGATATAGTAGTTAGGGTGGATCGCGCTTCCTAGTTTTTCTTCGGCGAAATCAACAGACAATGGGACAAAGCTACCTGTGTCAGTCCACCGGCGGGGGATATCTTCACTGGCGAGAGTTGTCACTCACGCTAGGCAAGCCCGCTCATGAGCGACGCTCCGGCGTCGCTCAGTCACTCACTCCTGGTGGATCGTATTCTTCCTCCCGGTCAAGCATGTGGTAGATTGAAATCAGCAGCTTCCGTGCCGTTGCAACACGCGCAACCAGTGCTGGTTTGTTTTTCTCTCCACGTAACCGCCAGTAGAACGTGCTCAGATACGGATCGTTGCACGTGTGAACGGCTACCTTCGCTGCCCGAACCAGCACGTCTCGTAACTGACTGTTGCCTTCTTTGCTGATCGAGCCTTCCGTCCTCGAGTCTCCCGACTCGCGGACAGTTGGATCCAAGCCAGCAAAACTCACTAACTTCAGTACCTCACAAAGTTCGGTACTGATACCGCACCGCAACCGCAAACGACCACGGTTGTTGACGCAAGAGAACCGTGAGAAGGGTCTCGACCGACCA
>PXSQ01000005.1 GCA_003022725.1 Halobacteriales archaeon SW_7_65_23 | reverse complement strand
CAAGCGCCCGGGCCGCCCAGTTCTCGCGGACGTGCTCGCCGGTCGCCTTGGGGATCGGCACGACCCCCGGAAGCGAGAGCGTCCACGCCAGACAGACCAGCGGGACCGAGACGCCGTGTTTCTCGGCGATCGACTCAAGGACGGGATGGGTGAGTTTCGCACCACCCAGCGGCGCGTACGCGACCAGGTAGTGCCCGTGCTCGCGGGCGTACGCGCGGAGTTCCTCCCGTTGTAACAGCGGGTGACACTCCACCTGGTTCGCGACGATGGGCGAGTTGAGGAGTTCCCGCGCCTCGTCGAGCAGCGACGGCGTGAAGTTCGACACTACGACGTGACGAGTAACCCCTTCCTTGCGGAGTTCGTCCATCGCCCGGAGGGTTTCAGGCGGGTCGTACGCCGTGATCGGCCAGTGGACGTACAGCAGGTCGACGGTGTCGAGACCGAGGCGGTCGAGGCTCTCCCGGGCGGTGCGTTTCGCGTCCTCGTACGCGAGGTTCCGGGGGTGGATCTTCGTCGCAACGACGACGTCCTCGCGGTCGACGCCGCTCTCGCGGATCGCCGCGCCGACCGCCGCCTCGTTGCCGTACATCTGCGCCGTGTCGATATGCCGGTAACCGATCTCCAGGGCCTCGCGGACTGCCTGCCGGCAGGTCTCGCCGCTGTTGCCCGACGTGCCGAGGCCGGGACTGGGAAGGTCGAACGCCATGGACGACCCGAGGGCCGCAGACCACGAAAAGGTACGCCGTGTCTGGGCAGGTTCGGACACGCGCTCCAACCACAGCAGTCAGGACGGGACGACGGTGATCGTCCGGCCGTGGTCGATCGCGCGTTCGAGCTCCTCGGCGATGGCGCTGCCGCGGGACACCTGGATCTCGCCGCCACGGGAGACGGTCGCCGTGAAGAGGTACTCGCCGTCGGCCTGGACCTCGACCGTGTCGCCGGCGTGGCCATCCATCGGGATGACGACGTGGCGGCTGGTCACCTCCGGCGTGACGGTCATCCCCCCTGTGCCGCCGCTGGCGCCGGCCTGGCCGCCACCGCCGCTCGATCCGCCCCGACCACCCTCGCGCTCGGCGAACGTCCGGACGTCGATGTCGATGCCCAGGCGGTCCTCGATGTCGGAGATGCGGCCGCCGCCCTTGCCGATGACCGTCGAGATGTCGCTCTCCTCGACCCAGACGACCGCGGTGTTGGGGCTGCGAAGGTCGACCTCGACGTGACCGCGGGCGGCCGAGCGGATCTCCCGCTCGATCTCCTTTTTCGCGATCCGGTCGACGCCCGAGTCGTCGCCGCCCTCGCTGTCGCCGACGGGCACGGTGACGACCTGCTGATTGAACGTGTAGATCTCGTACTCGGGCTGGTTGGTCTCGAAATCGCGGATCATGATCACCGGGCGCGCGAGGTCCTCCTCCATCAGCCCCTCTGGCACCTTCACTTCGGTGACGACGTCGTACACCTTCGCGACCTGGCCGGCCTCGATGTAGACGACGGTGTCGACGACCTGCGGGATCAAGCCGAGTTCGACGCGGCCGATCAGCCGCTGGAGGGCGTCGATGGCCCGGGTTGCGTGGACGACGCCGACCATCCCCACGCCCGCCAGGCGCATGTCCGCGAACACCTCGAAGTCGTGGGTCTTGCGCACCTCGTCGTAGATGGTGTAGTCCGGCCGCACCATCAAAAGCGAGTCGGCGGTCTTGTCCATCCGGCCGTCCAGCGCGGTGTACTGCGTAATTTCGGGGCCGACCTGCAGGTCGCGGGGTTTCTCCATCGTCTTGACTGCGTAGCCTGACTCCGAAAGGAAGCCCGCGACCGCCTGGGCGAACGTCGACTTGCCGGCGCCGGGCGACCCCGAGATCAGGACGCCGCGCTGGCGTTCGAGCAGCCGATCTCGGAGGTCGTCGGCGTGCTCGTAGTCCTCGAGCGTCGTCTGGATGATCGGCCGGACCGCCGTGATCTCCAGGCCGTCGCTAAAGGGCGGCCGGGCGATGGCGATCCGGTACTCGCGGTACTGGATGATCGTCATCCCGGGCTCGTCGAGTTCGACGAACCCCTCGGGGTGGTGGCGGGCCGCCTCCTCGACATCGGCGGCGTACTCCCGGAGGTCGCCCTCGGTCAGCGGCTCCTCGCCGATCGTCTCGTAGCGCATCTCGCCGACGCTGCCCCGCTTCGCCATCGCCGCGACGCCGACCTTGAGGTGGAGGCTCATCGTCTCCTCGTCGAAGAACTCCTCGATGGCGAGCTCCTCGACCGTGCGGGTCTCGGGTTCGAGATAGGTCACCTCGAACCCCTTCGCCTCTGCGACCTCTGCCTGGACATCGTCGCTCGTCAGGAGCGTCGCCGCGCGGTCGGTGGCGACGTCCCGGATGAGCGCGTCGATCTCGCCCTCGCCGGCGTCGCGCTTCTCCAGGGCCTCGGGCCGCCGGCCGACGTACTCGACGGTGATCTCGCCCGCTTCGTCGAGCGCGACCAGCCGCTGGAGTTCCTCGAGCCCCTCCCAGCCGGTCTCGCGGCCGTCGTTGGCCTGCGCTTCGAGTTCACCCACGACTGGCGAGAACTGTGATCCGTCGCTCACAGGTGTACCGTCTCTCGGTGTGGCAATGTGCTTTTCGCCGGGCTGGCATCCGGAACGGCGAACCACAGCGCCGACCGCTCGCCGTCACCTCACCCTGACTGCAACGCCTCGCCCCTTTCAGTCCCGCCCGACGTGGCATTCCAGGCCGGGCGGGACTGAAAGGGGCCGCCTGTTCGATCCATCCCGGACGACGTAAGCACCGCAGCGAAGCGAGGAGCGCAACGAGTCCCGGATGGTCGAACAGGCGGGGGCTTTCATGCTGTTCGAAACGCTGGTCAATCCTGCTCCAGAAACTACTCTGAATAGCCGCCCGCCAACGGGACTTACACCGCAACGCCGCCAGCCTTCCCTATCCTGTCGTTTATCGGCGTTCCGCCCGACTAGTCCGACAGTAGCGATGAATCGACGACCTGGACGAGCCGCTGCTGGGCGAGGGCGGCCTGCTCGGGATCGCGCTCCACCCCAACTTCGAGGAGAACCGGTACCTGTACGTCTACCTTACCAGCAGCAACACCGACGGCCGTGGTGATACTGTCGGACGACGACCGACTGATCCGCGTGCCGGTCGAGGCGTTGCAGTCAGGATGAGGTGACGGCGAGCGATCGGCGCTATGGTTCGCCGTTCCAGATGCCAGCCCGGCGAAAAACACATTGTCACACCGGGAGACGGTACACCTGTGAGCGACGAACCCCGGTTCTCGCTCGTGGCGTTCGCCCTCGCGCTCGTGACCGTCAGCCTCGGCACAGCCGCGGGGCTGGCGTTCGTCCCCGTCGTCGGCACCTATTTCGGGACGCTCGCTGGCGCGTTCGTCGCCGGCCTCGCCGTCGAGAAGCGCCCGGTTCTGGAGGGGGGCCTCACCGGCGTTATCGCCGGACTCGGCGTGCTTGCCGCGGGGCCGTTCGTCGGGAGTGGGATCGGCGCCGCAGTCGCCGGACTCGCCGCGGTCGGCCCGCTGACGCTGCTGGTGTCGGTCGCTCTCAGCTTCGCCGTCGGCGCGTTCGGTGCCCACTTCGGCGACGACCTCCGCGACGGCCTCACCGAGACTGTCGAGGAACCCGACTCCGGGTCGACCGACATCAGCGACCTCGGCGTGGCCCCGCTGACCGAGTCTGCCGAAGACGAAATCGAGTCCGTCCGGGAAGCGACCGACGAGTCGGCCGCAGTCGAGGAGACAGCTGCCGACGACGCGTCGGAGGCCGGGGAGAAGGAGCTCGAATACGAGTGAATCACGTCTGGCTGTATACCGCATCTACTAACTTCATGGAGGTGTTCAACGTCGCATAATGAGTCGCTGGGATCGCTTCATCTCCCGTATTGGTGCGCCCCGCGTTATCTCGGTACTCGGCGGGCTGTATATCGGGATAGCTGTCGTACTAGCGGTTTTCCCGCTGATGACGAACGCGGAGCTGGCCGAAGTTATCGGGCAGTTTGCCATGGTCGGTGTACCCGGAACTTTCCTTCTGTACGGTGGCTACCGCGTGCTGAAAATGGACCTCCATCCAGATGTGTATCCACGGATCGTGGTATGGGTGTTCGGCGGATTCGGGGTGATGGCCGCTGTGGTGGTGATGATCGAGGCAATCTCTCCCAGTGGCCTGGACAATCCGTGGTTTACCATCCCGCTGGCCACGGCACTCGGGAGCATTGCCGGCTTCGGCATGGGTCTATACCAGGGGCGGGCCTTCTCCCGGGCACGAGAAGCCGAACAGCGCAGTGACGAACTCCGCGAGGAACGGGACCTGCGGGACCGGATTGTCGAGACAAGCCCGATAGGAATTGTTGTCATCAACGCCGACGGTCAGATTTCGTCGGCAAATCGGCACGCTGGCGAGATCCTCGGCTTCTCACAGGAAGCGTTGTCCGAGTTCGCCTACGATGGACAGGCGTTCGAGGCCACCGCTCCTGAGGGCGCGCTCCCTGCAGAGGATATCTTCCGGGAAGTCGTATCGACCGGTGAACCGATCTATGCCGTGGAACAGCAGATTACGCGTGCCGATGGAGAGCAGATCTGGCTCTCCGTGAACGGGGCACCCCTTCCCGATCCGGCCGGGAGTACGGCAGGCGTGATCTTCGCCTTCGAAGATATCACGGAACGAAAGCAGCTACAGGAAGATCTGCGGCAGGAACACCACCTCCGGGAGCGGATTTTCGAGACGAGCCCGGTCGGTGTGGTGGTCCTCACACGCGACGGGGAGATATCTTTCTTGAACGAACGGGCAGAACAGCTGATGGGCCGGACACAGGACGAACTTGATGACCTGCCGAGTGAGTCCCCGCTTTTCGGGATTGTTGATGAAGTGGGTGAGCCGATTCCAGCGGAAGAGATGCCGTTCAATCGGATCGTTGCGTCAGGGGAGCCGGTGTTCGACGCCGACTTCAGGATTGCGCGGCCGGACGGCGAGCGGATTTGGATCTCCGTCAACGGCGTACCACTGTTCGGCCAGACGGAAGCGATCGAGCGCGTCGTCCTGACTTTCGAAGATATTACACAGCGTCGACGATACAACGACCGGTTGGTCACACTCAACGAATTATCGCAGAACCTGACGGATGCCGAGACGGAACAGGCCGTCAGCGATCTCATCATTGAGACAGCTCGTGACACGTTGCCGTTCCCGTTGATGGCGATCGCATTGTACGATGAGGAGCACGGACAGCTGCAGTACACGGCCCAGACGTCGGCGGTGTCGGACCTGATCGACGAGGAGTCACTGTTCAGGTCAGAACGGGGGCTCTCCTGGCAGGTCTTCAGTGAACAGTCGGAGATAGTGTACGATGACCTCCCGGCCCAGGCTGACGTCTCCGCGTCTGAGACAGCGCTGCGGAGTGTGATGATTTTCCCGATCGGAGAGCATGGCGTCTTTCTCAGTGGGGCGACAACCACGGACGCATTCTCGGACACCGACCTGTCCCTTGCCCGGATGCTGGTGGCAAATACGCGGTCAGCACTGGATCGCGTGGCACGGGAGCAAACAGTGCGGGAGCAACGGGATACCCTTGCCGAGCGGACGGCAGCCTTAGAACGGGTCCAGCGGATCAACTCCACTATCCGGGGGATTACGACGGAGTTGATTCAAGCGTCCACGCGGGAAGAGGTCGTACAGGCGGTCTGTGATCGACTCGCTGACGCCGAGGCGTACCGGTTCGCGTGGATTGGCACCCACGATACCGTGACAGATGACGTCACACCGGAGGCCTGGGCTGGCGTTAAGGAGAGCTTTCTGGAGGCAGTTACAGTGACCGCCGACGGGGACGCGGACAGTGACGATCCGACCGGGGCCGCGGTGCGGACACGGGAGACACAGGTGGAGAACAATCTCGCTGCGGATCCGCCGTTCGAGTCGTGGGAGCAAACCGCGCTTGACCGCGGTTTTCAGGCCAGTATCGCTGTCCCGCTCGTCTATCAGGACACCTTGTACGGCGTGCTTACGTTGTATGCCGATGAACCGGATGTGTTCAACCAGATGGAGGAAACAGTACTGACAGAACTCGGCGAAACGGTCGGGTATGCGTTGAATGCACTGGAACGGAAACGGGCGCTGGTGAGTGAGCTGTCGGTGGAACTGGCGTTGGAGTTACGGAACGGTAATCCGCCGCTATTCCAGTTTGCCGCCGAGCATGACGGGCAGTTCGAATTCGAGAATATTGTGCAGCGGGCGGACGAATCACCGGGGATTTTCTTTACGACCCGCGGGGTTCCGTCGGAAGCGGTGCTGGCGTTCGGCGAGGAGTCGCCCGAGATCGAGGACCTTATTTTGGTGAGTGATCGGGAGGGCGAACCGCTGTTCGAGACCCAGTTACGTGATTCGGCGTTCTTCTCAGCCCTACTTGATCGCGGGGCGATGCCGCAGACGTTGACGGCTACCGGTGACGAGGCATATGCGGTGATTCGTGTCCCGCCAGCGAGTAATATCCGGTCGTTCGTCGAGATGTTCAAGGCGCGGTATGAGGATGTCGAGCTCGTGGGCCGGCGAGAAGTCGATGAGCCGATCAAGACCCAACAGGAGTTCAAGGCGGAGTTCCGGTCGCAGCTGACCGAGCGCCAGGATGAAATCCTGAAAACAGCATACGTATCCGGTTTCTTCGAATCACCCCGGGCAACGACTGCCCAGGAACTGGCGGAGATGCTGGACGTGTCCCAACCGACAGTGAGCCGCCACATCAGGGCTGGCGAGCGGAAGCTGTTGGGGCTTCTCTTCGACGAGGAGTAGTCCGTGAGTCATACTGACCGAGACGCCCGAACTGTGACGACACAGCGGTAAAAAGTCACGAACGACCCGATCAGTCGTCTTTCCATTTGTCCCGACAGTTCTCATCACAGAACGCGTACACACGGAACTTTCCATCGTCATCCGTCTGTGTAACGAGCGGATGCCACTCCTCAGTCTCGATCTCCTCCCCACAGTTCGCACAGACTTGCGGCTCATCAGCTCTCTCCATAGAGCCATTCCGGGTAGCGTCAGTAGTGTCTTCCTGCTTGTTGTCCCGCATGGCTGACTAAGTTCCGTACTGCGCTTTCGACGCGTCACATCCGAAGCGACGATCGCGTCTACTCCTGTTCAGTTCCGACTGTCCTGCTCGACAGTGGGAGTGGACGACGTCGGTGTCTGTACGTCCATCGCAGTAGCATCGACCTCGCCGTCACTGTGGACGACGACTTCACATTCATCGAACATGAAAACCACACGGCCGGGACCGCCCTTGCCGCTGGATCCGGAGGAATCGAAGAGGCTGTCCAATGCATCGGGATCGATCACCTCATAGAGAGGTGGAAGTTCTAACGAAGATTTTTCGCGTGCGTCGGCCACTGCCGAAACGACGCGCTGACTCGTTGTGCTCTCGTCCGATTGGCCGGATCCGATTTCGTGCTGAGTCATCCTCTATGTCTACAAAATGAGGGCTCGTGCATAGCCGTTCGCAGTAGATAACTGCTTCACACACCGCCCACCCGGGGCTATATATCTACACGAGGTGATCGTAACTACTATGAATCGTTCCCGTCGTGCCGCCGCAGTCCGGGCATCTCAAAATACACGTCACCGAGAGACAGACGTCAAACCTTTATTTTCCTGCTCGACAACAGGTATCGTATGGTCAAGCAGCAGTGGTCGCGCCGGGACGTGCTCAAAAGCGCCGCCGCGGGCGCGCTCGGCATCGGGGTCGGGGCAGCCGTCCACGACCGGATGGACGAGTACATCGTCGGTACCGTCGACGACGATGGAATCGCCGCCGCCGCGTCCGTCTCGGATATCCAGCACGCGCTGATCGATCTCACCGATCTCACCTCGATGACGCTGGTCTATGGGATGTTCTCGAAAGCTCGCAGGGATTCGCTGCGCTCCCGCGACGACGTCGCGTTCGTCCAGCGCGACCGGCGGCTCCACCACGTCGGGGGGGCTGCCGGCGGGATCGAGCAGGACGGCGCCGGCCAGACGCTCCCCTGGGGAATCGACCGCGTCGACGCCGACGTCGCCCACGACGAAGGTGCGACCGGCGACGGCGCCGACGTCGGGGTCATCGACGGCGGCATCGACGACGACCACCCGGACCTCGAAGGGAGCCTGGCGGATCCGGACGGCGACGGCGCCCACAGAGCGTGGGAGGAGTGTTCCGGCGACGGCTGCAACTACCCGTGGTCCGACGACGGCGGCCACGGCAGCCACGTCGCGGGGACAGTCGCCGCCGAAGACGACGACAGCGGCGTCGTCGGTGTGGCGCCGGACGCGACGCTACACGCGCTGAAGGTGTGCGGCGCGACCGGCGGCTGTCGCACCTCGGCAATCGCCGAGGCGATCCGCCACGCCGCCGACCAGGGCTGGGACGTGATGAACCTCAGCCTCGGGTCGCCACAGGAGTCGCCGGCGCTGCAGGCCGCCGGCGAGTACGCGCTGGAGGCGGGCGTCCTCCCCGTCGCCGCTGCCGGCAACCGCGGCCAGCCGGACTCGGTGGGCTTCCCCGCAGCCTACGAGGAGTTCCTCGCCGTCTCCGCGACCACCGTCGAGGACGGGCTCGCGAGGTTCTCCTCGCGGGGGCCGGAGGTCGACATCGCGGCCCCGGGAGCGGGCGTCTGCTCGGCGGATGTCGGCGGGTACCAGACCCTCGACGGCACCTCGATGGCGTCGCCCCACGTCGCCGGCGCCGCCGCACAGCTGGCCGCCGACGGCTACGCCCACGACGAAGCCCGGCAGCGGCTGCTCGACACGGCCGAAGACATCGGGCTGGAGGAAAACGAAGGAGGCGCCGGGCTGGTCGACGTCGCGGCGGCGCTGGGTTACGACTCCGGCGACGACGGCACCGGCGACGGCAGCTGCCCGTCTTGATCGCCAGCCGCCGGGCGGCGCGTGATGCCAGTCGTGAGCGTCGGCTCATATCCACTCGGACGTGATATTTCTTCGCCGGCCGTCCGACGAGTCCCTCACGAAAATGTAGTCGGCTACCAGAGCCTCGCCTGTCGCACCGGTGGATTTTCTGGACTGGGCACCCTACCGCGGACATGGACCGCACCGAGCGTGTATCGGTAGAGGAGGGCAGTGAACTGCCCGAAGACGCTTCAGCAGGCGCGCTATCCCGGTCCGAGGGCCGATGGGCCCGGGCTGTCCGATGGGTGCTGCTCAAGGGCGATCGTATGGTGGTTGCGAGCCTGCTACTGCTCGTCATCTGGGTGGCGTACACGGCACTGGCGCTGGTTGGCTTTACCGCCGTCCAGAACCTCGGCGTGGTGTCGTCCGCGCTCAGTGCGCTGGTGTCTGGTAACCTCACGCTCATCACAGTCGCAGTATCGATCAATCAGCTCGTCCTCTCGCGCGAGCTCCAGGGCATCGGCGGCCTCACTCGCACCGCCGAACAGATCAGCGAGTTCCGCGAGCGCGTGCGCGAAGCGGTCGGCCGCGAGGTCGCGCCCGAGACCCCGGCAGAATTCCTTTCACTCCTCCTCCGGAGTACCCGAGCGGAGGTGGAGCAGCTTGAGGAAGCGATCGCGGACGTGGACGACGACGATCTACGGGCCGATGTCGACGAGTTTGTGACGCGACTCAAGGCCCACACTGACCGCGTCGTCGGCCTGCTTCGTAAGCCCGATATCGGCGTCTTTGGGGTGCTCGCGGCGACGCTTTCCACCAACTACGCCCACGAACTCAACGAGACGCGGCGCATTGAGGCGCGGTACAGAGACCAGTTGCCGAACGCCGCAGTCGATTCGCTCGACACCATCGCGCGCCGCATCAAGGATATCGACATTGCCCGCCAGTATTTCAAGACGATGTACATGCAGAAGGAGCTGTCGTACTTTTCGCGTTTACTTCTGTACGTCGGTGTTCCCGCTGAGTTCATCACGGTAGCGATGCTCATCGCGGTGTCGAACTCGGGCGGCCCGATGTCGGGCCTGCCGACGACGCTCCCCGTGGTTACGCCAGTCGTGATCACGGTTGCGTTCGCGCCGCTCGCGGTGCTGTTCTCGTTTATCGTACGGATAGCGACGGTCGCCTACAATACTATTTCGCCTACACAGTTTACGACGCCCGACCCCGGGGGCACACGGCGGAGTTAACCCAAACGAACTCGTCT
>PXSQ01000003.1:603-11378 GCA_003022725.1 Halobacteriales archaeon SW_7_65_23 | reverse complement strand
AAGCACAGCGCGGCCGTGCCCGCCGGCGCGTAGCCCAGCTCCGCCTCCATCGTGACGTAGGCGGTGCTCATCCCGAACAGGTCCTCGGGATCGGCGTCCCGTGTCGCGGCCGCCTCGGCGCCAACGCCCAGGAGCTGGCGGACGCGGTCGAACAGTCCCATCGTCGTCGAGTTCGCCGCCGACCGGCAAGAAGGCGTTCATTCGTCTCCGGCGACGAACGACGGTGGCGCCCGATCGGGGCGGCGCTGGCCGGAACTGGGACCGCGCGAATCGTAACCCCTTTAGCCGAACCCTTGTAATCCGGGGGTGGGTCCTGGTAGGGTAGTGGACTATCCTCTTGGCTTGCGGAGCCAGGGACCGGAGTTCAAATCTCCGCCAGGACGCTCACTCCTTTGTCGCTGACCGATGGTCAGCGCCTGCAGTCGTTCGCGTCCTGGCGTGCCCAACGGCTCGCTTCGCTCGCCGTTGGACTCCGCCAGGACGCCGCCAGAACGTTTTCACCGACGCAACCCGCCGAGTGATTAGCAAGACCTCACGCGTCGACGCCCGCTTTCCTGAACAGGTACGACCAGCCGAGCAGCGCGATGAAGGCGGCAGCGAAGGAGACGGCACCGGTGGTAGCTGCCCGCGAGAGCGGTTCGTCGTGCAGGACAACGCCAGTTCCGGAGACTGCCACCGCGGAGACGAGGGCGATCACCAGGTAGCCGACGACCCGGTGATTGTCCAGCCAGTCCGCTGATCGGTGTGGGGCGCCCATTGACGGATGCCAGTTCGCCCCGCAGACCATTATAGTTTGCTGCAGCGTCTCGCCAGGCTGTATTAAAAGATTGGTGCCCAAATTACTTCGTGAGCTCACCCACGGAATACATCGATATCTTTAATATTTCTCTAAATTTATATTACACATCATGGTCTTTTTATACATCAGAGACCGACTGCTCAGGTATGCGGAAACCTGAAAGGCACCGTTTCACGAGACGACAAATGGTTGCCAGCCTCAGTCTGGGGACCCTCGGTCTGTTATCTGGGTGTTCAGGTAATGATCAAGAAAATCCCGATGTTGAGGAATCGGAAAACGGTGATGGCGAGGGTACTGAGACAGATAGTGATGATGAGAGTGGTAAAGACAATAATAGTGGTGAAGAAGGAGTAGACGAGGAAAATGCCTCAAAGTATACGGTTGGGTTTGAACATCCCGATGCGGTCTTCCCTGATCAACCGTTTGAGATGATTATCAGTGGTTTACCGCCGGAGAAAACCGTCAAAATCAGGTTGGGTGACTCAGGGAGGCCGCGATCGGCAGCAGCCAAAATTCAGACAAACCAAGGGGGGCGAGTAAACATCGATGAAGCGACAATTGTGGGAGGGGACGTTCCACAGGAAGTGAATGTACCACTGCCAGTTGTACTACACCAGTTTGTGGATTTGAGCTTCAGGCGGGCGCGGGAGTCCGGACCACAGACGGCGCAGTACAGCTTAGAAATAGATGGTGAGGACATAGGATCGACCACAGTAACGAGACGTCACCCTAACATAGAATCTGCCAAAGCCATCGATCACGACGAAATAGTTGGCGATGTGTTCGAGCCCACGAATGGTGGTCCTGGGCCCGGTGTCGTAGTTTTGCACGGCTCTAATGCTATCCGCCGCCAGTATGTAGCTGGTTTGCTGGCCCAGCGTGGTTTCACTGCGGTGGCCCTGCAGTACTTTGACGCACCAGGGTTGCCGAAAGAACTAATGGAAGTACCTCTTGGGTACGTTGAAACCACCACTGAGTGGCTACTTGATCATAAATCCGTGACGGGCGACCAGGTCGGGTTGTTGGGATATTCCAAAGGAGGAGAACTGGCATTACTAGCAGGCAGTCAGTTCGAATCAGTTGGCGCAGCTGTCTCTATCTCGGGTAGCGGCGTCACCTGGCAAGGCTTCTCGAACGACGTTTTTTCCTCGTCCTGGGCGCTAAACGGTGACCCTACCCCATATATATCCCTCGTCGACGAGGGCTGGGAAGGAAATCCGATCCAGGGGTACACAAACTCTCTCGAAGCTGCGAGTGAGGAAGAAATTGAGGCGGCGACCATTCCAGTAGAGGAAATTAACGGGCCTGTACTACTGATTTCTGGGGGTGAAGACAGAATCTGGAATGCCGTTCGGCTCCACCGTATCGCCGAAGAACGGTTAGCTAACCATGACCACCCCTCATTTGATCACCTTGTATACGACAATGCCGGACACGTGATTACGCCACCGTATCTAGGCCTCAGCGAGATCGAAGGCGGCACCCGAGCGGGCAAAGCCGAGGCATCCCACGATCACTGGCCACAAGTTTGTGAAACGCTGTCAGCTCTTGAGTAATCAAGAAGGCCTCAAATAAAGTGGATTATAGTGCTCCTTTGAATCTGCTGACAGTGGCATGATAGCTTCGCTCCAATAGCGGAAATAAGGCCGTGTCTCGCCACCTGATACGGTCGTGCGTAACTGTTTACCGCTATAGAATCGCGTGTTGTGTGTTTCAGCCCGTGAAACCAACGATATTGGGCCCCAGTGCTGAAAATAATCACGCACGACCGTATGAAACACCCTCACAACGTCATCCGATCCAGTCGTCTCCAGCATACACCGACTTTTATGTGAAGGCTCACCGTTCGGGGCGGTGTATCCCGACGATGAGAGACCGGCGATCCTGGCTCGCCTTCGAGTTCGAGCTGTTCCGGTACGACCCCGTCGAGTGGCTCGTGTTGACAGGCGACCGGCTGCTGGTGAGTCTTCTCCAGGTCGTCGTCCTAGTCGCTGCGCTCACGGCGGTGAGCCTCTCGGGGCTCGTCCCGCTCGCCGAGGAGACGCCGATCCTGTTTCTCCTGTTCGCGCTGATCGCCGCCAACTTCACGCTCATCGCCATCGTCACCTCGCTGGGGCAGTTCATCCTTAGCCAGCGCCTCGAATCGCCCGGCGAGATCAGAGCCAGACTGCGCGAGACGATCGCCTACCGGGAGGACGTCGGCGAGACCGTCGGCGATGCGGTGTTGCCCGTCAAGCCCGACGCGTTCTTTCGCGTGCTGTTCAAGAGTGCCGACAGCGACCTCGCGACCCTCGAAGAGCTGATGTCGGAGGGGCGAACCCGGCGGACGCGCGAGGAACTCGCAGACCTCGTGGCGGGGCTGCAGTCACACACCGACCACGTCGTCGGGCTGCTGGAGCACCCGGTAAGCGAGATGAAACACGCGCTGTTCGTCTCGCTGAACACGAACTACGAGAACCACGCCCACCGGACGTGGTACCTCCAGCGGGAGTACGCCGACGAGTTCAGCGACCGGATCACCGACCAGCTCGGCCGGCTGGCCGCGACGCTCGAACACATCGTCGTCGCGAACCGGCTGTTCGAGGCGACGTTCATCGAGGCAGAGGTGTCCGAACTCGCGCGGTACCTGCTGTACGTCGGGCTTCCCGTCCAGGTCGCGGCGATGATCACGATGTTGCTGTACACCGCCCCCGGCGGAACGCCGCTGGTGTCGCCGTCCGTCGTGGCAGTGCTCGTACCGGCCGTCCTCGTGGCGGGGTTCACGCCGTTTTTCATCCTGAGTTCCTACATCGTCCGGCTGACCGTGGTGGCCCGGCGGACTGCGGACGACTTCCCGTTCAGCTCACAGCTGCGACAGGCGGTCGCGCTGCGCGACGCGTTCACCGACGAGGAGTAGCTGCGGCGGTCCGGAACGGCTCGGCCGCGACACACATCCCGCCGCCGCGTCCCGCAGCATGCACTCCCCACGACCCTCGCCTGTGACTCGCAACGGCTCCCGCGAGTTTTGCCGTTACTTGTGGTTATAAATTTGTTCAGGTATATGCGTAACACACATGACCAACGAGCAACGGGACAGCCGCGGGTTCGGCACGCGCTGCGTCCACGCCGGACAGGCGCAGCCTGACCCAGGGACAGGGGCGCGAGCCCCGCCCATCTACCAGACCACGTCGTACGTGTTCGAGGACGCCGAGCGCGCGGGCGACCTGTACGACCTCGCGGCCGAGGGGAACATCTATTCGCGGTTCGACAACCCGACGGTGTCGACGCTGGAGGACCGCCTCGCAAGCCTCGAATCCGGTACCGCCGCGGTCGCGACCGGATCGGGGATGGCCGCGCTCGACGCCGCGACCTCCATCCTGGCCTCGGCCGGCGACAACGTCGTCTCCGCTTCCTCCATCTACGGCGGCACCCACTCCTACTTCTCGAACATGGCGACCCGGCGCGGGATCGAGCCGCGCTTCGTCGACACCCTTGACCCCGACGCCTACGCGAACGTGATCGACGACCGTACGGCCTACGTCCACTGCGAGACGATCGGTAACCCGTCGCTGGTAGTGCCGGACCTCGAAGCCATCGCGGAGGTCGCCCACGACCACGGCGCCCCGCTGTTCGTCGACAACACGTTCGCCACGCCCGCGCTGTGTCGCCCGCTCGAACACGGCGCCGATCTCGTCTGGGAGTCGACGACGAAGTGGATCCACGGCTCCGGCACGACTGTCGGCGGCATCCTCGTCGACGGCGGCTCGTTCCTCTGGAGTGAGTACCCCGATAAGTACCCCGAACTCGGCGGCGAAAGTCCTGCCTTCGAGGGCACGAACTTTTCGGAGGCGTTCGGCAACCGGGCGTTCGCAGTAGCGGCCCAGCAACGCGCGGTGCGGTCGCTCGGCGACGGCCAGAAGCCGTTCGACGCCTGGGCGACGCTGCAGGGGCTCGAAACGCTCTCCCTGCGGATGGAGCGCCACTGCGAGAACGCGCTCGCGGTCGCGGAGTTCCTCGCCGAGCATCCCGCGGTCGCGTGGGTGAACTACCCCGGGCTGGACTCCCACGAGACCCACGACGACGCACGGCGGTACCTCGGGAACGGGGCGGATGACGACAGCGTGAGCGATCCGGGGACGGGCACAGTCGACGGGTTCGGCGGCGTTGTCACGTTCGGGCTGGAGGGCGGCTACGACGCGGGCGTGCGGTTCTGCGAGGAGACGGAGCTCGCGCAGTTCCTCGCGAACGTCGGCGACGCGAAGACGCTGGTGATCCACCCCGCGAGCACGACCCACGCACAGCTCGACCTGGAGGCACAACGCGCCTCGGGCGTAACGCCGGACCTGTTGCGGCTCTCGGTCGGCATCGAGGACGTCAAGGACATCCTCGCCGACCTCGACCGGACGATCGACCGCGCGAGCGAAGCGGGGAGCGAGTGAACGATGACGGGCACACAAGCAACCAGGGAGACGATATCGCTGGGTCACTTCGAGTTCGAGTGCGGCGAGTCGATCCCCGACCTGGAGGTGACCTACGAGACCTACGGCGAGTTCATCGGCGACAACGCTGTGCTCGCGTGTCACGCCCTGACCGGCAGCGCGAACGTCGCCGGCAGCCTGCCGGACGCGAGCGACGCTGGTGACGGGGACGACGAGGAGGACGGTGACGCCGACGTGAAGGGCGGCCCGAGGTCGACCGCCGGCCAGGCCCGCGCCTGGTGGGACAACATCGTCGGGCCGGGAAAGGCCATCGACACCACTGAGTACTTCGTCGTCTGTGCGAACGTCCCCGGCTCCTGCTATGGGACGACCGGACCGGCGTCGATCGATCCGGAAACCGGCAAGCCGTACGGCACCGACTTCCCGGCGGTGACCGTCGCCGACTGGACGGCCTGTCAGCGCCAGCTACTGGACGAACTCGGGATCCCCCACCTGCACGCGGTCGTCGGTGGCAGCGTCGGCGGGATGAACGCCCTCGAGTGGGCGAAACAGCATCCCGACCACGTCGAGAAGATCATCCCCATCGCCGCGGCGGCCCGCCTGGACTCGCAGTGTCTCGCGCTCGACGCCATCGCCCGCCGGGCGATCATGACCGACCCCGAGTGGGGAGACGGCGACTACTACGGCGACGGCCACCCCGACGAGGGGCTGGGGATCGCCCGCCAGATCGGCCACGTGATGTACCTCTCGAAGTCCTCGATGGAGCGGAAGTTCGGCCGCCGCGCCGCCGGCCGGGACGCCGTCCGCTCGTTCCCGCCGGACCCCGCCGCCGACTTCTTCCCCTACCGCGACGTCGCGTCCTACCTCGACTACCAGGCGTCGTCGTTCGTCGAGCGGTTCGACGCCAACTCCTACCTGTATCTCACGCAGGCGATGGACAACTACGACCTCTCGCAGGGGTTCGACGGCGACGCCGCTGCACTCGCCGCCTTCGACGGCGAGGCGCTGGTGATGTCCTTCACCGCCGACTGGCACTTCACCACCGCCCAGGCCGAGTCCCTCGCCGAGTCGATGCGGGAGGCCGACGTGACGGTGGCCCACCACGTTGTCGAGTCCGACCACGGCCACGACGCGTTCCTCGTCGAACCGGCGAACGTCGGCCCGCCGCTCGCTGACTTCCTCGCGGAGGGCGTCGACGGCACGGCAGTCACCGACACGGACCTCGACAGGGACGCCGACGGCGCCAGTTCGTCGTCGCTTGCGCCCACTCACTCCAGCCTGTTTCAGGGCTGATACTGGTGGCTGTAATTCTTTTCGAGTTTTCACGTACGTACAGCCACCAGTATGAATCCGACTCCAGTCGGGGTCGCTGTGGGGGCGCGGCTGGGCGCACTGCCAGATCCGCGATGCGGTGCCGCCGGGGCGACCTGTCGACGACCGTTCGGCTGCCGGTCACTCGACGACGACAGTGCCGACCATCCCGGCGGCCTCGTGGGGGATACAGACGTACTCGTGTTCGCCGGCAGTCTCGAACGTGTGGACGTAGGCCTCGCCGGACTGGACCGCGCCCTGGCTGTTCTCCCAGCCCTCGCGGGCGGCGTCCTCGCTCTCGAACCCGCCGGAGGCCCAGTACGTCGCGTTCTCGGGAATCCCGTCCGCGAGGGCAGTCACGGAGTGTGGCTCGCCGGCGGCGTGGCGCCAGGCGACGGTGTCGCCCTGCTCGACGGTGAGCTGCTCGGGTTCGAAGGCGACGGCCTGCATCTCCACGATGTGGTCGGCGTCGTCGGGGACGCCCTCGACGACGTTCGGTCCGCCCTCCGGATCCTCCGGGCCGTGGTCGTGGTCGTCGTGGTCGTGCTCGCCACCGTCGGCGTCGGCCGGTGGCGACTCCTCGGGCGCACCTGCGACGGCGAACTGCGCCCGGAGGGTCGCCGTCGCGAACCGCTCGGCAGCCGCGTCGACGTCCGAGCCCGCGTTCAGCGCGTCGGTGTAGTCGGCGAGCGCGTCCTCGAACGCCTCGTAGATGTCGTGATCGGCCTCCTCCAGTAGTTCGTGGACGTGCGCCTCCTCGAAGTGGGCGAAGACGTCTTGCATGATTGCCGCGCCACCGCTGTCGAGTTGCGCCAGCGCGGCGGCGTCCCAGCCTCGTGCCTGGAGCGCGCCGAGGTGCACAGCGCCGGCGAGCTGCTCGGGGAGGAGTTCGTAGCTAGCACGGATCGCCGCCTCGAACGCCTCGGTCGCGCTGTCGGTGGCTGCGTCACCGTCCTCCGCGTCGGCAGCCGCCGCCGCGTCGTCGAGCGCCTCGACGAACGTCTCCGCGGCGTCGGCATTGACCTCGGCGACCATCCCCTGCATCTTCTCCTCGAACTTGTCACCGATGTGTCCGAACTCGTGGGCGGCTTCGCCGAACTCGCCGATCCGCGCCAGCAGCGCAGCGTCCTCGACGTGTGTGCCCAGTACCAGCAGCGTGAGCGGCTTGACGACCGTCGCGCCCTGTGCCTCCCGGAGGTGCTCATCCGCGGTTTTCATTTCGTCGTGGGCCGCCTCAAGGTCGTCGGCGCCGAGCGCCTCCCGGAGCCCGCCGAGCCCGTCCTCGAACCCCCCGTAGGCCTCCTCGCTGCTCTCTTCGAGCGCCTCGTGGGCATTGTGCTCGCCAGCAGCGGTTTCGAACCGCTCGAAGATCCCGGCCGCGACAGCTTCGCCAGCGTCGAACCGGTCGGCGTGGCCCAGAATCACCGGATCGCGCAGGCGCGTCCGGATCGCGTTCCACTCGGCAGTGATCGCGATCTCCTCGGATGCGGCGTCGACTGCCGTCGGCGGACCCTCGCTCTCCTCATTCTCGCCCGCACCGTTTCCGCTTTCATTCGCGGACTGCTGGTCCCCGTTCCCGCCCTCAGATTGCTGCCCGTTCTCCTCGCCTGCTTCGGTCGGCGTCTCGTCGTCGGACCCGGTACACCCGGCGATGCTCGCACCCGTGATCGCAACTGCGGCCGCCCGCAGCCACGTCCGTCGTGTCTGTCGCATATTTTTTAGGTTAGCCTAAAAACATAAAACGCTTCCGTTCTTTAGGCTTGCCTAAAATCTGCCGGCTGAAGTGAGTTTCTCCTGTGGGTGGGGGGCGTAGCGCCTGCATTTCAGCTAATACTGTCGGACGTAACTCTGTGTCACATCGTGTGATTGTTTTCGTGACCACGTCACGTGAACGGGTGGTTCGCGGGCTGAACTCCAGGAACTGTGACTCCCCGGCGGTAAAGAGTCACAGCAATCACTATGACACGACAGGAGATTTTTGACAATGGCGCACATATAGCGGGTGATGCGGCTCCGTAACAGCGATGGCACCCCGATCGATCCGACGCCGTTTCTCGTGGCCGCCCTGCTGGCCCTGCTCATCATCATCAGCTTCGGGCCGCTGTACCTGATGGCCCACGGGGTCGCTCAGACCACCGCGATCCTCGCGTCGCTCGGGATCACCGGGGTTACCTGCTCGGTCATCTACTACCGGTTTGTCTGGACGTACAATCCGAAGATCCGCGAGGAGGTGCCCGTCTCGACCCGGTACCTGCGGCTCCTGTACGGCGTCCTTGCCGGCGTCCTGGTGATGCTGTTTTTGACTGCGTTGCTGTACATGTGACTGTCGGATCCGGGTCGCTAGCGGCACTACCTGATCCGGATCGCCAGCGATTCCTCGTCCCCGGTCGGGAACGTCTCGTCAACGACGCCCTCGTCCCACTCCTCGTCGGTGACCAGGCAGTCGTCGAGTCGCGTCACGAGCGCGTCCTCGTCGATGTCCTGGCCGATGAACACGAGTTCGGTCCGCCGGTCGCCGTGCTCGTCGTCCCACTCCACGTCCGGCCTGTTGCTCCGATAGAGATCCCGCTCGATCTCGGGGAGGCTCGCGAGCCACGGGCCGAGCACCTCGACGCGGGCGTTCGGCCCGGCCTGGCTCACCAGCAGCGCTTCCTCGTCGCGTCCGGCCACCCAGAACACGCCCTTCGACCGCACCACCGAGGCCGGCAGATCGCCGAACAGCTCCCGGATGCGCTCGGGGTGGAACGGCCGCCGGCGATTGTAGACGAACGACGAGACGTTGTACACCTCGTCCGGCGACGCGTGGTCGTGCCCGTGATCGTGCGCCTGGTCGTGGTCGGCACCGTCCGCGTGGTCGGCACTGTCCGCGTGCCCGTGAGCGTGCTCGCTGGTCCCCTGTTGCCAGCCGGCGCCGGCGCCGGTTTCGCCGGGGTCGTACAGCCCGGTCCCGAGGATCTTGCCGGCGTCGATGCGGCCGTGGGTCGTCCAGTACACCGTTGCCCGCGGGACGAGTTCGCTGATCAGCCGCTCGGCCCGGTCGAGGTCGGCCTCGTCGACGAGGTCGGCCTTGTTGAGTAATACGACGTCGGCGTACTCGATCTGCTCGACCATCAGATCCGACAGCGGGCGATCCGTGTCGCCGGGTGCGGTCTCCCGTTCGACGCGGTCGTCGTCGCCGAAGGCGGCGAGGAACCGCTCGGCGTCGACGACGGTCACCATCGTGTCGAGGTCGTAGGCCGCTGCCGCACGCGAGCCGGTGGTGAACAGCCGAGCGATCGGGGCCGGCTCGCTGATCCCCGACGCCTCGACGACCAGGGACTCGAACTCCCGCTCGCTGGCGAGCCGTGCGACCTCGGTTTCGAGGTCGTCCTGGCGCTCACAGCAGATACAGCCGTTCGAGAGTTCGGCGACCCCGCCGTCCGCTGCGAGTTCGGTCCCCGCCGATAGCAGGTCCGCGTCGACGTTAACCGACCCCATGTCGTTGACCAGCACGGCGATCGATCGGCCGTCGTTGTTCTCCAGCAGGTGGTTGACCGTCGTCGTCTTGCCCGCTCCCAGTGGTCCACAGAGGACTGTGACCGGTATCCCGTCGCGCATGCCTGTCTCTTTCTTGCACACGCTCTTTAGGGCTTCTGTTAGTCCCTGAGCGCCCTGCGGGTTACCCCACGTCCGGGTACGGTCGGAGGCAACGAGGGACGGTGTGGACGAGCGGGTTGAGGTGAGTTACGGGACGGTAACCCGGCACCGACGCACAGTGCCGACATGCTTTAGTACCCCAATCCGGTATCGTCGGCCATGTCAGTGGCTGACAGGATATCGGCTTTCGTCGCGGAGCTCAAGCTCTGGGCGCGGGGGCTGTACCACGGGATGTTGACCCATCCCGCCTACGAGAAAGTCGAGAAGGAGGCCGAGGACCTGGAGGACGCGTTCATGCTCGCCTGCTTTCCCGACGCCTTCGGGATCCCCAGTCCGGTGTCGTACTACACGGCGGAGCTGCTGCCGTACCTCACAGAGGAGTTCGAGAACTGGCAGCGCCGGATGTGGGACCGCGACTCGCTGCTCGAACGCAAGGGCCAGCAGTACCACTTCTGATGACCACGTTCAACTTCTTCGGCGGCAAGGGCGGCGTCGGCAAGACGACGGTTTCCTCGGCGTTCGGGCTGAAGTGCGCCCGGGACGGCCTGGAGACGCTGGTCGTCTCGACGGACCCCGCCCACAGCACCTCCGACGTGTTCGACCAGCAGTTC
>PXSQ01000003.1:0-579 GCA_003022725.1 Halobacteriales archaeon SW_7_65_23 | reverse complement strand
TCGATGCAGCTGGAGATGTCCCACCAGACGCCCGGCGCCTACGAGGCCGCGCTGTTCGACCGCTTCATCGACGTGATGCGCAACGCCGACGAGTTCGACCGGGTGGTGTTCGACACCTCGCCGACGGGCGGCACGCTGCGGCTGCTCGCGCTGCCCGAACACCTCCAGAAGTGGATCGACCGGCTGCTGCACAAACGCGAGAAGAGCATCGAGTACTACGAGCGGGCGGCGATCGGCAAGCAGCAGGCCCGGCGGATGATGGAGGGCGACCCGATCATCGCCCGGCTCCGGGAACGCAAAGAGGCGTTCGAGTTCGCCGGCGAGACGCTGCGGGAGGACGCCCGGTTCACGCTCGTGCTCAACCCCGACGAGCTCTCGATCCGGGAGACGCGGCGGGCGCTGGACTCGCTGTACGAGGCGGAGCTGCCGGTCGCCGGCCTCGTCGTCAACAAGCTCACCCCCGAACCCGACCCCGACGAGCAGGGCCGGGGCGCGACGTACCTCCGGGACCGGGTCGAAACCGAACGGGAGCGCCTCGCGGAGATCCGCAGGAGCTTCGACGCGCCGATCGCCGCCGAG
>PXSQ01000002.1 GCA_003022725.1 Halobacteriales archaeon SW_7_65_23 | reverse complement strand
CTGCAGGAACTCGGTGACGACGATCACGAAAAAGACGTACACCATGCCGTTGGCAAAGCGGACGAACGTGTCCGCGACCAAAAGCGGCCGGAGTTCGGCCGGCATCGCCGCAAGGTCGCGCCTGATCTCCGCGACCCCCTCGAAGGACTTCCCGATCGAGGTGTCCTCGGCCTCGTAAAGATAGTGCTGGACGGTCGTCGCGACGACGCCGAAGACGACCGCGACGGCGAGAATCACCTGGAAGCCGACCTGGAAGTCCGCGGCGACGTGGAGCACGCCGGCAGCCAGCAGCGGGCCGATGAGAAACGCCGTCCGGCGGAACACTTCGGTGCTGGCGAACCCGCGGGCCAGCCGCGAGGGCGGGACCGACTGCTTGACGATGGCGAACGTCGCGCCGAGGCCGAACGACTTCCAGGCCTGTGCCAGAAAGAGGCCGACGAAGATCCAGAACCACGGCTCGATGGTGACGCCGGCGACGACGATGGCGCCCAGCGACGGCGCGATCAGCCAGAACAGGAATCCGAGGCTCGATATCAGCCCGAACAGCGTAAGCGCGTACCGCGACCCGACGCGGTCGGAGATGGCACCTCCCGGATACGGGTAGCCCGCGCTGATGATGTTGCCGACGGTGCCGAACGCGCCGATCGCCAGGCCGCCGGCGCCCAGCACGGACATGTACCGCGGGATGTACCGGCTGGTCATCTGGAAGCCGAGACTGAACGCGAACATCGCCAGCGAGAGCACGAGCACGTCGCGCCTGAAGGAGAAAAACTGCCGGAACGGATCGAACAGGTCCGGCGTCTCTGTCTCCGTTTCCTCGGCCATCGATAGGCGACGGTTCCCGCGGAATAGGGAAAAAACTGCGGTCCCTCAAGGGGTGTCATTTCAGTCGGGAATCCCTCGTTACTCCCTTCCCCTACGTCCGCCTCTATAGTCATCAACAGCCGAAATTATAATATTTTAGATAGTTTTTTGATCGTGGCGCACCGACGGGGAAGTACAGATGGCACCCGACACGGAGAGGGGGGGAGAACGGAACAGGCGGGTGGAGTTACCGGAGGCCGGGAGCGGTAGCGAACCACGTGGATCGGTCTTTCCGGCCGGCGGCGGGACGACACTGGCCCGGTTCGACCGGCCGCGGGGGAGCGGCACGACGCTCGCGGTCGTCGCTGATCCGCATCTGACGCCGACGGATCGCGGATCGTTCAACGTCTACCACCGGACGAAACAGCGGTTCCAGATGGCCGTCGCGGACGCAGACCGGCTCGACGTCGACGGATTCCTCGTCGCTGGCGATCTCACGAAAGACGGGGCGACCGAGGAGTTCGCACTGGCTGATGAGCTGCTCTCGGCCGCGCCGGCCCCGACGCTCGCCGTCCCGGGGAACCACGACCTCGATCCGGGCGGGGAACCGTCCGCTGCGGCCTTCGCCGACCGGTATGCCGGCGGCGAGTACCCGGTAACCAGGGAGGTCGGCGGTACGACGGTGTCGCTGCTTGACAGTACACACCCGGACGGCGTCGAATCGCTGGCGGGTGGACTCGACGCGGCGGCGCTTCTGGGACTCGCGAACGACGGCGTCACTGCGCCGCGGGTCGCCGTCGTCCACCACGCGCTCGCACCGCTCCCGGCGCCCGTCGACACCGTCTGTCCCGCGGCACAGTACCGCCTCCGGGAGCCGGCAGCGACGGCTGACGCGCTCGCCGACGCGGGCGTCGAGCTGGTCGTGACCGGCCACGCCCACTGGCCGTACGCAACCACCTACCGCGGGCTCGGCGTGGTCGGCGCACCCGGTTGTTGTTCGTTCCCGCCCGCCTACCTGCTGTTGCATTTCGACGCCGTCGGCACGACGGTTTCGATCATGCCGCTGGCAGACGAGGCCGGCCTGACTGAAGCCTACGAGTTCGCCGTCACTGACGATCGCCGCGGGGACGCGGTCCGGGCGGCGGTCATCGACGGCTACTTCGGGCGGTTTCCGATGGTCGAGGAGGTCGATACGCAGGCCCTGGCCGACCCGCCGACCGCGCCGTCAGTTGGCAACTGACAGCCGGGCCAGGACACCCCTACGTCCCGTCGGGGGGCCGTGTAAGGAACCAGCCGAGCCCGTACGTGACCGGTGCGAGAACGACGATCAGTATCACCCAGACCGTGTAGACACGCTACCCCCAGACCAGCCAGCACCCACCGGTCCACAGGCCTTGCGTCAGATGGGGACCACATGTCGATTTGTGTCGCTTCGTTATTACTTATATGTGGGGTGTGTCGCGAACGCGGAACCATGATTAATAAATCCGCACGGGCCGACTGTTCGACAATGGACCAGGATCGACGGGTCGAGGTTGCAACAGCGAGCGCCCGCGCCGGCGCCGACGTCGCCGCCGAGCGGTTCCGGACGGCGCTCGACGTCGAGCACAAGTCGGGCAAAACCGACGTCGTGACGGAGGCCGACCGGCTGGCACAGGAAGCCGTTATCGAGCGGATCCGGGCGTACGACCCCGACGCGACGGTCGTCGGCGAGGAGAACGACGCGGCCGGCACCGTCCCCGAGGAGGGAACCGTCTGGATCGTCGACCCCATCGACGGGACGAACAACTACGTCCGTGGCAACCGGTACTGGGCGACGAGTGTCGCCTGCCTGGTCGACGGCGACCCTGTCGCGGCGGTCAACGTGTTGCCGGCGATGGACGACACCTACGTCGGGACGCCGGAAGGTGTGAAGCTGAACGGCGGGTCGGTGTCGGTTAGCGACCGCTCGGATCCCGACCGCTTCGCAGTCGTCCCGACGATGTGGTGGGGGTTCGACAACCGCAAGGAGTATGCGGCGGTGACGGAAGCCATCGTGACCCGCTTTGGCGACCTGCGGCGGGTCGGCTCCGCGCAAGCGTCGCTGTCCCTGCTCGCGAGCGGCACGGTCGATGGCGTGCTGACGACCGTCGCGACGCCGCCGTGGGACACCGTCGCCGGCGCGGCGCTGGTCCGCTGGGCCGACGGGACCGTCACCGACCTCGACGGCGGCGAGTGGGGCCACAGGACGCCGGGGCTCGTCGCCTCGAACGGGCAGGCACACGAGCAGTTGCTCGACGCAGTGCGGGAGATAGAAGCTGCGGCCGACGCCTGACCGGCGTCGGGTCTCATATACAGCCAGACGTGATTCAGTTACGCCATGCCGTCCCAAATCCCGTTGTTCGGGCCATGACACAGTCGATGGACTGTCCTGGCACTGTACGGAGTCACAGCAGTCACTATCACTTCAGCAGCGAGTCGACCATCCGCTCGGGGAACCCGAAGATCAGCTCGCTCCAGCTGCGCTTCTCGTCGGAGCGCAGCCGGGCGCGGAGCCGCTGGCTGAACAGCTCGACGGAGATGATAACCAGGAAGATGCACAGCAGGACGGCCATCGTGTTGGTGAACTCGAACAACCCCTGCTGGACCTCGAGCACCTGCCCGAGGCCGCCGGCGCCGATGACGCCCAGCGAGACGGCGATCCGGACGTTGATCTCCAGGATGTACAGCGTCCAGGCGATGAACGACGTTTTCACCTGGCTCAGCATGCCGAAGATGATCGTCTGTGGCCCGCTCGCACCGGTCGTCTGCATCGCCTCGATGGGACCCTCCTGGATCTCCTCGAGCTCGTCGACGAACAGCCGCCCGAGGTTGCCGATGGTGTCGACGGCGATCGCCAGCACCGCCGAGGGCGGGCCGAGCCCGGCCAGCGGGATGAGGATCAGCGCCCACACCAGCGCCGGGATCGACCGGATCAGCGACATCGTCCCCCGGAAGATGAAGTTGAACGGGAACGGCGTCACCCGCTCGGAGCCCATCACGCCGAAAAACAGCGCGAGCGGGAAGCCGAGGATCGTGCCGGCGATCCCCATCGCGAGCGTGATCCCCGCTTCGCCGAAGATCGCGAAGATGCCGAGCTCCTGGAACAGGAACGCCCGGGGCTGTGGCGGCCAGCTGAACAGGAGCTGCCCGATCTCCGGATCGTACAGCAGGTTCCGCTCCTGGATGAACGAGAAGTATCGCCCGAAATCGAGGAACTGAATCCCGAACGCGTACTCGGTGATCGGGAAGAAGTCCTGCAGCGACTGGAGGAAGAAATCGATCTGGTAGTTCTCGTTGAGCAGCCCGGCCGCGCTGAGTGCCTGGACGAACAGGAAGCCGATGAAGAGGATCAGCGAGGTGCCGCCGATCGCCCGCCGCCGCCGCGTCTGCTTGATGTTCTCGAACTGTTCGCCGATCGCCTCGCTCGGCGGCTCGGCTCCCGTCGAGTCCGACGACGCATCGGAGGCGTCCGCCGGTGCTTCGCTCACGGCTGGGCCTCCTCGGCCGTCGAGTCAGCCGCGGCGTCGCCGCCGACGAACATCCCCTCCGTGTCGATGTCGCCGTAAATGTTGTCGACGACGTCGATGGTGAGCTCGTCGCGGTAGCCGTCGAACACTTTCTTGCCCTTCCGGAGGCCGATGAACCGCTCGCCGAACTTGCGGGCGAGGTTCACCTGGTGGAGGCTGACGAACGCGGTCAGGTCCCGCTCGCGCGCCGCGTCGCGGAGATAGCCCATGACCTCCTGGGAGCTCCCGGGGTCCAGGCTGGCGACCGGCTCGTCTGCCAGCAGTACCTCCGGCTCCTGGACCAGGGCCCGGGCGACGCCGACGCGCTGTTGCTGGCCGCCGCTCATGCTCCGGGCTTTCTGTTGAGCCTCGTCGAGCAGCCCGACCGTCTCCAGCGCATCCAGCGCCCGGTACTTCTCCTCGGGCTCCTGGAGCTGGAGGAGGCTCTCGAAAAACCGGCTGCGGCGCATCGAGCCCGAGAGTGCGTTCGAGTAGGCGGTCATGTCGCCGATGATGTTGTGTTGCTGGAAGATCATCGCGACCTCGTCTTTCGGCCCGGTCACCTGGTCGTCGTTGATGCGGACCTCCCCGGCTGTCGGCTCGGTGAGCCCCGCCATGCACCGCAGCAGCGTCGATTTACCGGAGCCCGACACGCCCAGGATGATGACGAACTCGCTCGCCGGAACCTCGAAGGAGACGTCGTCGAGTGCCACAGTCTCCCCGTACTCCTTGCGCAGGTTGTCGGCGACGATTGTACTCATATAAATAGAGAGGATTCAGCCAGTCAAGAAAGGTCTTCGAATTCGATCGCGAGTTCGTCGAGAATCTGCTGGATCGGCTCGTAGTCCTCGGCCGTTCCGGGGACGACGTCGCTAAACCAGAGTTCGTCACCCTCGTAGTCGTCGCCGTGCTGGAACGCTTCCGTGGGCGCGTTCAGGAGGGTCTCTTCGACGTCGGACCGGACCGGATCCTCCCAGTCCGAGCGGGCCATGATCGGCGCCCGCGGCAGCGGATCCGACACGGCGAGCAGGTCCAGCCGTGCCTCGTCGGTTGCGCTCCCGGCACCCTCGTACTCGGAGGAAATCTCGACGAAGTCCTGCGACTTCTCGTCGAACTGCTCCTGGGGCACGTGCGGTGCCGTCGAGAACGCGCCGGTCGACGCGGCAACGATCGACGGGTCGTTGATCAGCTGCTTGCGGGCCGTCGAGTGGTCGGAGTACTGCGGCGTGAAGTCCGGCGGGTCGCCGTCCGGTGCCGTGCCGATGTCGAGCCCCGCATCCTTGAGAATCGTCAGGGGCGCGAGCGTCCCCGACACGGACAGCGTCGACCCCATCGCCATCTCCTCGCCCTCGATGTCGGTCAGCTGCTCGACGCCGCTGTCCGGCGTCGTCGTGATCAGCGAGAAGTACTTGTCCGAGCCGAACGCGACCCGGATCCCGACGACGTCGAGGATGTCCTGCCCCGCGATCGCCGCCGACGGCGAGGTGTCGGCCAGTTCGCCGCGGCCCGACCGGAGGTTCTGGAACGTCGCCGCGTAGCTTGACGCCCGCAGCGGTTCGATCGTGACCGGCAGCTCCGACTCCAGATACTCGAAGATCGGCCGGTACTGCTCGGTGATTTCGACGTCCGACTCAGCCGGGTTCAGGATGAAGGTCAGCTCCGTGGGGCCATCGCCGGTCGTCCCACCGTCGTCGCCGTTTTCCGTGTCGCTGCCGCCGTTCTCCGTCTGCCGCCGTTCTCCGTGTCGCTGCCGCCGTTCTCCGTTCCGTTGTCGCCGCCGTTCTCCGTTCCGTTGTCGCCGCCGTTCTCCGTTCCGTTATCGCCGCCGTTCTCCGTTCCGTTGTCGCCGTCGCCGTTCCCACTGTCGTCGTCGCCGGTACAGCCTGCGAGGAAACCGGCGCCCAGCACGCCGGTGGTTGCCAGGAATGTCCGCCTTGTTCGCTGTCTTTCGGAGTATTTCTCCGTCATTCGCTTGAATCACGCACGTGGCACGGAAATAGCGTTTATAATAGCGATATAGATGCAAAAGGCAGACTATATTGAAATTACAAACCTATATATCAGCGGTTGCCGTGTGAGGACAGGGGGCACGGTTCGAACGAGGGGCCCGCTATCCGGACGGCGGCATGCGAGCGGTCGCCCCTTCGAACGCGTCGGCAATCGAGACGGCCTCCTCGGCCAATCGGCGGAGTTCGTCCCCGTCCCGGATTCTATCTTGCCCCCGCGTCTCGACTGTGACCGTCGCGGCGTCGCCTGGAACATCGTCGACGAGGTCGTCCACCGAGTTCTCTGCCTTCCAACTCCCCTCCCATTCCAATCCTCCGTTGATTGCCTCCGTCCACGCCGCAACTACGCTGGAGGCGTTACCGACGGCAACGACGTTGAGGTCCTCACTCGCGCGGAGGGCCTCCTCGGAGGACACGTCGGCGACGGCTTGCACGGTCGCTGTCGATGTCCCCATCACGAACAGATCGTCCGTCGTTGTGGCGAAAAGACCCTCCATGTCGGAGACGGTCTCGGCGAACCGGTCGAAGTCGACGTTTTCGTGTCTCCTGCGGTCCCTGCCACCGGGGTTGCCGACGACCACCCCCTCCTCGGCCTGCGCTGTCAGTTCTGCGTCGACGTATGTAAACCAGAGGGAACTCATTCCTCGCCCCCCACATTGACCTTCTCGTAGCCAGCGGAGACGGTGCGGCCGTCGATGGTGCCCGTGAGTTCCGTCTCGTCCGTGTCTCTGCCGTCGCCAGCGGGGCGGAGACCTGCCTCTCGCCCGACTTCCCGCCACTCGGCTCGCTCGATCCGCGTGATGCGGGAGTTGAGGACTACCCCCCCGACTGCAAAGAGGACGATTCCAATGGCCATCCCCCCTGTCATGCCACCGGGAATGTCCGAGATGGACAGCCAGGGTTCAGCCCGCCCCAGATCGACGTATATCACCCCGCCGAATACCACAAAAAACCAAGCGACTCCCAACGCCTTGTAGACCGTCTTCTTCAGGCCCACGGGCGCTCACCTCGACCGTCGTGAAGGTCGTGTGTCCGGGTGGTTTCGCCTTCGATCATTACAGTGTCGTTTCAGTGTAGGTGTAATTAATGTTGGGTAGTGAAGTCGGGCGTGAGCATTGATACGTCAGCCCGTTCGTCCTACCAGCTGTTTCATTCGGCTTTGACCGCCGCAAGCCGGTCGTAGTTGTCGCCGTAGGCCGCCTCAACTCGACTCTCGCCCTCCTGTGAGAGGAAGTTCACGTAGACGCCGTCGGTGGTGTAGGACTCCATCGCCGTCGAAAGTGCTTGCGCCCACGCCCGGTGGTCGACGACGGTGTCGATTGCCTCGTCCGGCAGCCTGGCGAGGTAATCGGACTTCCAATAGTTCCGATAGCCTGGTTCGGCGGTCTCCGTGAGAAGCCGTTGTAACTCATCCCGAGTAACTGAGGGCGCGTTCGACGTCGCGGCGCAGAGACTGGACGTGGTCGAGGAGGTCGGCCGCCGTCGCGACGATCGGGTACCGCACGTCGAGCGTCTGGTAGACGAAGGTCGGGACGTCAGGGCCGTCGATCGGCAGTGCGAGATCCTGCCGCTGGTCGACCAACGTCGCCTGGCGTCGGTCGACGACGGCGCTACACTTCTCTTCGAGGACTGTCAGCCGGGTGCGGTACGCGTCCAGCGTCCCGAACGACAGGTCAGCGTAGGTGGCCTCGTGGTACTCCGGCAGTTCCTCCAGCACCGAGCGGAGTTCGGCGGTCAGGTCCTCGAAGGAGTCCTGCTCGTCGTCCAGTGCGTCGAGGAGTTGACTGCGGGACTCCTGGGCCTGGGCAGCGGCGGCCAGCACCGCACGCTTGGACTGGCCATCGAGGACGCGACCCTGGCACAACAGGGCCGCGATCTCGGGCCCAAACTCCGCCCGAACGTGTGTTTCGAACGGCTCGTCGTACTCCTCCTCATAGTGCGGGACGGCCATGACCGTCGTCTCATACGCTTCCCGGACTGCCTGCAACCCCCGCGCGGACCTGCCCACCGCTAACTGGACCTCTGCGACGTCCGCCTGGCGGGCTCTGGACTGTCCCTCGAGCGTCCGGACCTGGCTCTCGAAGACGCGAAACGCCTCCTGCTCGTCGATGGTCCGCCGCCGCTCGGTCCGCAGACACGCACGCGCCCGGTCGAACACCTCCTGCCGCTGTGTCGTATCGATCCCCGTCATAGGCGGGGGATCAGCCGAGTGCTGCTTAAGCGATTATAATATTGCTACGCGTCCGGGCGTAGGCCGATTGAGAGCTACGTAGGACTATACACCTGGATGTGACTCTGTGACACGGCAAGACACCCAAACCGGTGTATTCATACGTTTCAGCACGGTTACGGAGTAGAGATCTCCACGTACTCACGTCCGACAGTATCAAGCGCCCCCTGCTCAAACGGCGGGGTATGTACGAGCGCATCAAGGGGTTCCGCGATTTCTATCCCGAGGAGATGCAGTCGCGACGGCAGGTGGTGAACACGGTGGAGGGGACGGCCAAGCGCTACGGGTTCCGGGAGGTCGGGACCCCCGCACTCGAACCGACGGAGATGTACGTCGAGAAAAGCGGCGAGGGGATCGTCGAGGAGCTGTACGCCTTCGAGGACAAGGGCGGCCGCGAGGTAGCGATGACGCCCGAACTCACCCCGACGGTCGCGCGCATGGTCGTCGCCAAACAGCAGGCGCTCTCGAAGCCGATCAAGTGGGTCTCGACCCGCCCGTTCTGGCGCTACGAGGAACCCCAGCAGGGCCGCTTCCGGGAGTTCTACCAGACCAACGTCGACATCTTCGGCTCCAGCGAGCCGACCGCCGACGCCGAGATTCTCGCGGTCGCCGCCGACGCGCTTACCGACCTCGGGCTCTCCGCGTCCGACTTCGAGTTTCGCGTCTCCCACCGGGACATCCTCGGCGGCCTGCTCGCGGCCTTCAACGCCGACGTCGACACCCGCGAGGCGATCCGGGCGGTCGACAAGCGCGAGAAAGTCGAGCGCGACGAGTACCTCAGGCTGCTGACTGACGCCGGCCTCGCCGACTCCCAGGCAATCGAGTTCGACGACCTCCTGATGACTGCCGAGGCGGACCTCGACGAACTGATCGCGTTCGCGGGCACCGACCGCGTCGAGGCGGCCGTCGGGAACCTCCAGGCGGTGCTGGCCGCGACCGACGACTTCGGCGTCCGGGAGTACTGCGACCTCTCGCTGACCACCGCACGGGGGCTGGACTACTACACGGGCGTCGTCTTCGAGTGTTTCGACTCGACTGGCGAGGTGTCGCGGTCGGTGTTCGGCGGCGGCCGGTACGACGACCTCATCGAGGGCTTTGGCGGCCAGCCGACGCCGGCTGTCGGCGTCGCACCCGGGCACGCCCCCCTCTCGCTGCTCTGTCGGCGCGCCGGCGTCTGGCCCGAGGAGGCGTTCACGACCGACTACTACGTGCTCACGGTCGGGGACGTTCGGGCCGAGGCTGCGAGTCTCGCCCGCACCCTGCGCAGCGAGGGCCACGTCGTCGAAACCGACGTCGCGGGCCGGAGTTTCAGCGCCCAGCTCGACTACGCTGACTCGATCAACGCCGAGACGGTGGTCATCGTTGGTGAGCGCGACCTCGAGGACGATGAACTCACGCTGAAGGACATGGACACGGGAGACCAGATCCAGGTGCCCGTCGAGGAGTTCCCCGGCGACTACGACCGGCCGACGTTCGGGGACTACGAGTAACGATCGGCTGGCGGTGACTGCAGCCGCTACTGTGCGTCGAGAAATTCCAGAAGCAGGTCGTTCACCCGGTCGGCGTCCTCGATCATGAACAGGTGCGACCCACCCTCGATCAGTTCGAGGCGGCTGTGGGGGAGCTTCTCGGCGAGCATGCGCCCGTTCGCAACGGGGACCACGCGGTCGTTCGTGCCGTGGAGCACGAGCGTCGGGAGGTCGATATCGCGAACCCGGTCGCTGACGTCGAAGTTCGCGCCGGCGGCACCCTGGGACTCACGGGCGACTTCGCCGGCGTCCTGCTCATACTGGTGGCTGTAATTCTTTTACTCACCAGTCTCTGCTATCTGCGGAGACAGACCCGTTCCACCTGGATTCTCAATTATCGGTTCCACCTCCTCGCCACCGTGGGTCGTACACATGAGCGTGAGGCTCCGGGCACGGTCGTAATCGAGCGCGTACTGCTGGGCGATCATCCCACCCATGCTCGCGCTGACGAGGTGCACGTCGTCGACGCCGGCATCGGCGAGCACCGCCTCCAGGTCCGCGGTCAGTCTTCTCGGAGCCGCGGTTGTCCGGCACCAGCGCCATCCCTGTCGTACTCGTAGTACAGCGACACGCCGTCCCTGGTCGCATACGGCATGGTGAGCGCTTCACGTGCGATACCCAAATCGGTGCCGGTGTCCCGCAGTCTGGCCCACAGCAACGACACCCCCTCTTTTATTATCGACAGCACAGGAACTGAAGACATGAACCGCGCGCGGGCCGTCATCCTGCTGCTCGCGGGGCTCCTCCTCGTGGGATCGATCATGCTTGTGTGGCCGTTTCTGGAGTTCTTTCTGCTGGCAGTGCTGCTTGCGTACCCGCTCCGGCCGCTCCAGGTCCGGCTCTCGGCATACACGGACCCGCGGATCGCCGCCGGCACCCTGGTCGTCGGAGCAACAGTAGCGATCATCCTGCCGGTGTTGCTGCTCGCGCGCGTGGTGGTTCAGGAGGCGATCGACTTCCACGCGAAAGTCCAGAACGGGGAGATCACGTTCACCGAAGTCGAGACGCGGATCGAGGAGGTCACCGGCCGGGAGGTCGAGTTCCTCGACGTGGCACAGCGGGTCGCCCGGGAGAGCGGGATCGGCACCGTCGACGGCGTCGTCGGGGCGTTCGGGACGGTCACCAGCCTGCTGATCGGGCTGGGGGTGACGATGTTCCTGCTGTACTACTTCCTCAAGGACGCCGCCCGGTTCAACCAGTGGTTCCGCGCGACGGTGCCGCTGCCCGATCACATCTACGACGAACTCCGCCAGGAGTTTGACGACGTGGTGTGGGGAGTGCTGGCCAGTCACGTGCTCATCGCGGTCGTCCAGGGGCTCGTCGCCGGCTTCGGGCTGTGGGTGTTCGGCACCCCGAACGCCGTGTTCTGGACCGCCGTGATGGTGTTTCTGGCGGTGCTGCCGATCATCGGCTCGTTTCTCGTCTGGGGGCCGGCCGCCGTCTACCTGTTCAGCATCGGCGAACCGCTCTCTGGGGGTGTGCTCCTGCTCTACGGCGCCGTCGTCGTCAGCTTCTGTGACGACTTCCTCCGGCCGGTCATCATCGACCGGTACACCGACAAGCGGCTCAACCCCGGTGCCATCCTCCTCGGCGTGATCGGCGGCGTCTACCTGCTCGGGTTCATCGGCATCTTCTTCGGCCCGGTGCTGATCGGCTCGCTTCGGGCGGTGCTGGACATCTACCGCCGGGAGTACGTCCAGACTGACGCGGTGGAAGCGGATGAGGAGGATGCGTCAACTGATGCGATCGACGAACCGATCGAGACCGAGGAGGAGCACGTCGCCGACGACGCGGTCGCCGGCGAGGACCTGTCCGATCCGCAGGCCTGACTGTTGTGCGAGGAACTGAAGAAGGTTGGGGGAAGGATCGCAGCTCGCTACTCTTTGAGATGGCGGGAGATGATCTCCTTTTGGATCTCGGAGGTGCCCTCGTAGATGGTGAGGATCTTGGCGTCGCGGTAGTAACGCTCGACGGGGAAGTCCTTGGTGTAGCCGTAGCCGCCGTGGACCTGGACGGCCTCCTCGGCGACGTCGCAGGCCACCTCGCTGGCGAAGTACTTGGCCATCGAGGCTGCCTGCGGTGCGACACCGTCCTCGTTCTGGCGGGCGGCGTCGCGGGCGAGCAGGCGCGCGGCCTGCACCTGCGTCCCCATGTCCGCGAGCTTGTGGGCGATGGCCTGGTGCTCGATGATCGGCTGGCCGAACTGCTCGCGCTCCTGGGCGTACTCGACCGACTCCTCCAGGGCCGCCTGCGCGAGGCCGACTGCCTGGCTGGCGATGGCGACCCGCCCGCCGGTCAGGATCGAGAACGCCGCTTTCAGCCCCCGACCGACCTCTGTCAGCTGATTTTCGACTGGAATTCGGGCGTCGCCGAAGATGAGCGTCGTGGTGTCGCTGGCGCGGAGGCCGAGCTTGTCCTCCTTCTTGCCGACCTCGACGCCGTCGATGTCTTTCGGGACGAGAAACTGCGTGATGCTGTCGGGGTCGTCCCGGTCCGTTTTGGCGAAGAGGATCACGACGCCGGCGCGCTGGCCGTTGGTGATCCACTGCTTTTTGCCGTTGAGGACGAACTCGTCGCCCTCTTTGCGGGCCTCGGTGTCCATCGCGGCGGGGTTCGAACCGGCGTCGGCCTCCGAGAGGGCGAACGCGCCGACGGGGCGGCCGTCGTTCATCGCCGGCAGCCACTCCTCGCGGTGGGTTTCGGTGCCGAACTGCCGGATGCAGGAGGTGGCCAGGCAGTGGACCGACAGCGCCGTCGCCAGCGAGAGGTGGCCGCGGGCGAGCTCCTCGTTGATTATGCTGTCGGTCACCTCGTCGGCGTCGAAGCCGCCGTACTCCTCGGGGACGGTCAGCCCCGCGAACCCCAGTTCGGCGAGGTCGTCCCACACCTCCTCGGGGAACTCCTGGCGTTCGTCGGCCTCCCTGACGCCGTCGCGGACCTCCTCGTCGACGAACTCCCGAACCGTCTCCCTGATGAGCTGCTGTTCGTCTGTGAGTTCCATGCCAGACGTTACGCGAGGGTCGTAATGGAACTGGTGGTTGTCCGATCCGCCGCCAGCCCTACTCAGCCCCGTAGAGTCTCACTCCCCGCCGTAGTCCGGCCGCTCGCGGCGGATCTCGGTGTGGGTGTACTTCTCGGCCGGCAGGTCGCCCTCGGCGAGCCAGTGGTTGACCGTCTCGACGAACCGGAGCTCCTGAGTGAGCGAGATGTTGCCCGCGAGTTCGTTCCGGCGGTCACAGCGCCTCGACGTCGACGTGACGGTCGAGGATCTCCCGGAGTTTGCGCTCGCCGTAGGCGGTGGCCGGGACGTCGTAGGGGCTGACCGTCGGCGTCGGGAACGACCAGTGGTGGGCGCTCATCCCCTGGACGAGCCAGGCGTTGAACCACGTCTCGAACGCCTCGTCCGCCGTGATGTCGCCCCACAGCGCGTCGAGAGTGTCGACTGCGCCCTCGGCCCCGTCGTCGAGGTAGCCCGAGAGCGCCGCCGCCGCCGAGATGGCGCCGCCGGAGGTGCCGCTCAGCCCGACCAGCCGGTAGTCGCTGTCGGCCAGTTCGGGCAACAGCGTCCGGAGGACCCCGGCCGTGAACGCGGTGTGGCTCCCCCCACCCTGGCACGCGATGGCGACGTTCGTTGACATTACCTGGCCTCTCGTACCGCGAACACAAAATCCCGTCCGTTCGTCGATCTCTGGACTTCGGCTGACAACGTCGGCGCGCGCTGGCGAGCGTGCTCGAACAGAGAGGGCGACCGCAGGGAGCCCTCGGAACGCGAGCGGGGAGCGCAGCGACCCGCGAGCAGTGAGAGCCGCGAGCACGTATTGCGCGAGGGATGAGGAGCGCAGGCCGACGGCCGAGCACCGCAGCGGTTGGGGAGGCGTGTGGCGCTCCCCCCGTTTGGGTGGACTGAAAGGGGCCGCCCGCTC
>PXSQ01000001.1 GCA_003022725.1 Halobacteriales archaeon SW_7_65_23 | reverse complement strand
CCTGTCCAGTTCCGGAACCCGGAATCATCGCTTTCGGGGTGGTGTCGCACCGTCGAAGAGAGCCCTTAGTTACCGACCGAACCGGCGCTGTCGCTCCTGGTAGTCCCGGAGGGCGCGCAGGTAGTCCCGGCGCCGGAAGTTTCGCCAGTTGACGTCGGTGAAGTACAGCTCCGAGTAGACGGACTGCCAGATCATGAAATCCGAGAGCCGTTCGGCGCCAGTCTTGATCACCAGGTCGGGCGCCGTCGGGAAGACGAGCCGCTGTTCGATGTCCTCCTCGGTGATCATCTCCGGCGTGAGTGCGCCAGTGTCGACGTCCTCGGCGATCCCCTGGACGGCGGTTGCGAACTCGTGTTTGCCGCCGAGACCGATGCTGATCTGGACGGGTGCCTCGGCGCGTTCCTCGTCGTCCGGGCCGCGGACGGCGACGGGGTGTGGCGAGTCCAACGCCGCCAGTTCGCGTCTGAGCGTCGGCACCACCTCCGTGTCGAGAACGCTGACGTACACGACGACGCGATCGGCGCCGAACCCGAACGCCCATTCCAGCAGTTCGCTCATCGTGTCGTAGGCGCCCGACTCGAGCAGGTCCCGCTCCGTGATCACCACCGCGACGGTCTCCGGGAGCTCCGCGTCCGAGAGCCGGATCCGGGCGGCGAGATAGCGATCGTACAGGCCCACACCGGGCGTTTCTGGCGACAGCCCTAAACGACTCTGATTGCGGTTCGGCCACGAGCCGTGGCTGCGGACAGTTCCCGGGGCAGATCGGGAAGCCAGGCTTCGGAAAGCGTAAGTAGCGGTGGGGAAATACCGCCGATAGTGACAACTGCTGTCCGACGAGCAGGAGCGTTCGCGGTCGTCGCCTCGTTAGCGCTCGTGGCTCCACTCGTCGTCTCCATCCGGGAACCCGCCATCGCGACCGTGGCCGCGATCGGGCCGTTCCTCCTCGTGGTCGTGTTCGCGCTGAGCGTCAACGACGACCACCTGCTGTTCGAGCTGTTCGCCAGACCCGGCGACCGTCGCGACGGAACGCTGTACGGGCTGGCGGGCTTCTCGCTCGCCGCCGCCGGGGTGGCGATCCTCTCGGTCGGGTTCGGGATGCCCGCCCACGTCTACGTCGGCACGATCATCCTGCTGGCACTGGGCAACCTGGCCGCACAGCTGGTCCGGACCGTCTCGACGGGGACTGTCGTCGTCACGGCCGGGTTCGTGACCGGCGGTGCGGTGGCCGCCACCGCCGCCCAGCTGTTCACCGCCGAGCTGTCCGGCTCCGGGGTGTCGGTCCCAGAGATCGTCTTTCTGGCGGCCAGCGGCGGGCTGCTCGCGGCGCTGCTCCGGGAGGTGCTGTTCAGGCGCGACGACGCCCTGGTGATGGTGACGGTCGCGCTCGTTCTCTGGCTGTTCGCGAGCATCCCCGAGGAGATCACCGCGACCCGGATCGGTGTCGCGCTGGCCGTGACCATCGTGCTCGGGTACGCCTCCTACGCCCTGGAAACCGCGTCGCTGGCGGGGATGCTGACCGGCGTCCTGCTCAGCCTGCTGACGATCGTCCTCGGCGACTACGGCTGGTTTCTCATGCTCGTCGCCTTTTTCGGCATCGGCGGCCTCTCCTCGAAATACCAGTACGAGAAAAAGCGCGACCGGGGCATCGCGGAAGAGAACGAGGGCGCCCGCGGCACGGGTAACGTGCTCGCGAATTCGCTGGTCGCGCTCGTCGCTGTCCTCGGGGCGGCGGCGAGCTCCCACGAGTACGTTTCCGGGCTCGGCGTCTCCGAGAGCGTGTTCTTCTACGCGTTCGCGGGCGCCGTCGGCGCCGCGCTGGCCGACACGCTGTCGAGCGAGCTCGGTGGCCTCTACGACAATCCCCGCCTGATCACCACCTTCGCGGTCGTCGAACCCGGGACGGACGGCGCGGTCACCTGGCAGGGCGAACTCGCAGGCCTCGCGGGCTCGATGACGGTCGCCGCAATCGCGTTCGTGGCGTTCGAGGCGGTCGGACCGCTGGGCGCCGCCTGTATCGTGGTGGCCAGCGCCGTCGGCATGACCGTCGACAGCCTGCTAGGTGCGACGATCGAGGGACGGGTCACGGGCAACCAGGGCGTGAACTTCCTCGCGACGCTCGCGGCCGCGGGCATGGGGGTCGTGCTCGCGTCCGCGATCGGGCTGTCGATCTAACCCCCATGCCGACTGTCCGTCCAGCCCGGCCGGCGGATCGGGACCCACTCCGCGAGATCCAGCGCGAGGCGATCGCAGAACCCTGGCCGGCGCTGCTCGATACGGCGCTGAAGGGACCGCCTCCGCTGTACGTCATCGAGGACCGCACTCCTGTGGGCTATGCCATCGTCATACCCGGCGAGTCCATTGCGTACATCCCCGAACTGGCGGTCCACCCCAGCAGACACGGGGAGGGGCTGGGATCGCAGTTGCTGGCGGCACTCTGCGATGCGTTCGACGATCGCCAGGAACTACGTGTCATCGTCAGAGCCGTGGACACGCGAGCCAGGTCGTTCTACGAGCACCACGGGTTCGAGCCCGTCGAGCGCGTTCCCGACCACTTCGAGGCCGGCGACGGGATCGTGCTCAGGCGGGCGCTCGGCCTCGGGGCCGGCGACAACAGCCAGTGACGGTCCGAAGCCACGCTCAAGACGCCAGTTCCAGGTCCTCGCCGGTCAGCACCCGGACTGCCGTCGGTTTCTTGACGAACTCGCCGGACTCGGCCCCGATGACCTGGCCGACGCCGCGCTGAGCCGCCAGATCCAGCAGCCGCTGTGTCACCGTCCCGTCGAGTACGACCGAGTGTGGAACCTCCGCAGACTCCTCCAGGACTGCGAACGCGTCGTCGGCGTCGCCCTCGCCGATGACCTCGAACGATTCCGAGAGCAGCCTGACCTGGCCGCTGACGTCGGGGCCGGCAGGATCCTCGGTCGTCGCACCGCCGTCCGCCGTGGTCGGCCCCGCCGTCCCGGACGCCCGCTCGTCTGCCGGCGTGCTGTCGGTGGCGTCGGGCTCGCCGTCACCGGCGGCAGCCTCCGACTCAGACAGCGGTCGCGCGTCGCTGCCAGCGTCACGGACGACGTCTTCGACAGCCTCCACCCGCGTCGAGGGACCATCCGTCCCGGCGGCGTCGGACTCCGTGCCCGTCACGGGGGCCGATGGCGCGAACGCCTCGCGCGGGGAGTCGGCCTCGAGCGCCTGCTCGTAGGGCACTTTCTTCCGGAGCGCGGACATGATTGCCGAGCGGTCGAGGTCCTCGACGGACTCGCCGGCGGGGGCGAACGCGACGTAGTCGACGTTGCCGACCTGAGCGAGTTCCTGGAGGATCAGGTCGCCGCCGCGGTCGCCGTCGAGCAGCACCGTCGTCGTGCGCTCGGTGGTGAGCCGCGCGACCGCCTCCGGGACGTCGGTACCCTCGACGGCGATAGCGTTCTTGATGCCGAACCGGAGCAGCCGGCGGACGTCGGCACGTCCCTCGGCGACGATGATGGCGTCGCTGTCGGCGACCCGCGGCCCGGCCGGAACGCCCTCGTACTCGGTGATGTCCTCGACGCGGGCCTCCTGGCGGACGGCCTCGACGAGGTTCTCGCTGGTCATCGTCGCCTCCTCGAGGTCGGCCAGCAGGTCCGTTGCCCGGTCGACGAGTTCCTGTCGCTTGGCGGCACGCGCGTCCTCGATATGGATCACTATACAGTCGGCCCGACAGGGGCCGACGCGTTCGATCGTTTCCAGTGCCGCCGCGAGCACCGCCGTCCGGACGCGGTCGAGTCCGCTCGCGATGGTGATCGTGCCGAACGACCGGCCGTCCTCGGAGTCGATGGAGACGTCTATCCGGCCGATCTTGGAGGCCTCCTGCAGGCCTCGCAGGTCGAGTTCGTCGCCGAGCAACCCCTCGGTCTGTCCGAAGATGGCCCCGACGACGTCACTCCGCTCGACCACCCCGCTCGTGCGGATCTCCGCGTGGATGAGATACTTCGCTGAATGTAGCATTGGTGAACTGCCCTGCGAAGGGCGGTGATGATGACGTCATGAGTGTACTCACGACAGGAAACTGTAGCAGCGGTGTCCGGAAATAGCTGGCGGCAGGACGGCCCGGTCGCCGCGTTACAGGAGATCCCTGAACGCGTCTTCCGGCTCGTCGAACTTGGCGACGGCGTCGTCGAGTTCCGCCCGCAGCCGGTCGGCCCGCTCCCTGAGCCGCCTGACGTCCTCGTCGTCCTCGAGTTCGACGGTCGATTTCTCCCGCTCGAGCAGCCCGAGCTTGGTCGTCACCTCGATGTACTCGGTCACCCGCTGATCGTACTCCGACGCGACCAGCTGCTGCTCGATGACGTCGAACAGTTCGTCGCGGCTCGTCGGCTTCTGCAGATAATCCTCGAACGGCATGTCGACGATGTCGAAGTCGGGGTCGACCGCTGTCACCATGACGACCCGGCAGTCGACGCCCCGCTCGTGGATGCGCTCGAGCACCTCGTCGCCGGACTTGTCGGGCATCCGCCGGTCCAGCAACACGACGTCGACATCGTCTTCGACCGTCGCCAGCGCCTCCTCGCCGCCGTAGGCCGTCCGCGTGTCGTACTCGGCTTTCAGTTGAGCCATGTACGCGTCTGCAACTGCCTCCTCGTCGTCCACCACGAGGACGGTCGCGTCTCCGGAAGTCTGTGCCATATCTCTTCTTACATTCCGCAGTGGTTCAATCTACTGGTCGGCCGTAGGTCCGGCTTATACTGGTGGCTGTAATTCTTTTACTCACCAGTCTCTGCTGGGAGTTGGGACGGCATGGCGTAACTGAATCACGTCTGGCTGTCTATCTGCGGAGACAGACCCGTTCCGCCTGGATTCTCAATTCGAGTTTTCACGTACGTACAGCCACCAGTGTTACCTCGCCTGGATCGGTGGCCGGCCGGCGCCGTCGCCATCGAGACCGGGTGGCCCGGGGGTTGCCGGCCCGAATGGCGACGACTTAAGTAGCACCTCCCCGGCAGTTCCGACACTGATGCTGGTCAGCCACTACTTCGAGTGGGAGCGGTTCATCACTGGCGGGCACGCCGAGTCGGTCCGCAACCAGCGGACGATCATGGACCGGGCGGGCATCGAGTACACGACCAGCCCGATCCTCGACGCGGATCTGCTCCATCTCAACAACATGGGTCCCCGCTCGGTCTACTACGCGAGGCGTGCTCGGCGCGCGGGCGTCCCGGTGCTCGTCCACGGTCACCAGACGGCGGCGGACCTCAGGGGGAGTTTCCGGGGGTTCGACGCGCTCGCGGCCGTCGCCGAACCGTACCTCTCGCGGGCGTACTCGCTGGCCGACCATATCGTCTGTCCCTCCGAACACAACCGCGAGGTGCTGTCGTCGTACACCGACGTGCCGAAAACCGTCATCAGCAACGGGTTCGATCCGGCCAGGGTCGAGGGCGCCGACGACGACGCGTTGCGCGCGGAGTACCGCGACCGCTACGACCTCGACCCGCCGGTCGTGTTCATGGTCGGGCACGTCATCGAGCGCAAGGGGCTGTCCACCTTCGTCGAGACGGCCCGGCGGATGCCCGATGTCGATTTCGCATGGTTCGGCTACCTCAACCCCGGCGGCGGGTCGGTCGACCGCCTTCTGCGCAGCAGCGAGGCGACCAGGCTCGTCAACGAGGCGCCGGACAACTGCACGTTCACCGGGTACGTGGAGGACATCCGGGGCGCGTTCGCTGCCGGCGACGTGTTCTTCTGGCCCTCGAAAAACGAGAACGAGGGGATGGCGCTGCTGGAGGCGATGGCCTGCGGGAAGCCGCCCGTCATCCGCGACATCCCGACCTACGAGTGGCTCGAGGACGGGACGCAGTGTCTCAAAAGCGACGCCGACTTCACGGACCCGCTCCGGCAGCTCTGTGACTCACCCGGCGAGCGCGAGCGCCTCGGTGCGGCCGCAGCCGAGAAAGCCGAGGAGTTCACGCTCGACGCCGTTGGCGATGAGCTGGTCGCGCTGTACGAGGAACTGCGAAAACGCGCTCACGACGAGGCTTCTGGATGTAGCGCCGCTCGCGGTCAGCAGTCACAGGAACCTCGGATTTAACGCGATCCTCGCGAAGGACGCCACCGCGACGGCATTGTTTCGTTCGAGCGCGACGATTCTTCGTGGCACCCACAGTTATACAGTCGAAACACGACAGGCTTTACATGAGCCGCCGGCTCTGGGACGTGCTTTTCAGCGCGGTGAGCGAGCGCCGCGGGGAGAAACTCGAATCGTCCCTCGCGGAGTTGACACCGGAGGAACGCGAGACCGTCGACCCCTACGCGCAGTACTTCCAGGAGGTCGGCACGACCCGGCCGCTTCTGTCACTGCTGGCCTGGGGGAGTCTCGGAGTCTTCGTCGCGTTCACCGGTATCGCCATCCTAGTGACCAAGCCCCTCCCGCTGTCGATACTGGCTGTCCCCGCCATCGTGGTGGGAGTGGCCCTGCTGGGCGTCGCCCGGTATAGCGCCTACGAGCGCAAAAAGCGCCAGCGGGAACTGTACGAGACGCTACTGGAGGAACCCAGGCGGTTACTCGGCCCCGACTACCGGTCGCAGTTCGACGATCTGATCGAAGCTGGCGACGGCAGCGCGGACGACGGGGAACCGAGCGACGAGAATCCAGAGGGAGACGATCACTCCGACCGTTCCCAGTCGCAATCCGGACACGAATCCACCCCCGACAAGCAGTAGTTCCGGGTTCGAGCTACGGAGGGTTTCGTAACCGTCGGAACACTGGTGGTTTATAATGACGCCAGCCCCACGTACCGGATATGCAGACCCACCCATCGCTCCGGACGAGGCTGTGCACCTCTATCTGCGTGACCGTCAGAACGAGTTAGCCGACGCGACCATCGACTCTTACCGGTACAAACTTGAAAAGTTTGTAGAGTGGTGCGAAGCGGAAGACGTAGAAAACCTGAACTCGCTCTCGGGACGTGAGGAACTGATCCCGCTGTACGAGCGGCTGGCCGGGGCCTGACCGGCCGTGGGCCACGCGCCGCTCGAACAGCCCCACCAGTGCCTCGTCGCATCCGGAGACCGGAGCCCCGACAGCTCATCTCCAGTCCTTTTCGTCGGTGAGTCACCCGACCTGGCGGACGGTCAACCAGGTCCAGTAGGAGGAACTCCCATACACATTTACACTATTGCTTCCCTCGTTTTTGAAATCGACCTTGATCGTGTCACCGCTGCTGAGGTTGAACAGGTTTCTCGACAAAGTGAAGGTAGGGTCATCACCGTCGTCGGCCGAACTCATAAGGAGGACCTTTCTGGCCTCAGTACCACCGTTTACCTCGATATCTATTTCGTACTCGTCTCCCTGATCGACCGATGTAAGGTTGAGTCCCACGTCGACGTTGTAGGTGCCGTCGTATGCGCAGGTAAATTCCCCGTTGGATTCATCATACTCGTTTCGTTGATCAGCCTCTACACTGCCGAACACGACTGTTTCTGTGGAGTTGCCACTCACAGTCTGACTGCTACTCTTGTACGCCGAGGCCCCGACATTCCCTCTGAAGCCGTCGCTTGCCTCGACGTATCCGTCCGCCTCGACGTATCCATTCGCCTCCACGTCCTGGGTTTCGATGGCGGGCCCACCCCCGGTCTGCAACGTCAGGATACTGGGAACATTAACGTCCGACCTGGCAAACAGTGCTGGGCCATCCGTGCCGGCCGGTTTGTATGCGAAGACGCCGTAATACCGATCACTCACGCCGTACACTCCGTACCCCTCCGGTGAAGCGGCAAAATCGGTATAGTTGCTCTGATTGGACAATGACGTCCCAACGACGCCGCGACCGTTCGAGCTGTTCGGTGCATTGCCCTCGACGCCGACAGGGGTCTCCCCTGATGACGTGTTGTCCCCGAGAACGCCTGCGGCCGTCTCGTCGCTTATCTCGCCTTTTACCTTGAAATTGGACGTGGCAACACCATTCGTCGTCGCGTCGGTCGAGTCATCAGTCTGGTCGCCGCCCGCCGTTTGACTCGAGGGGGTTTCCCCGTTCTGGTCTTCGTCTTCGGTCTGGTCCAAACTTTCTGACATTGTTTTTTTCCTCTTGTCCCGCCAGCTTTTTGATCGAATACGGAACTATTCTTTCGTGGCTGAAGCGGAATATACCGATTGATAAATGCGTCTGCAATAAGCTTTTGCATTTATAGGCGGAGCAGGCGCAATACAGCGCACGAAACGCAAAGACTCCGACGGCACCGCCGAAAAGAGTCACAGACTCCGACGGCACCGCCGAAAAGAGTCACAACAATCCGTATGAGTCGCGGCCACTCGCGAGACTGGTGTTTTATTTAAGAACCCGCCCACGTACCAGGTATGCAGACCCACATCGTCCCGGTCGGGTTCGACTACGACCGGGTGATCGCGCCGCTGGTGCGCGAGCAGTTAGACGTCGATCGGGTGATCCTGCTGGAGGGGGAGATCGGCAGCGAGGCCAACGTCGAGTACTCCCGGCGTCTCGCCACAAAACTCGAACAGGACTTCCGGAACCTGCTGGGGGCCGAAACCGAACGGTTCGTCATCGAGAACGTCTACGACTACGACGCCGCCTTCGAGCAGGCCTTTACCCTCATCAACGACGAACTCGATCATGAGGGAATCGACGCGGAGGATGGGAGCGAGGACGGTCCCGAAGGCAGCCGGGGAGAAGTATGGGTCAACATCTCCGCGATGCCCCGGACAGTGTCGTTCGCGTTCGCGACCGCCGGCCACTCGATCATGGTCGAGCGCGAGAACGACCGCGACCGGATCCACACGTACTACACCGTCCCTGAGAAGTACCTCGAAACCGAGCTGGCCGAGGAGCTGCGGGCCGGAATCGACCTGCTCGAGGATGTCCAGGGCGGCGATGTAGACGACGACCGGGTGGCCGACAGGCTTGCCGGCGCACGGGAACTGCTGGCGGAGTTCGACGAGCGCGGGACCACGGTCGGCGCGAAGGAGGTCGGCGGCAGCCACGTCGTCGAACTCCCGATCGCTCCGTTCTCGAACGTCAAGCCGTTCGAGGAGGTGATCCTCTTCACCCTCGGCGAGCACGGCGAGTTCGCGTCCGTTTCGGAACTCGCCAAACAGCTCGCCCGCGACCTCGGCGAGGAGTACAGCGATTCCTTCCGCTCGAAGGTCATCTACGCCGTGGATCGGTTGGGCCCCGGCGGCAAGGGGTACGTCGAACGCGAAAAACAGGGGAAATCTTACCGGACGCGCCTGTCGCGGATCGGCAAGCTGTGGGTCCGGGCCCATTCCGGCCGCGACGACGAACGGTACGAACTCGACTCCTCGGCGTAACACAAAAGCGATGGATCCCTGCCGGCGGGGCGAAGAAAACCGAAGTCGTTAATCCGTTCGACGCAACCAGTAACACGTAATGGCGCGTCGAGTGGCTGCCACGCCCGTTTTCGTACCCGTAGTAGGGGCGGTTCCGCCCCAATAGCTCCACATTTCGACGCGCGCACTGTTCACGGGCCAGGGGACGGCGGGTCATGTCCCATCGATTTCACACAGCCGTCACCCATCCGGCCCGCCGAAAGATACCGAGAGACAAGCCATGAGCGACACACAGGAACCACCACAGGACGGGACGGAGGAACCGGCAGACGACCAGACGATCGACGGGGCGTACGATCCGGAGGCCATCGAACCCCGGTGGCAGGAGCAGTGGGTCCAGGATGGGACCTACGCCTACAGGAACGGGGACGCCGACACCCAGTACACCGTCGACACGCCGCCGCCGACGGTGTCGGGTAACCTCCATATGGGCCACCTCTATCAGTTCACGCTGCAGGACTTCGTCGCCCGCTTTCACCGGATGTACGACGACGCCGTCTACTTCCCCTTTGGCTACGACGACAACGGGATCGCCTCCGAGCGCCTGACAGAGCGGGAACTGGGCATCAACCACGGCGACTTCTCACGGCGGGAGTTCCAGGAGAAATGCCGCGACGTCTGCGAGGACTACGAGCAGGAGTTTACCGAGGACGTCCAGTCGCTCGCGGTCTCGGTCGACTGGGACAACACCTACAAGACGATCGAACCCCGCGTCCAGCGGATCTCGCAGCTATCCTTCCTGGATCTGTACGAGAAGGGTCGTGAGTACCGCCAGCGCGCGCCGACAATCTGGTGTCCGGACTGCGAGACCGCAATCTCCCAGGTCGAACAGGAGGACGCGACCAAACACACCTCGTTCAACGACATCGCCTTCGAAATCGTCGAGTACGGCGATGGCTCGACGCCCGACGGCGACGCTGGTCCAGGCGAGACCGGCGACACGTTCATTATCTCGACGACGCGGCCGGAGCTGCTCCCTGCCTGCGTCTCGGTGTTCGTCCACCCTGACGACGACGAGAACCAGCACCTCGTCGGCGGCACTGCGCGGGTGCCGCTGTTCGGCCAGGAAGTCCCGATCGTCGAGGACGACCGCGTCGACCTGGAAACGGGGAGCGGCATCGTGATGTGCTGTACGTTCGGCGACCAGACCGACATCGAGTGGTACCAGGCCTACGACCTGGACCTGCGGATCGCAATCGACGAGTCGGGGACGATGACCGACCTCGCCGGCGAGTACGAGGGGCTCTCGACCAGCGAGGCCCGCGAGGCGATCATCGCCGACCTCGATGAAGCGGGGTACTTGCTGGAGTCGAGAGACCACGAGCACGCAGTGCAGGTCCACGAGCGTTGCGAGGTGGAAGTCGAGTACCTCGTCACCGAGCAGTGGTACGTCGAGATCCTCGACAAGACCGACGAGTACCTCGAAGCGGGTCGACAGATGGACTGGTACCCCGAAAAGATGTTCTCGCGGTACGAGCACTGGATCGACGGGTTAGAGTGGGACTGGTGTATCTCCCGGCAGCGCGACTCGGGGATCCCGTTCCCGGTGTGGTACTGCGCGGACTGCGGCGAGGTGATCCTCGCCGACCGCGAGCGGCTGCCTGTCGAGCCCATCGAAGACGAGCCGGATGTCGAGGCCTGCTCCGAGTGTGGCTGCGAGGAGTTCGAACCCGAGACGGACGTGTTCGACACGTGGGCGACCTCCTCGCTGACGCCGCTGATCAACGCCGGCTGGAACTGGGACGCCGACGCCGAGGCGTTCACGATGGAGCGCGAGCAGCTGTACCCGTTCACGCTCCGGCCCCAGGGCCACGACATCATCTCCTTCTGGCTGTTCCACACCATCGTGAAGTGCTACGAGCACACCGGCGAGGTGCCGTTCGAGAACGTGATGATCAACGGGATGGTGCTCGACGAGAACCGGGAGGCGATGTCCAAGTCGAAGGGCAACGTCATCCCGCCGCGGGAGGTGCTCGCGGGGTTCCCCGTCGACGCCGCCCGCTACTGGGCTGCCGGGACCTCCATCGGCGACGACTTCCCGTACCGCGAGGGCGACCTGGAAGCCGGCGAGCGCCTGCTCCAGAAGCTGTGGAACGCCTCACGGCTGGTCGAGCAGCTCACCCCCGAGGAGGAACCCGAGCGGCCGCCCGCCGAGGAGCTGGCCGCCATCGACCGGTGGCTGCTGTCGAACCTCGATGCGACCGTCGATTCGGTCACCGAGCGCTTCCTGAACTACGAGTTCGCGAAAGCCCGCGACGAACTCCGGACGTTCTTCTGGTCGACTTTCTGTGATGACTACCTCGAAATCGCCAAGCAGCGGCTCTCGGACGGCGGCGATTCCTCGACAGAGTACGCGCTGGTCACGGCCCACCGGACGTTCCTGAAGCTGTGGGCACCGTTCCTGCCGCACATCACCGAGGAGTTGCACCACCAGCTGTACGACGGCGAGGAGTCGCTGCACACGACTGACTGGCCGAGTACCCGCGGATACGAGGCGGACCTGGCGGCCGGAGAAACCGCGATGGAGGTCATCTCGGCGCTGCGCCGCTACAAGACCGAGAACGGCCTCGCGCTGAACGCTACGCTGGACCACGTCGAAGTGTACGGCCACGTCGGCGGGTTCGCGGACGCCATCGCGGAAGTGATGCACGTCGACACCCTGAAGACGTTCGACGGCGAGCCGGACGTCACGACGGAGATCAGCGACGTCGACCTCGACTACTCGCTGGTCGGCCCCGAGTTCGGCAACGACGTCGGGACGATCGACGCCGCGATCGAGGCCGAGGAGTTCGAGGTTCGCGACGGTACGCTGGTCGTCGACGACGGCGCGTTCGAACTCGGCGACGAGATGTTCGAGATCGAACGCTCACGCACGTACTCGGGCGACGGCGAGATGACCGAGACCGAGTCAGCTGTCGTGATCGTGCACTGACCTGTCCCGGGAGCGGGGAGCAACTATCTGGGACAGTAGCGTACCCCTCACGTTCAGCTGTTCAACCGTGCGAATACAGCCAGGAGAGTGCCACGATGTGACACAGAGTTACGTCCGACAGTATCAGATAGCGGAGACTGGTGAGTAAAAGAATTACAGTCACCAGTGTCAGAAAGCCACCGAGGCGGGATGTGGAGTCCCCCCTATTGTGCGATGCAGTTTCCGATTCATATAAAGTACCAATCATACAGTTTTAACAATCCTTCTAAATCATATATATTCATGGAACGTCGAAAATTTCTGGTAACTGTGGCGGGGGCGGGGACGATCGGACTGGCCGGCTGTACCGGTGATGACGGTGACAGTAGTGGTAACGGCAACGGCAACGGCGGCAACGGTAATGGGAACGGCAACGGCGGCAATGGAAACGGCAACGGCAACGGCGGTAATGGGAACGGCAACGGCAACGGCGGTAATGGGAACGGCAACGGCAACGGCGGCAACGGTAATGGGAACGGCAACGGCGGCAATGGAAACGGC